>NZ_SMKM01000008.1 GCF_004348665.1 Actinomadura sp. GC306 | reverse complement strand
GGCGGGGGAGCTGGGGCGGTGGCGGTGCCCTCCGGGAGTTGCGCGATCTTGGAGGCGGGGGTGTTGTCGAGGATGACAGTAACCCTCCCGGCGCGACGTGCGGAACGGCGCGGCGTGACGAGCGTCACTCGGTCGGGATCACTTGTGGGGGACCTCACAGGCCGCGTCCGCGGGGCCCGCGGACGGTCCGCGAAGGCTCCGAACGGCACGGCGGCGCCCCTCCGAGGTCCACCCGCAAATCGGTACCGAGTGCCGCGTATGGGGTCGGAAAGGGGGGATTTTCACGATCATGCGAAAGTCCCAGCAAGGCGCCGGGATGGGCGGCCGAGGGGCCCCGATTGGGTACACTCTGTATTCAGGACACTCCGGGGAGTGATATTCATGAATTTGTGGCGGGCTAAACGGCACTTCACGTTGCCTAATGGGCGGTGAACTCGCTAGTTTCCCAACCCGTCCGACTCCGTCGAGTGGAAACCTGAGGTGACCCGGCGTGGCTCTTCCGCCCCTAACCCCCGAACAGCGCGCCGCAGCCCTTGAGAAGGCTGCCAAGGCTCGCAAGGAGCGGGCCGAGGTTAAGAACAAGCTGAAGCACGGGGGAACCTCGCTCGCCGAGGTTCTCAAAGAGGGTCAGTCCGACGACGTCATCGGGAAGATGAAGGTGTCGGCGCTCCTCGAATCGCTGCCCGGTGTGGGCAAGGTCCGTGCGAAGCAGATCATGGAGCGCCTGGGCATCGCCGAGTCCCGCCGTGTGCGGGGCCTCGGCGCCAACCAGCGCGCCTCCCTGGAGCGTGAGTTCGGCGGAAGTGCGAACCGCTGACGCGCGACTCACGGACGGGCGCTGCGGCCATGCCGCCGCGGCCGGTCCGGGGCGACCCGTGACCGGCACCATCCCGTCCGGTTCCGGCGCCCGCGCCGAACGACTCCCCTCACCGGCCGCCCCCCGCGGGGGGCACGTCCCCGGACGGGCCGGATGAGAATGTTCGACGCAGCGCCGGACGGCTCCGAACAGCATGGCCCGCTCTCGCGGCGCCTGACGGTCCTGTCGGGACCGTCGGGCGTCGGCAAGAGCACGGTCGTCGCCGAGATCCGGCGAGCGCACCCCCGGGTGTGGCTGTCGGTCTCGGTGACCACCCGGCCCCCCCGGCCGGGTGAGACCCACGGTGTGCAGTACTTCTTCGTCGACGACGCCGGTTTCGACCGGCTCGTCGACGAGGGGGAGCTCCTCGAATGGGCCGAGTTCGCGGGCAACCGCTACGGGACCCCGCGGCGGCCCGTCGAGGAGCGCCTGGAGCGCGGCGAGCCGGTCCTGCTGGAGATCGACCTCCAGGGCGCCCGGCAGGTGCGCAGTACGATGCCCGAGGCGCGGCTGGTGTTCCTCGCGCCGCCCAGCTGGGAGGAGCTCGTCCGCCGGCTGACCGGCCGCGGCACCGAGCCCCCCGACGTCGTCGAGCGCCGCCTCGCGGCCGCCCGCGTGGAACTCGCCGCCGAGAAGGAGTTCGACGTCACGCTCGTCAACACGTCCGTCCAGGACGTGTGCGATGAGCTGCTAGCCTTGATGGCTGTTCACTAGTGGCGCCCGCCGTGCCCGGCGGGCGGGGAACCAACAGGCGAGATCTAGGGAAGGCCACCGAGTGGCAGTCAGCAATGAGGGCATCACCAACCCGTCGATCGACGAGCTCCTCGAAGTCGTCGACACCAAGTACGGCCTCGTGAGCATCGCGGCCAAGCGCGCCCGGCAGATCAACGCCTACTACGCCCAGCTGGGCGAGGGCCTGCTGGAGTACGTCGGCCCGCTCGTCGAGACGCAGGTCCAGGAGAAGCCCCTGTCGATCGCGCTCCGCGAGACGCGCGAGGGCCTCCTGAACGCCGAGCCCATCGAGGGCTGAGCGCCCGTGCGACCCCGGCGGGCGCCCGCCGGGCGCCTGATGGCACAGTGGGCGGCATGACCTCCCCCAAGCCGCGCGTCGTGCTCGGTGTGAGCGCCGGCATCGCCGCGTACAAGGCGTGCGAACTGCTCCGGCGGCTCACCGAGTCGGGCCACGACGTCACCGTCGTCCCGACCGAGGACGCGCTGCGCTTCGTCGGCGAGCCCACCTGGGCCGCGCTGTCGGGGAAACCGGTCTCGACCGGGGTGTGGGACGGCGTCGCCGAGGTCCCGCACGTCCGGCTCGGGCAGCACGCCGACCTCGTGTTCGTCGCCCCCGCCACCGCGGACCTGCTCGCCCGTGCCGCCGCCGGGCTGGCCGACGACCTGCTCACCAACACCCTGCTCACCGCCCGCTGCCCGGTCGTCTTCGCCCCCGCGATGCACACCGAGATGTGGGAGCACCCCGCGACCCAGGCGAACGTGGCGACGCTGCGCGAGCGCGGCGCCGTCGTCGTCGAACCGGCCTCCGGCCGCCTCACCGGCAAGGACACCGGCCCCGGCCGGCTGCCCGAGCCCGCCGAGCTGTTCGAGGTCGCCCGGCACGTCCTGGCGCGCGGCGCGGACGGCCGCGACCTCGCCGGGCGGCACGTCGTCGTCTCGGCCGGCGGCACCCGCGAATCCCTCGACCCGGTCCGGTTCCTCGGGAACCGCTCGTCCGGGCTGCAGGGCTACGCGCTCGCCCGTACTGCCGCCGCCCGCGGCGCCCGCGTCACGCTCGTGTCCGCCAACGTCGCCCTGCCCGACCCGGCCGGGGCCGAGATCGTGCCCGTCGGGTCGGCGGAGGACATGCGCGAGGCCGTCCTGAAGGCCGCCGGCACCGCCGACGCGGTCGTGATGGCCGCGGCCGTCGCCGACTTCCGGCCGGCCGGCTACCGCGGCTCCAAGATCAAGAAGGCCGAGGGGGGCGAGCCGGAGCCGATCCGGCTGGTGCAGAACCCCGACATCCTGGCCGAGCTCGGCGAGAAGCGCCGCCCCGGGCAGGTGATCGTGGGGTTCGCGGCCGAGACCGACGACGTCCTGGAGAACGGCCGCGCCAAGCTCGCCCGCAAGCGCTGCGACCTGCTCGTCGTCAACCAGGTCGGCGAGAACCTCGCGTTCGGGCGGCCCGACAACGCCGCGGTGATCCTCGGCGCGGACGGCGCGCAGACCGAGGTGCCGCGCGGAGCCAAGGAGGCGCTCGCCGAGGTCGTCTGGGACCACGTCGCCGACCGGCTCGTCCCCCCGCCGGCCGACTGACGCCCGCCGCCCGGCGGCCGCTGTGCCGTCCGCCGTTCCCGCTAGACTCCGAAACGACACCGTGGGAAACCCGGCGGGGGGCGGGGTCCCCTGCCGAACTCGACAAGACATCCGTCCCTGCGACGACAGTCAGCAGCCGCTGCAAGGAGTTCACGTACGTGCCTCGCCGCCTGTTCACCTCCGAGTCCGTCACCGAAGGACACCCGGACAAGATCGCGGACCAGATCAGCGACGCGATCCTCGACTCGATGCTCAAGGACGACCCGAAGAGCCGGGTCGCCGTCGAAACGATGATCACGACCGGTCAGGTCCACGTCGCCGGTGAGGTCACCACCGAGACCTACGTCGACATCCCGGGCGTGATCCGCGAGAAGATCCTGGAGATCGGCTACGACTCGTCGAAGAAGGGCTTCGACGGCCACTCCTGCGGTGTGTCGGTGTCCATCGGCGCCCAGTCGCCCGACATCGCGCAGGGCGTCGACGCCGCCTACGAGGCCCGCGAGGGCGAGGGCGTCGACGAGCTGGACCGGCAGGGCGCCGGCGACCAGGGGCTGATGTTCGGCTACGCCACCGACGAGTCGCCCGACCTGATGCCGCTGCCGATCACGCTCGCGCACCGGCTCGCGCACCGGCTGTCGGCGGTCCGCAAGAGCGGCGACGTCCCCTACCTGCGTCCCGACGGCAAGACCCAGGTCACCATCGAGTACGACGGCGACCGCGGCGTCCGCCTCGACACCGTCGTCGTGTCCAGCCAGCACGCCCCCGACATCGACCTGAAGGAACTGCTCACCCCCGACATCAAGGAGCACGTCGTCGACCCGGTGCTCGCCGGGTTCGAGCTGGAGACCGAGGGCTACCGGCTGCTGGTCAACCCGACCGGCCGCTTCGAGATCGGCGGCCCGATGGGCGACGCCGGGCTCACCGGCCGCAAGATCATCGTCGACACCTACGGCGGCATGGCGCGGCACGGCGGCGGCGCGTTCTCCGGCAAGGACCCGTCCAAGGTCGACCGGTCCGCCGCGTACGCGATGCGCTGGGTCGCCAAGAACATCGTCGCCGCGCGGCTCGCCCGCCGCGCCGAGGTGCAGGTCGCCTACGCGATCGGCAAGGCCCACCCGGTCGGGGTGTTCGTGGAGACCTTCGGCACCGAGAACGTCGACCCGGAGAAGATCCAGAAGGCGATCTTCGAGGTGTTCGACCTGCGCCCGGCCGCGATCGTCCGCGACCTGGACCTGCTCCGCCCGATCTACCAGCAGACGGCCGCCTACGGCCACTTCGGCCGCAGCGAGCCCGACTTCTCCTGGGAGTCGACGGACCGCGCCGAGGCGCTGGCCTCCGCCGCCGGCCTCTGACGCCCGCCCGCCCGCACGCGGAAGAGCCCCGGGGACGTTGTTCCCGGGGCTCTTCCGACGCGTGGCGGTGGCAGGCGGGTCAAGGAGCGCAGTGGTCGCCGCGGCGGAGGCCGTAGCGGGCGCCGATGGTGTAGCGGCCGGGCTCGCCGACCTGCAGCCGGATGAACTCGCCCGCGCGCGACAGGCACGCCTCCCCGCCCGTCACCCGCAGCCAGGGCGACCAGTAGGCGCGCACCAGGACGGAGCCGCCGGACGGCATGTCGACGACGAGCTCGCCCGCGTCGAGTTTGTGGACGGACGCCGGGCGGTCGACGAGGGGCGTCGCGCGCAGGACGCGGTACAGGCGCCAGTGCTCGTCGTGCCAGATCTCCGTCAGGTACGGCTGGCCCTCCGCGACGAGCGCGGCCTCGTCCCGCGCGGCCCAGTCGTTCTCCTGCTCGGGCAGGACGACGTACTGCACCGCCCACTTGTTCAGCCAGTCGCGGTAGGAGTCGGACGTCAGCGCGCCCTCCTCGTAGAACAGTGCGTGGCGTTCGGCGTCGACCTGGCGGTTCCAGCCGCGCGCGAGGGTGAAGTGGCGGGTCATCCCGGCCGACTCCCAGTGGGAGCGCAGCGGGACGACCTCGATGCGCCCCTTGTCCGCGCCGAGGCTGGTCAGCTCGGTGATGAGGCCGCTGGCGTGCGCGGCGGCCTCGTCGGCGGGTTCGGTGTGGATGAGGTCGTCGACGGGCTTCACGACCTGCCAGGACGCGGTGACGATGAACGCGAGGGACAGCACGGCGATCCGCAGGCGGCCGTGCGCGCGCGCGACGGCGGAGATGAGGAACATCCCTCCGAACAGCAGCGAGAGCCGTTCGACGTTGCTGCCGACGGGGGACGGGATCAGCCACGTCAGCACGATCCCGGCCAGGTACACGCCCGCGCCGACCCGGACGAGGGTCCAGTTCTTCGGCGCGCACGCCAGCACGGCGATCACGCTGGTGACGGCGGGCAGGACGATGGCGGTGAACGAGATCGGCTGGATGCCGTCGAAGGGGAACAGCAGGCTCGTCGTGCCCACGACGACGGGCAGCCCGGCGGCGAGGCAGACCCCGGCGCGGCGGCGTCCGGTCAGGAAGAGCGCGGCGGCGAGCACGAGGAGGAACAGGCCCGCGACGGGGCTCGCCAGCGACGCGAGGAGGCTGAGGCCGGCCATCCCCGCCGCGCGCGGGCCGGGCGTCCCGCGGCTCGTGAACGCGACGGCCGTGGCCATGAGCGCGAACATGAGGCCCAGCCCGAACGTGGTCCGGCCGGACGCGGCGTTGCACGCCAGCGCGAACGCGGCCCAGAGCGAGGCCGGCAGCGCCACGGGCGCCTTGAACCGCCGCAGGAGGTACGCGGTGAGCGCCGCCGAGACCGTGCCGGTCACCACGGCGACCGTGCGGATGCCGAACAGCGCCATGAGGTGCGGGGACAGGACGCTGTAGGAGACCGGGTGCATCCCGCCGTACCAGGCGAAGCTGTACGCGGTGTCGGGGTGCTTCCAGACGAAGTCCGTCCACGCGGCCTGCGCCGCGAGGTCACCGCCCTCCGTCGCCAGGTACAGCGCCCAGACCAGGTGGAGGACGGCCGAGGTGAACGTGGCGGCCACCACGGGGTGGCGCAGGTTCACCCGCTTACGCCGCGGAGCGCGGGCGGGGGAGCGGCGTGCCGGACCCTGCAGGGCAGGGGCGTCCGCCCGCTCTCGGGTATGCGGTGTCGTCATCGCCTGCTTGTCGTCGCCTGCACGGGCTCGTCGGGCGGCTAGGGCGCGGGAGGCATCGGGCAATGGACCGGCGGATGCGCACCCCGTCCGAACGGGTCAACCCTAGCGTGCGAGGCCGGCCGCCGGGCCGATGCCGGCTGTCGGGCCGATCTGGTAGGACGGGGGCGTGGCGAAGGACGGCGGGGGGACGGACCTCATCCCGGGGCTGGGCGATCTGCCGGAGCGCCCCGCGGAGGCGCCGCGCAGACCTTCCGGGTCGTCCAAGTCCGGCAAGCCGGGGAAGGGCGCGAAGAAGGGGGCGCGGCGGCCCGCCGGAGAGCTGCCCGTCGCGCGGATCGCGGTCGACATGTCCCTGCCGCACCTGGACCGGCCCTTCGACTACCTGGTCCCGGCCGACCTGGACGCCAAGGCCGTGCCCGGATGCCGCGTGCGGGTGCGTTTCGCGGGTCAGCTCGTCGACGGGTTCCTGCTGGAGCGGGTCGCCGAGAGCGGCCACGACGGGAAGCTGCTGTACCTGGAGCGGGTCACCTCGTCCGAGCCCGTCCTGACCCCGGAGGTCGCGGCGCTGGTGCGGGAGGTGGCCGACCGGTACGCGGGGACGTTCGCGGACGTGCTCCGCCTCGCCGTCCCGCCGCGGCATGCCCGTGTGGAGGCGGAACCCGCGACCGACCCGGGCGAGGAGACGGAACCGTCCGGCGATGACGGCGCGGCGGACATCGGCGTGTGGAGCGAGTACCCCGCGGGGGCCTCGTTCCTGAGCGCCCTGGCCGGCGGCAGGGCGCCCCGTGCGGTGTGGACTGCCCTGCCCGGGCCCGGCTGGACGGCCGCCATAGCGCGCGCCGTCGCCGTGACTCTGCGGAGCGGGCGCGGCGCACTCGTCGTCGTGGCCGATGGCCGCGACGTGGCGCGGATGGACGCCGCGCTGGAGGCGGAGCTGGGGGAGGGGCGGCACGTCGCGCTGACGGCCGAACTCGGCCCGGCGGAGCGCTACCGCAGGTGGCTGGCCGTCCGGCGCGGATCCGCGCGGGCGGTGGTGGGCACGCGCGCCGCCATGTTCGCGCCCGTCGCCGACCTCGGCCTGGTCGTGCTGTGGGACGACGGCGACGACGTCCACGCCGAGCCGCACGCGCCCTACCCGCACCCGCGCGAGGTCCTCGCCCTGCGCGCCCACCGGACGGGCGCGGCGGCGCTGATCGGCGGGTACACGAGGACCACCGACGCGACCCAGCTCGTCGAGACCGGCTGGGCGCACGCCCTCGCGGCGGACCGGCCGCGCATCCGGACGGCGATGCCCCGCGTCCGCTACGTCGGCGAGGACGCCCAGCTCGCCCGGGACGCCGCCGCCCGTACCGCGCGCCTGCCGAACGTCGCGTTCGAGGCCGCGCGGCAGGCGCTGCAGGACGGGCCCGTCCTGGTGCAGGTGCCGAGGCGCGGCTACGTACCGGGCATCGCGTGCGGGCGCTGCCGTACTCCGGCCCAGTGCGCGGCCTGCCAGGGGCCGCTGTCGCTGCCGTCGTCCCATGCCGCCCCGCACTGCCGGTGGTGCGGGCGCATCGCGGGCGACTGGCGCTGCCCCGAGTGCGGCTTCTTCCAGGTGCGCGCCGTGGTGGTGGGCGCCAAGCGCACGGCGGAGGAGCTCGGCAGGGCGTTCCCCGGGGTGCCGGTGCGCACGTCCGGCCGCGACGCGATCCTCGACCGGGTCGGCCCCGAACGGGCCCTGGTGGTGGCCACGCCCGGCGCGGAACCGCCCGCGGAGGACGGCTACCGGGCAGCGCTGCTGCTGGACGGCTGGGTGCTGCTCGGGCGGCCCGACCTGCGCGCCGGTGAGGAGGCGCTGCGCCGCTGGATGAACGCGGCGGCGCTCGTGCGCCCCCTGGGCCCGGTCGTGGTGGCCGCGGAAGGGACGCTGCCCGCCGTCCAGGCCCTCGTCCGGTGGGACCCGGTCACCTACGCCGAGCGGGAGCTCGCCGAGCGCCGGGAGGTCGGTTTCCCGCCCGCGGCGCGGATGGCGTCGCTGACCGGGACGCCCGCGGCCATCCGGGACCTGCTGGCCGATGCCCGGCTGCCCGACGGCGCGGAGGTCCTCGGTCCGGTTCCCGTGCCGCAGGCTCCCGGCCCGCAGGCGCCCGCCGAGGCCCAGGAGAAGGAGCGCGCGCTGGTCCGCGTGCCCCGGGCCGCGGGGGTCGCCCTGGCGCGTTCGCTCAAGGAGGCGCAGGGCGTACGCAGTGCGCGAAAAGCCACGGAGACCGTACGAGTCCAGATCGACCCCCTGGAGTTGATCTGACCAATAGGGTTCTCGGGTGGCCGACAACTGGGTGGAGACCACCGTGGGCGACCTGCGGCGGTGGGCGGACGAACACGGCAAGGCGCTGGACGAGCCGGGAGCTCGGATCCTGCTCGACCTCGCGCACAAGGAGATGGGCCTGACCGGCCCCGAAGCGCTGACTCCGGAGCTGCTGCGCGAGCTCCTGCTGAACGTGTTCCCCGAGTCCGTGGTCGCCGGGCGCGAGGACGTCCCCACGATCCTGGACGTCCTGCGGAGGATCGCCGCGTACCTGGGCGACACCAAGGCCGTCACCGCGGACGAGGCCGCCGCCCTGGAGGCCGAGATCGACCGGATCGGCCCCGAGTTCGAGGAGCTCGTCGCCTCGGTGGACAGCGAGGAGCGGCAGGCCGCCGCGGAGGTCATCGGCGGGCTGATGCAGGCCGACGGGGTCTCCCTCGACGACCAGGACGCGGTCGAGGCGTGGATCCGCGACTTCGAGGCGCTCCCCGACGATGAGCGCTACGCGCGCACCGAGGGCTACCTGCGCCAGGTCGAGGAGCTGGTCGTCCCGCCGGTGCGGCTCGCGCCTGAGGCGGAGCTGGCGGAGGCCGTGCGCCGCTCCCGGCTGACGTCGTTCGCCCTCGCCCTCGCCGACTGGACGGGCGAGCGGGACCTCACCGAGCACGACACGCTCACCGAGGCCGACGCGGAGGCCGCCGCGGCCGCGCTCGGCCTGGAGACCCCGCGACGCCACGGGCAGATGGAGGACTCGGGCGAACTGGAGCGGTTCTGGTGGGCCGCCGTGGAGGCCGAGGTGATCACGGCCGATGACGGTAGGGCCGGCCCGGGCCCCGCCCTGGACGGACTCCGGTCCGCCGATGACGCGACCCTGCTCGGCGCCTGGCTGCCGCTGTTCGACGCGCTCGCGGTGCCCGGTCACGACTACGTGGACGGCCTGGACGCGGTGGAGCTCGTGCAGAACGAGATGACCGGCGTCCTCATCCACCTGTACGAGCAGGAGGAGCCGACCGAGGCCGAGACCCTCCTCGGTGCGCTGCTCGACCACGTCGAGGAGGCGTACGACCTCTCCGACGCCGACGGGATGCCTGCGCTCGTGTCGGACGCCTTCCACCTTGAGCTGGCGACCCTTGAGGAGTGGGGCGTCGTCCAGAAGGCCGGTGACCAGGAGGCCGGTGAGGGGTGTGAACTGACCCCGCTGGGCGTATGGGCCGTGCGGGAGCTGCTGGTCGCGGACGGGTTCACCGCGCCGGTCGTCGGCGGGCTGGCCGACGCCAGGGCCTCCGAGCTCATCGCCGGCCTCACCTGGTACCGGCCCGAGGCCGCGGACGAGGAGATCGAGGGCTGGCTGGCCGGCCAGGACCCCAAGGACGCCGCCGCCGACCTCCTGGACGTCATGCGCACCGGAGGCCCGGGTGCGCGCAACCTGGCGGCGGCGGTCCTGCACCGCGTCGGCCCGGAGGCCGCCGCCGTGGTCCGCGCCGCGCAGGAGCATCCGCTGGTCTCGCCCTACGCCGTGCTCTGGCTCAACGCCGCGGGCGACCCGTCGGGACGGGAGCTGGCCCGCGAGGAGTACCTCTGGGTGTTCGTCGACACCGTCGCCGGGATGCTGGAGACCGCCGAACCGGAGGAGGCGGTCGAGGCGGCGCTTCTCGACACCCCGCCGGGGACGGAGATGGAGACGATGGTCGAGGAGTTGTGGCGCACCGACCATCCTGGTGTGGCCGACGTCCTGGAGGCCCTGGGCGCCCACCACCCCGACAAGGCGACCGCCAAGGCGGCCCGTACCGCCGCCTACAAGGCGCGTTCGTCCGCGCAGGGGGCGGGCCGGCGCGTGTGAGCTTTCAGCGCGTGGATGTTCAGCGCATGGATGTTCGCGTGTGAATGTTCTGGGCCGGGCTCCGTAGACTGGGCAGCCGGACGGAGCATCCCGCCGTGCACGAACCGCAGGAACCCCGGCCGCAGGAACCCCCGGGGAGTCTCGTAGGAAACGGAGCCTTCGTTGGCCGTCAAGCCCATCCGCCTTTTCGGTGACCCCGTGCTGCGCACGCCCGCGGAGCCGGTGAAGGACTTCGACAAGGAGCTGCGGCAGCTCGTCAAGGACCTCACCGACACGATGGTCGACGCGCCCGGCGCGGGCCTCGCCGCGCCGCAGCTCGGCGTCGGGCTGCGGGTGTTCACCTACTACGTCGACGACCGGCTGGGCCACGTGGTCAACCCCACCCTGGACCTGTCGGACGAGCAGGAGACCGACGACGAGGGCTGCCTGTCCCTGCCCGGTCTCGCCTTCCCCACGCCGCGCGCCGTCCGCGCCGTGGCGAAGGGCTTCAACATGCACGGGGAGCCGATCACGCTGGAGGGCACGCACCTGCTGGCCCGCTGCGTCCAGCACGAGACCGACCACCTCGACGGCATCATCTTCATCGACCGGATGGACCCCGAGCAGCGCAAGGCCGCGATGAAGGCGATCCGGGAGGCCGAGTGGTTCGGCGACCCGGTCCCCGTCGTCAAGGAGTCGCCGCACCGGACGTTCGGGAAGGCGATCTAGGTGCGGCTCGTCTTCGCCGGCACCCCCGAGACCGCGCTGCCGTCGCTGAGAGCGCTGCTGGAGTCCTCGCACGAGGTCGCCGCGGTCGTGACCCGGCCGGACGGGCGCGCGGGCCGTGGGCGCCGCCTGAGCGCCAGCCCGGTCGGTGCGTTCGCCGCCGAGGCGGGCGTCGAGGTGCTGAAGCCCGCCAAGGCCCGCGACCCCGAGTTCCTCGACCGGCTCCGGGAGATCGCGCCCGACTGCTGCCCGGTCGTCGCCTACGGGGCGCTGCTGCCCCGCGAGGCCCTGGACATCCCGCGCCACGGCTGGGTGAACCTGCACTTCTCGCTGCTGCCCGCGTGGCGCGGTGCCGCTCCCGTCCAGCGGGCGATCCTGCACGGCGACGACATGACCGGCGCGGCGACGTTCCAGATCGAGGAGGACCTGGACACGGGTCCCGTCTACGGCGTCCTCACCGAACCGATCCGGCCCGACGACACGACCGGTGACCTGCTGGGCCGGCTGGCCGTCGCCGGGGCCGCCCTCCTGCTGGACACGATGAACGGCATCGAGCAGGGCCTCCTGGAGCCCCGGCCGCAGCCCGCCGAGGGCGTGTCCCACGCGGCGAAGCTCACGCCCGAGGACGCCCGCGTCGACTGGAACAATCCCGCCCTGCACATCGACCGCCTCATCCGCGCCTGCACCCCCGCCCCCGGCGCGTGGACGGAGTTCCGCGACATGCGGGTCAAGCTGGGGCCGGTCTGCCTCAAGCCCGACACCGACAGGCTCCCGCCGGGTGAGATGAATGCCGCCAAGAACGAGGTCCTGGTGGGGACGGCCACGCACCCGGTCGCCCTGGGCGAGGTCCAGCCGCAAGGGAAGCGCCGCATGAGCGCCGCCGACTGGGCACGCGGGCTCGACCTGACCGGCAAGGACGCGCTGCACTGATGCCGCCCGCACGCAACCGCCGCCACACCCAGAACCGCAGGCCCGGCGGGCCCCGCAAGACGGGCCGCCCGCAGGACCTCGTCCGCCGCACCGCGTTCGACGTCATCCGCGCCGTCGAGACGCGCGACGCCTACGCCAACCTGCTGCTGCCCTCCAAACTGCGGGACCGCGGGCTCAGCGGACGCGACGCCGCCCTCGCCACCGAGCTGACCTACGGCACGCTGCGCGGCCGCGGCACCTACGACGCGGTGCTGGCGCTGTGCAGCGACCGCGAACTGCGCCGCATCGACGCGCCGCTCCTGGACGTCCTGCGCCTCGGCGCGCACCAGGTCCTCGGCACCCGCATCCCGTCGCACGCCGCGGTCGCGACCACGGTCGAGCTGGCGCGGTCGGTGTCCGGCCCCGGCCAGGCCAAGTTCGCCAACGCGGTGCTCCGCAAGGTCGCCGGCCGCGACCTGGACGCGTGGCTGGCGATCGTGGCGCCCGCCGACGCCGACACGACGACCCGCCTGTCGATCGCGCACAGCCATCCCAAGTGGATCGTGTCCGCTCTGCGGGACGCCGCCGGCGCCGCCGAGATCGAGGATCTGCTCGCCGCCGACAACGACCGTCCGCGCGTCACCCTCGTCGCACGCCCAGGCCGGGCCACTGTGCAGGAGCTGCACGACGCGGGCGCCAAGCCCGCGCCGTACTCGCCCTACGCCGCCATCTTGGCCGAAGGGGACCCGGCGGACATCGCGGCCGTCCGTGACGGGCGCGCCGCCGTCCAGGACGAGGCGAGCCAGATGGTCGCCCTGGCCTTGGCCGATGCCCCCTTGGACGGCCGAGACGCGCGCTGGGCGGACCTGTGCGCGGGCCCCGGCGGCAAGGCGGGCCTGCTTTCCGGCCTTGCGACCCAGCGGGGTGCGCGGCTCCTGGCGGCCGACGTCCAGCCGCACCGGGCCGGGCTCGTCCTCCGCGCGGTCGACGACCGTGCCGGGGTGATCGCCGCGGACGGCACCGTGCCCGCCTGGCGTCCCGGGTCCTTCGACCGGGTCATGGTGGACGCGCCCTGCACCGGCCTCGGCGCGCTCCGCCGCCGCCCTGAGGCCCGCTGGCGGCGCGGCCCCGAGTCGGTCGCCGAACTCGGCCCGCTCCAGCGGGGGCTGCTCGCCTCGGCCCTGGACGCCGTCCGGCCCGGCGGCGTGGTCGCCTACGTCACCTGCTCGCCCCACATCGCCGAGACCCGGGTGGTGGTGGACGACGTCCTGCGCAAGCGCGACGACGTGGAACGCCTCGACGCGCCGTCCGTCCTGGCGTCACTGGCGCATGACCTGAGCGGATTGGGGAACGGCCCTTACGCCCAGTTCTGGCCGCACCGCCACGGGACGGACGCGATGTTCCTGGCGTTGCTGCGGCGCACCTGACCGCTTGGGGGGCCCGTGCTGACCGGCTTCTGGCACGCCGTGTCGTTCCTGGGCAGCTCGGGCTTCTACGTACCGGTCCTCCTCATCCTGTTCTGGTGCGCGGCCCCGCGAGTGGCGGCACGGGCCGCCGTACTCCTGCTGATCGGCGGATACCTCAACACGATCCTCAAGTTCGTCTTCCACGACCCCCGGCCCTACTGGACGAACCCCACGATCGAAGGCGAACAGGCGTACTCGTCGTTCGGCATGCCCTCGGGCCATGCGCAGAGCGCCGCGATCGGCTGGGGATTCGCCGCCACCCTGACCCGGCGCCGGACCCTGTGGGCGGCCGCCGCGGTGCTCGTCGTGCTGATCGGGGTCTCCCGCGTCCAGCTCGGAGTCCACTCGGTGGGGCAGGTCCTGGGCGGCTGGGGCATCGGCCTGACCCTGCTGGTGGTCGCCCTCCTCGTGGAGCCGTACGTCGTCTCGTGGTGGACAAGGCACCCCCTGAGCGTGCAACTAGCGCTCGCCCTAGGGCTCTCCCTGCTGTTCCTGGGCGCGGCGTGGGCGGCGATACAGCCGCTCGAAGGCTGGCGGTGGCCGCACGGCTGGGCGCAGGAGATCAGGGAGGCCGGAGGCGACACCGAACCCATCACGCTCATGGACTCGGCGCGCGCTGCGGGCGGGCTGTGCGGCGTCCTGGCGGGACTGTCCATCCTGGCGGCCCGCGGCTGGTTCGACCCTCGCGGACGGCCGTGGCAGCTCCTGGCGCGGATCGCCGTCGCCGTGGCCGGCGCCGGCGTCCTCTACCTGCCCGAGCTCCTGCTGGACGCGTCCGGGCTGCTCGCGGTGTTCGCCGTCCAGGCGGCGCTCGGCCTGTGGGTCACGGCGGGCGCACCGGAAGCCTTCGTCCGCCTCCGCCTGGCCGCCCGCCCCACCCCCGCTCTCACCCGGCCGGGTGAAGGACAGCCGGAACTGCGCCAATAGACTCGGATCATCATGGCTCCTCAGATCGCACCCAGCATCCTGTCCGCGGACTTCGCCCGCCTGGCCGACGAGATCGCGCGCATCGCCGACTCCGCCGACTGGGTCCACGTCGACGTCATGGACAACCACTTCGTCCCCAACCTCACGTTGGGGCTGCCGGTCGTCCAGGCGCTGCTGGAGCACAGCGCGCTGCCCCTCGACTGCCACCTGATGATCGAAGACCCGGACCGCTGGGCTCCCGAGTACGCGGAGGCGGGCGCGAAGAGCGTCACCATCCACGCCGAGGCGGCGAAGGCCCCGATCCGCACTCTGCGCGCCATCCGCGCAGCGGGCGCGCGCGCGGGCCTGGGCGTCAACCCCGCCACCCCAGTCGAGGGTTTCGAGGACATCCTCGGCGAGATCGACATGCTGCTCCTGATGACCGTCGAGCCCGGCTTCGGGGGCCAGAAGTTCCTCGACGTCGTCCTGCCGAAGGTCCGCCGCGCCCGCGAGCTCATCAAGGGCCGCGACCTCCCCGTCTGGCTCCAGGTCGACGGCGGCGTCAGCACCGAGACCATCGAACGCTGCGCCGAGGCCGGCGCCGACGTCTTCGTCGCGGGCAACGCCGTCTACGGAGCCGACGACCCCGCCGAGGCCGTCCGCAGGCTCCGCGCCCAGGCCGAGGAGGCCACGACCAAGGCGGACTGGTGATCCTCCCCTGCGCCGCCGTCCTGTTCGACGTGGATGGCACCCTCGTCGACTCGACGCCCCTCGTCGAACGCGCGGCCCGCGAATGGGCCGGTGAATACGGCATCGACCCGGACGAGTTCCTGTCCGACGCCCACGGGCGCCGGACCGCCGACCGCGTGGCCGACTTCCTCCCACCCGAGCGCGTAGGGGAGGCCGCCGCACGCCTCGACGCCCTGGAGGCCACCGGCACGGACGGAATCACCGCCCTGCCCGGCGCCGTGGAGCTCCTGGCGGGCATGAACGGCCTGCCCTGCGCCTTCGTCACCTCGATGGGCCGGTCGCAACTGGAGCTTCGCACCGAGGCCGCCGGCGTACCGCTCCCGCCCGTGGTGGTCACCGCCGATGACGTCCGGAACGGCAAACCGGACCCGTCCGGCTACCTGCAGGCGGCCGGACATCTCGGTGTGGACCCCGCCCGATGCGTGGTCATCGAAGACGCCCCCGCGGGCATCGCCGCGGGCCGCGCTTCCGGTGCGACCGTCCTGGCGGTCCTCACCAGCCACCCGCCGGAGTCACTGACGGCGGCCCATCACACCGTCGACGACCTGACCCGGGTGAAGGCCGCCCCCGGCGCCCTGCACCTCGCCGCAACCTGACCCTCGGCCTTCGCGGGGCCGAGCCCGAACTCCGAGCCGCCGACCCGTCGGGGAGTGTTCCGGGGCGGAGGGCGGCCCGCCGCGCCGCCGGGAGGAGCCGGCGGTGCGGCGGCGTGCGGGTCAGCCGAAGAGGGGGCCGACGAGGTTCAGGCCGGGGTGGGACTCCGAGGCGTAGAGGACGAAGAGGGCCAGGGCGCCGCCGGCCAGGGAGAGGTCCTTGAGGAACTGGAGCTGCTCCTGCTGGCGCATCTCCGGGGACTCCTGCTTCCAGAAGTCGTGGAACATGAACGCCGTGATGAGCAGGAACGGCACGAGGGCCAGCGCGGCGAGGTCGGGCCAGATGCCGAGGATCAGCATGGCCGAGGCCACGATGATGTAGACGCCCGAGACCTGGACGGCGAGCTTCGGCTGCGGGAGCTTCTTAGCCTCCGCGTACCCGGCCATGGCGGCGGTGGCGGTCAGATGACCGATGCCGGCTCCGATGAAGATCGCCGTGAAGACGATGCGGGCGATGAGGGCGACGACGTCCATGACTGCCTCCTGCGAGATTGTCGTCATGCGTCACTTTTGTCCCGTGATCTACCCCACGTCCAAGATCGTTGAACGTTGAATGAACGGGGGGATTCGCCGGCAAACCGGAGATTTCGTGGCGATGGTCACACCGGGCGGGTCTGGACGGCATGGCACACTGGACGGCAAAGCATGAACGCGTGCTCCGGGGTCGGTGAAATTCCGAACCGGCGGTTACAGTCCGCGACCCGGCCGAAGCCATCGGCCGGTTGACCCGGTGGAACTCCGGGACCGACGGTCAAAGTCCGGATGGGAGGCAGCGCGCGGCACGTCCCTGACCTGGGCGTGCGCCGATGTATGGACGTCCCCGGAGCCTTTGACCAAGGAGGCCCGGGAGGATGTTCACCGGCATCGTCGAGGAACTCGGCGAGATCGTGGGGGTCGAACCCCAGGGGGATTCGGTCACGCTCGCGGTCCGCGGGCCGCTCGTCACGCAGGACGCCGTGCACGGCGCGTCGATCGCCGTCAACGGCGTCTGCCTCACCGTCGTGGACGTCAAGGACGAGGTCTTCACCGCCGACGTCATCAAGGAGACCCTCGACAAGTCCGGCCTCGGCGCGCTGGCACCCGGCTCCAAGGTCAACCTCGAACGCCCGCTGCGGCTCTCCGACCGGCTCGGCGGCCACCTCGTCCAGGGCCACGTGGACGGCGTCGGCACGATCATCTCCCGCGAGCCGGGGGAGCGGTGGGACGTGGTCACGGTGTCCCTCCCGCCCGACCTCGCGCGCTACATCGTGGCCAAGGGCTCGATCACCGTGGACGGCATCAGCCTCACCGTCGTGGAGGCCGGCGCCGACCGCTTCAGCATCGCCCTCATCCCGACGACGCTCGCGCTGACGACGCTCGGCCACAAGGAGCCCGGCGACCCGGTGAACCTCGAAGTGGACGTCGTCGCCAAGTACGTCGAGCGCATGCTGGGAGACCGCTCATGACCCGGCGGAACCCCATCCCGACGATCAGGTTCGACCAGCGGCCCGGGGACGTCCGGGCCACGCACGCCCCCGGGCGGAAGGCGGTGACCGCATGAGCGGCAACGGAAGCGCCGGCGAGACAGCGCTCGGCGACACGGGGCTCGGCGACACGGGGCTCGGCGAGACGGGCATCTTCGACTCCATCGAATCGGCGCTCGCCGACATCGCGGCGGGGCGTCCCGTCGTGGTCGTCGACGACGAGGACCGCGAGAACGAGGGCGACATCATCTTCGCCGCGGCGAAGGCGACGCCCGAGCTGCTGACGTTCACGATCCGCTACACCAGCGGCGTCATCTGCGTCCCGATGGAGGGCGCCGACCTCGACCGCCTGCAGATCCCCCTCATGACGGCGCAGAACACCGAGCGCATGCGCACCGCGTACACGGTCAGCGTGGACGCGCGGCTCGGCATCACCACCGGGATCTCCGCCGCCGACCGGGCCCGCACGATCCGGACCCTGAGCGACTCGGCGTCGGAGCCGCGCGACCTCGTCCGGCCGGGCCACATCTTCCCGCTGCGCTACCGCGAGGGCGGCGTGCTGCGCCGGCGCGGGCACACCGAGGCGGCCGTCGACCTCGCCAGGATGGCCGGGCTCACCCCCGCGGGCGTCCTCGCCGAGGTCGTCAACGAGGACGGCACCATGGCGCGCCTGCCGGAACTGCAGGTCTTCGCCAAGGAGCACGGGCTCAAGCTCATCTCGATCGAGCAGCTCGCCGACTACCGCCGGCGCACCGAGGCGATGGTCACCCGCGTGGTGGAGACGCGCCTGCCCAACCGGTACGGGCAGTGGCGCGCGGTCGGGTTCTCCAGCGCGATCGACGGCGGCGAGCACGTCGCGATGGTGCTCGGCGACCTCGGCGACGGCGAGGACGTGCTGATCCGCGCCCATTCGGAGTGCCTCACCGGCGACGTCCTGCACTCCGAGCGCTGCGACTGCGGCACCCAGCTCGACGCCGCCATGGAGCGCATCGCGGAAGAGGGGCGCGGCGTCGTCCTCTACCTGCGCGGCCACGAGGGACGCGGCATCGGCCTGCTCGCCAAGTTGCAGGCGTACGCGCTGCAGGACAACGGGTCCGACACCGTCGACGCCAACCTCGAACTCGGGCTCCCCGCCGACGCGCGCGAGTACTCCAACGCGGCCCACATGCTGCGCGACCTCGGCGTACGCTCGGTCAGGGTGCTGACCAACAACCCCGCCAAGCTCAAGGGCCTGGACGGCTTCGGCCTGGACGTGCGGGGCCGCGTGCCGATGCCCGTCATCGTCACCGAGCACAACCGGCGCTACCTGACGGTCAAGCGCGACCGTCTCGGACACCGGATCGAGGGACTGTCATGAGCGGCGCGGGACGCCCGGAGGCGAGCACGGTCGACGCCGCCGGCGTCACGCTCGGCATCGTCTGCACGCGGTGGCACGCGCGCATCACCGACCAGCTCCTCGACCGCGCGCTCGCCGCCGCCAAGTCGTGCGGGATCGACCAGCCCGTCGTGGTCCGCGTCGCGGGCGCGCTGGAGCTGCCGGTGATCGCGCAGCAGCTCGCCCGCGACCTGGACGCCGTCGTCTGCCTCGGCGCGGTGATCCGCGGCGCGACCGCGCACTTCGACTACGTCTGCGACTCGGTCACCGCGGGTGTGACCCGCGTCGCGCTGGACGAGGCCACTCCGGTGGGCAACGGGGTACTCACGTGTGACACCATTGAGCAGGCACTGGAACGCAGCGGGCTGCCCGGCAGCTCCGAGGACAAGGGATGGGAGGCGACGGTGGCCGCACTCGACACGGCACTGACCCTGCGAGGTCTGCGGCATCACGGTCACGCCGGGAGCGACCAGAGGCATATGTAGGTCCGCAACGACCGCATTCGAGCTTCTGAGCCTCCGGGCCCTCGCACTTCCATCTCATCGAAAGGCAATTCCGTGCTGTCACTCGTCCTGCCCAAGGGGTCGCTGGAGAAGGCGACGATCCAGCTGTTCGACGCCGCCGACCTCACCGTCCAGCGCTCGTCGGACCGCGACTACCGCGCCTCCATCGACGACCCGCGCATCGACCGGGTGCGGGTCCTGCGCCCGCAGGAGATCCCGACCTACATCGAGCAGGGGCTGTTCGACCTCGGCATCACCGGCCGCGACTGGATCACCGAGACCGACGCCGACGTCGCGAGCCTCGGCGAGCTGCAGTACTCCAAGGCGACGTCGAACCCGGTCCGGGTGATCATGGCGGTGCCGGACGGCGCGCCGTGGCAAAAGGTGTCCGACCTGCCGGAGGGCGTCCGGATCTCCACCGAGTTCCCGGCCCTGACCAAGCGGTTCCTCGACAAGCACGGCGTGAAGGCCACGGTCGTCCCGTCCTACGGCGCGACGGAGGCGAAGGTCCCCGACATCGTGGACGCGATCGTCGACCTCACCGAGACCGGCTCGTCCCTGCGCAAGAACGGCCTGCGCATCCTCGACACGCTCCTGACCAGCTACACCGAGCTGGTCGCCAACCGCGCGGCCTACGAGGACCCGGAGAAGCGCGCCGCGATGGAGGACATCTCCCTGCTGCTGCAGGGCGCGATCCGCGCGCGCGGCAAGGTCCTGCTGAAGCTGAACGTCGCCCAGGCCGACCTGCGGAACGTCCTGGAGATCATGCCGTCGCTGTCCTCGCCCACGGTCACGTCCCTGGCGGGCGGCGACTCGCACGCCGTGGAGTCCGTCGTCGCCAAGCGCGGCGTCAACCGGCTGATCCCGGCACTGAAGGCGGCCGGCGCGCACGACATCCTCGAGATCCCCATCGCGAAGATCGTTGACTGAGACCCCGGCGCTCCCGACCGTGTGGCGTCCCCGCGTCACCCGGATCGTCGCCTACACCACGGCGGGCGTGATCATGGTCGCCCTGATCGTGCTCGCCGTGGTGGTGGCGCCCCAGTTCAAGCTGCTCGACCGCATCCTCATCGTCGCGTTCGGCGCCTTCGTCGCGTGGGTCCTGCACATGCTCGCCCGCTGCCGCGTCGTCGCCGACGAGGGCGGCATCACGGTCGTCAACGCCTTCCGCACCCGCACCCTCGAATGGCCCGAGGTCCTGGACGTCTCCATGTCGCAGGGCGAGCCCTGGCCCACCCTCGACCTGGCCGACGGCACCTCCATCAGCGCGATGGGCATCAACGGCACCGAGAAGGCCCTGGCCGCCCGCCAGCTCACCGAGCTGAGAACCCTCCTCCGCACCCGAGGCGAAGCCCCCGACCCCCACTGAACATGCCTGGCTTAGGCTGTTGCCCGGACCAGAGCGCGCACTTGTGCAAGGGTGGTGCACATGACCGCTCAGAGTGTTGAGGCGATCGCGGAAAGTGGCTCCATGGAACTTGATCCGCTGCCAGACTGGGTGCTCCCCCCGCCGGACGGCTACACGGCCGACGACTTCCTGCGCATGGACGGTCTGCCCCGGCACACGGAGCTGATCGACGGGAGCCTGGTCTTCGTGAGTCCGCAGCGCAAGTGGCACGTCCGAGTGATCGACCTGCTGCGGACCGAACTCAACCGCCAGGCACCGGAGCATCTGTGCGCGGACCGCGAGATGACGGTCAGGCTCTCCGAGCGTCACGCGCCCGAGCCGGACGTGCTCATCGTCGCCACGGAGGCTTACGAGCGGGAGGAGCCGTCGACCTACTACCTCCCGGAAGACGTCGAACTCGTGGTCGAGGCGGTCTCCCCCGATTCGCAGATCCGGGACCGGGAGATCAAGCCGCGCAGGTACCAGGAGGCCGGGATCCGGCACTACTGGCGCGTCGAGGAGAACGAGGGGAGCACGATCGTCTACGTGTACGAGTTCGAGCCCGCGTGCGCCTCGTATGTACTGACGGGCATCCACCACGACCACCTCAAGACGACGGGGCCGTTTCCCGTCGAGGTCGATCTCACCGCGGTCACCAAGCGCCGGTAGGCGGCCTTCGGGGTGCCGGTCCGCCGCGTCACAGGGCGGTGAAGAGGGTGAAGGCTCCGGCGGTGACGAGGGCTATGGCCCAGATGCGGTCCAGGTTGAACCAGGCGCGGCGGAGGACGGCCAGGCCGACGATCTCGTAGACGACGACGGCGATGGCGCCCGCCACGGCGAACATCGAGAGCGTGTGGACGGCGGTCACGAAGACGCCGGTGGACAGGGCGCTGCCCGAGGCCGCTCCTAGGCCGTGGTCGTGGCCGGGCAGCGGCGTGCCGTCGGCGGTGAGGAGCGGTACCAGCATCAGCCCGGCGCCGTGGACCGACGACATCAGGAACGACCAGCCGGCGAGCTGCCACAGCGAGATCCGCATGTCGACCCAGCGGAAGTGGCGGCGGGACAGCAGGTGCCACAGGCCGAAGCCCACCAGGAGGGCGCCGCCGCCGATCGCGGCGGCGCGGGTCGTGGTGGCGGAGCGGGTGGCGACGATGAGGACCGCGATGGCGCCGACGGACGCGGCGTGCCCCGCGGCGATGGCGGGGAGCGACTGCAGGACGAGGGACCGGCTGCGCTCCTGCAGGCCGCGGGCCACGGCGAACAGCCAGCCCATCGCGGGGTTGACGCCGTGGAACGCGCCCAGCACCACCAGCGCCGCGAGCGACCCGTCGTTCACGTAGCCAGCGTCCAGGCCGCGCGGGGCGATGTCTACGGCCGCGCGGGTTACACCTGCGCACTCCGGAACGGCCGAGGTCGTTGCGGGCGTAGGGACCTGTCGCGGGCGGTCCCCTCGGACGGCGAAAACGCAAGGGGCCGGACCATGTGAGTTGCGCCTCGGGCTGAGTAGCCTGAAAGCCGTGGGGGAGACGGCAGCGATGACACCGGACCAGGTCGGATCGCCCGCGGATCTCGCGGGCCTGCTCGACCGGCACGCCTACCTGTGCGACGAGGGCCTCGCGACGGCCTGCTTCCTCGCCCTGCGCATGGGGCGCCCGCTGTTCCTGGAGGGCGAGGCCGGGGTCGGCAAGACCGAGCTGGCCAAAACGCTCGCCCGGGGGCTCGGCGCACCGCTGATCCGGCTGCAGTGCTACGAGGGGCTGGACGCGTCCCAGGCCCTGTACGACTGGGACTTCCCGCGCCAGCTCCTGCACCTGCGCGCCGCCGAGGCGGCGGGCGTCAGCGACGTCGCGAGGCTGGAGGGCGAGCTGTACGACCGGCGGTTCCTGCTGGCCCGGCCGCTGCTCCAGGCATTGGAGACCTCGCCGAGCGTGCTGCTGGTGGACGAGCTCGACCGCGCCGACGACGAGTTCGAGGCGTTCCTGCTGGAGGTCCTCAGCGACTTCACGATCACCGTCCCCGAGCTGGGCACGATCCGGGCCGAGCGGCCGCCGGTCGTCGTCGTCACGTCCAACCGCACCCGCGAGGTCCACGACGCGCTGAAGCGGCGCTGCCTGTACCACTGGCTGGAGCACCCGTCGTTCGACCGCGAGGTGGCGATCATCCGGCGGCGGCTGCCCGCCGCGGCGGAGCGGCTCGCCGGGCAGGTCGCCGGGGCCGCGCAGCGGATGCGCGGGACCGACCTGCTGAAGCCGCCCGGGGTCGCCGAGACCATCGACTGGACCGAGGCGCTCGTCGCCCTCGGCGTCCGCGAGCTCGATCCGGGGACCGCGGCGGTGACGCTCGGCGCCGTCCTGAAGTACCGTGAGGACCAGCAGCGCGTCCTCGCCGGCGGCCTAGAGGCCCTGCTCAACGGGGGGTGAGTGCGTGCGGCGGGACGTCACCGAGACGATGGTCGGCTTCGCCCGGACGGTGCGCGCCGCGGGCGGGAGCGCCGACCCCGAGCGGGTGCAGGCGATGCTCGCCGCCCTCGACCACCTCGACGTCCTGGACCCGTCGGACGTGTACTGGGCGGGGCGGCTGACGCTCTGCGCCGACCCCGACGACCTCGCCCGCTACGACCGGTGCTTCGCCGCCTACTTCTCCGGCGCGACCGCCCGGCCGGGGCGCCGGCCGCCGCCGCCCGTGGTCGTCCGCCGGATGACGGTGCCCGACCCCGGCGGCGGGGACGGCGCGGAGGAGTCCGGCGACCTGAAGGCCGCCACCGCCAGCGCCGCCGAGGTGCTGCGCGACCGGGACGTGGCGCGGCTCGGCGCCGCCGAGCGCGCCGAGGTCGCCCGGCTGATCGCGGTGCTCGACGCGGGCGCCGAGCGGCGCCGGTCCCGCCGGTTCGCGCCGGCCGCCACCGGGCGGCTCGACCCGGCGCGGACCGTCCGGGAGACGCTGCGGCACGGCGGCGAGACCGCGCTGCTGCGGCACCGCGCGCACCGCACCCGGCCCCGCCGCGTCGTGCTGATCGTGGACGTCAGCGGCTCGATGAGCCCGTACGCCGACGCGCTGCTGCGGTTCGCGCACGCCGCCGCCCGCTCCGGCGGCCGCGACGTGGAGGTGTTCAGCGCCGGGACGCGGCTGACCCGCCTCACCCGCGAGCTGCGGCACCGCGACCCGGACGCGGCGATGGCGGCGGCGTCCGCGGCGATCCCCGACTGGAGCGGCGGCACCCGGCTCGGCGAGGAGCTGAAGGAGTTCCTCGACCGGTTCGGGCAGCGGGGCCTGGCGCGCGGCTCGATCGTGGTGATCGCGTCGGACGGCTGGGAGCGCGGCGACGCGGCGCTGCTCGGCGGGCAGATGGCGCGGCTGCACCGGCTCGCGCACCGGGTGGTGTGGGCGAACCCGCACAAGGCGCGGCCCGGGTACGAGCCGCTGACCGCGGGGATGGCGGCGGCGCTCCCGCACGTCGACGACTTCACGTCCGGGCACAGCCTCGCGGCGCTGGAAGAGCTGGCCCGCCTGGTGGCCGGCGCCGGCCGCCGCTCAGGGAACCTCGGGAAGGGGAGGGCACATGCGTGACGTCCTCGGCGACATCGCCGGCTGGTACGCGTCGGGGGAGACGTTCGGGCTCGCGACCGTCGTGAACACCTTCCGCAGCGCGCCGCGCCCGCCGGGCGCCGCGATGGCGGTGTCGCCGGACGGGGAGGTGGCGGGCAGCGTGTCCGGCGGCTGCGTGGAGGGCGCCGTCTACGACCTCGCGCAGTCGGTGATGGCGAGCGGCGAACCCGTCGTCCAGCGGTACGGGGTGAGCGACGACGACGCGTTCTCCGTCGGCCTGACCTGCGGCGGGATCCTGGACGTGCTGGTGGAGCCGGTCGGCCCCGCCACGTTCCCGGAGTTCGCCGATGTCGCGGCGTCGATCGAGCGGCACGAGCCCGTGGCCGTCGCGACCGTCGTCGCCGGCCCGGGGCGGCTCGGCGCGCGCCGCGTCATCTGGGCCGACCGCGCCTCCGGGTCGCTCGCGCCGGGCGCCCCGCACGCCGGGCGCCTCGACGCCGCGGTGGACGACGACGCGCGCGGCATGCTCGCCCAGGGCCGCACCGGGCAGCGGCACTACGGCCCGGAGGGGGAGCGGCGCCTCGACGACCTGGCCGTCTTCGTGCACTCGTTCGCGCCGCCGCCGCGGCTGCTGGTGTTCGGCGCGATCGACTTCGCCGCCGCCGTCGCCCGCGTCGGCAAGTTCCTCGGCTACCGCGTGACGGTGTGCGACGCGCGGCCGGTGTTCGCGACGCCCAAGCGGTTCCCCGAGGCCGACGAGGTCGTGGTGAAGTGGCCGCACAAGTTCCTGCAGGAGACGGCGTCCGCCGTCGACGAGCGGACGGCGATCTGCGTGCTGACCCACGACCCCAAGTTCGACGTCCCGCTGCTGGAGGTCGCGCTCCGCACCGGCGCGGGCTACGTCGGCGCCATGGGGTCGCGGCGCACCCACGACGACCGCCTCGCGAGGCTCCGCGAGGCGGGCATGACCGAGGCCGAGCTGGGCCGGCTGCGCTCCCCGATCGGCCTGGACCTCGGCGCCCGCACCCCGGAGGAGACGGCCGTGTCGATCGCGGCGGAGCTCGTCCAGCTCCGCTGGGGCGGCTCCGGGCGGCCGCTCACCGACACCACCGGCCGCATCCACGCCGACGCGCCGTGACGGCACTACCCTCGCGGGATGACGTTGCACGGTGCGGAGCCTCCGGCGGGACTGCTGCTCGCCGCGGGTGAGGGAAGCCGGCTCGGGCGGCCGAAGGCGACCCTGGAGCTGGCCGGGGAGCGCCTGGTCGACCGGGGCGTGCGGATGCTGCGGGACGGGGGCTGCTCCCCGGTGCTGGTGGTCGCCGGGGCGGAGCCGGTGGAGGTCATCGGCGCCGTCGTCGTGCCCAACCCGGGCTGGCGCACCGGCATGGGGTCGTCGCTGCGCGCGGGGCTGGCCGCGCTGCCGCCCGCCTGCCCCGCGGTGGTCGTCGCGCTGGTCGACCAGCCCCTCGTCACCCCGGCGGCGGTGGAACGGCTGGTCGCCGCGTACGGGGACGGCGCCGAGATCGCCGTCGCGACCTACGGGGGCGCGCCGCGCAACCCCGTCCTGCTGGCCGCCGGGCACTTCGCCGGTGCGGCCGAGGCCGCCGCCGGCGACATGGGCGCCCGCGCCTACCTGCGCGCCAACGCCGCCCGGATCACGCGGGTGCCCTGCGACGACGTCGCGGCCCCCGACGACATCGACACCCCCGGCGACCTGCTCACCATCGAGGACGCCCTGCGCCGGGAGGGCTAGGACGCGGGCAGGACGCTCTCGTCGAGGGCGCCGCAGTCGACGGCGCGGCGCAGGCGGGCGGTGAGCGCCCTGATGGTGGCGGGCTCGTCCAGGACGCCCGCGTTGCCGGCGGCCTGCTCGTGCCACGCCCGGACCCGCCCGATGACGTCGTCGACGCCGTCCAGGTGGAACGCGTACACGGCGGCGTACCGGCTCGGCAGGTGCGCGGGGTGCAGGTCCCAGCCCTGGTAGAAGCCGTGCCGCAGCGAGTGCCGGACGTGCGCGGCGTGCGCCGCCCACGCCGCGTTGACCTCGTCGGGCCCGTCGTTGCGGGGGATGACGTTGGTGGAGCCGTCCGACAGCCGCACGCCGGTCCCGGCGAGCGACACCTGCATGACGTGCCGGGCGAAGTCGCACGCGGGATGGTCGAGGCGCTGCTCGTGCGGCGGCAGCCCGAGCGCCGCGGTGTAGTCGAACACCCCGAAGTGGGCGGCGGTGAGGCGGCCCGCGGCGGCGGCCGCGATACCGCGCAGCGCGGTCCGGCCCTCGCCGTCCAGGACCGACTCGGGCGTCTCGACCTGCACCTCGAACCGCAGGATGCCGGCCGGCAGGCCGAGCGCCGTCTCCAGCCGCTCCAGGTACTCGGCGAACAGCGCGACGTGCTCGGCCGCGACGACCTTCGGGAACGTGATGGTGAACCCGCCGGGCAGCCGGCCGAGCCGGTCGCGCAGCGCGGTGAGGAACGCGTCGAGCGTGCGCATCGCGCGCTCGTGCCCGCCGTCGGCGAACGACTTGACCCGCACGCCCCAGTAGTGGGGGAGGCCCTTGACCTGGTACGCGGCGGCGACGGCCTCGACGACCTGCGCGACGTGCCCGTCCTCCTCGGCGTCGGGCCGCACGCCGTAGCCGTCCTCGAAGTCGATCCGCACGTCCTCGACCGGCTCGGCGGACAGCTTCGCCGCGACCCGCTCCCGGACGAGCCCGGCGATCTCGGGGTCCAGCCCGAACGCCGCGCCGAACGACCCGGCGCCCGGCGTGTGGGTGTTCAGCAGCCGCAGCGCCTCCGCGCCGAAGTCGGCGGGCGTCGAGCGGGAGAACCGGTCGGCCGGCACGTACACGGTGTGCACCGGCTGCCGCCCGTCGGCGCCGCCGGGGTGGCGCTCGCGGTGCTCGTCGCGGACGGCGGCGATGCGCGCGGACAGATCGTCGAACGAGGAGACGCTGAGATTCACCACCCCGCAATGATCCCGCAAGCCCCACCTGCAGGGAAACCGGCCGGCCGGGGAATGTCCCCCTTCGGCCCGTGGACGCCGCCCTAAGAGCCGCCCTAAGAGCCGCCCTAAGAGCCGACCGCCTGGATCCCGTAGGTGCCGGTGTGCTCGGCGCCGGGGGCCAGGTCGATCACGCCCTCGCCGGACGCGAAGGCGTTCGGCGGGCAGGTCATCGGTTCGACGCC
The DNA here is from genome assembly GCF_004348665.1 of Actinomadura sp. GC306. Classification (GTDB taxonomy): domain Bacteria; phylum Actinomycetota; class Actinomycetes; order Streptosporangiales; family Streptosporangiaceae; genus Spirillospora. The sequence continues at coordinate 36,309 of NZ_SMKM01000008.1, read as the reverse complement.
GAGGCCCGCGCGGGGGTCGGGGGCGTTGTCCGCCGTGTAGATCATCATCCAGGGGTACGCCTCGTCGGCCCACAGCCGGACGGCCCGCTCGGCGCCCTCCAGGAACACCGAGATCCGGCCGTCGCCGTCGCGGTTCAGCCCGGTGAACGCGTTGTCGATCATCCGGTCGCTGAGCACGGGACCCAGCCGCAGGTCGTAGGCGGTGCCGGTGACGTCCTCGGACGACCGCACCGGGATCATCCGCTCGTCCACCGGGACGTACCGGTCGGCGAGGAGGGAGACCTTGCACGTGTCGATCGGCTCCCCGACCGTCAGGTAGGGGTGCGCGCCGTGGCCGTACGGGGCGGTCGTCGTCCCGGCGTTGCGGGCGGTGATCCGGACGCGCAGGCCCTCCGCCGCGTCCAGGACGTACTCGGCCTCCACGTCGAGGCGGAACGGGTACCCGGCCGTGCCGAGCAGCCGGTGCGTCAGCCGCACCCGGTCCGGCTCGTGCGCGGCGGCCCGCCACGGCGCCCAGCGGACCAGCCCGTGGATCGCGCAGTCCCGGGCGGGCTCGGAGATGTCGAGCTGGTGGGCGGCGCCGCCGTACTCGTAGCGCCCCCGGTCGACGCGGTTCGGCCACGGGAGCAGCAGGTGCCCGGACGCCGCCGGGGCGGGCTCGTCGGCGCCGTGCGACAGCACCAGCGGCCGCCCCTCGTGCGTCAGCTCGCGCAGGCTCGCACCCGACTCGGTGACGACGGCCTGGTAGGGACCGGCGCTCAGGGCGTACTGCTCCCCGGTGATCGACTCGCTCATGCCGGGGACGTTACCCGCTGCCGCGGCCGCTACGCGATCTCGGCGAGGGCGTGCAGGGCGTCGGTGAACACGCCCGGCGGCGGTTCGACGAGACCGGCGCCGACCTGGCCCGTTCCCGCCTCGCGGCCCGCGATCCCGGTGTCGATGACCGGCAGGATCCCGGTGCGGACGACGCGGGTCACGTCGATCCCGGCCGGGGTGCCGCGGAACGACAGCAGCGGGATCTGCAGCGCCGGGTGCTCGGCCATCGTGATCTCGTACATCCGCTGGGTGGCGGCGACCGCGTCCGGCACCTCGCCGCCGACGAACCGGACGATCGCCGGCGCGGCGGCGAGCGCGAACCCGCCCATCCCGGCGGTCTCGGTGATCGCCGAGTCGCCGATGTCGGGGTTGGCGTCGGCCGGGCCGTACCCGCCGAGGTAGAGGCCGTCGGGCACCCCCGCCGGGCCGGTGAACCAGCGGTCGCCCGTGCCCGACACCTGGATGCCGAACTCGGTGCCGTTGCGGGCCATCGCCACGACCAGGCTGGAGCCGGGGACGCCGCGGGCCGCGTCCGCGCACGCCTTCGCCGCGGCCATGCCCGGGTTCAGGAAGAAGTGCTCGTTGCCCGCCGCGAACCGCAGCGCCTCGGCGGCCCGGCCGCGCGGCACCTCCTCGGCGGCGGCGAGGTCGGGCGCCAGTTCGCGCAGCAGCAGCGACGTCGCCGCCCGGTTGCGGTTGTGCAGCTCGTCGCCCATCTGGACCGCCTGCGCGATGAGCGCCATCAGGTCGAGCGGGCCGTGCCGGCGCACGGCCGCCTGGAGCGCGGGCCCGAGGAACCCGCCCATCCACGTCAGCCGCTCGATGACCTCCGGCCCGTACGCCCCGTACCGCAGGACCTTGCCGAGCCCCTCGTTGAGCGAGCAGTAGGACCGGCCGCTGTGCTCGGCGTCCTCCACCACCCACATCCACATGGACGGGCTGACGACCCCGGCCATCGGCCCGACCGCGGCGTGGTGGTGGCACGGTTCGAGGACCGCGGCCCCGCGCGCCAGCTCGCGCTCGGCCTCCTGCGGCGTGGCGGCCAGGCCCTCCAGCAACATCGCGCCCATCAGCGCGCCGCGCATCGGCCCGGACGCCCGGTCCCACTCCAGCGGCGGGCCCGCGTGCAGGAACGTTCCGGCGTCCAGGCCGAGGACGTCCCGCGCCGGGCGGACGTCCACCAGGTGGGGGCGGGCCGTCACCATCCGCTGCACCGCACGGGCGTTGGCGTCCGCATGGCCCGGGGTGCCGAGCACCGCCGCGAGCGCCTGCTCCGTGCCGGCGGGCGGCGGGCGCCAGTCGACCGTCTCCACCGGCACCGCCTGCTCGGCGAGCGCTCCCGCGAGGACCTCCACCCCGGCGGCGACGACCCGGGGCTCCCGGGTCAGCAGGCCGCCCAGCCGGTGCCGCTGGTCGTTCATCCGGACGCCCCTTCCACGGTCGCGAGCGCGTGCCGGGTCGCCTCGGCGTTGGACGCGAACACGTCCGCGCCCGCCTCGCACAGCGCCGCGGCCTGCCGGTCGCGGTCCTGCGGGTCCGCGGTCGTCCCGCACAGCGACACGGCGACGGCGAGGTCCGGGCGGTCCTGCACCGCGCCGGCGATGGCCGGGGCCAGCGACGCCGCCGGATCGGGCTCGGCGCCGTGGCCGAGGACCACGTCCAGCAGGAGGACGCCGGCCGCCGGGTCGGCCGCCTCCGCCCGCACCGCCTCCAGCCGCAGCGTCGGGTCGATCATCGGGTGCGCGCGGCCGCGCGTGTAGGCGTCGTCGCCGAAGTCGGTGAACCGGTGGCCGCGCGTCTCCAGGTCCCAGCCCAGCACGCCCCGCGCGATCATCTCGGCCTCGTCGCGCAGCGTCCCGCCGGCGAACAGCCCGCGCACCGCCCGGCCGCCCGCCGGGACGGGGCGCCGCGCGGCCGGCCACCGCGGCCACCGGGGGACCGGCCTGCCGAGCGCCCGCAGCGCCTTCTCCGCCGCCTGCGTGATGTCGTCCTCGCCGGCCGCCGGCAGCGCGAACACGACCGGGGTGTCCAGCCGCCGCGCGGCCTCCCGGATCAGGTCCGCCACCTGCGGCGCGGGCGGCTTGGACACCAGCACGATCAGCTCGGTGCCGGGGTCGTCGTCCAGCGCCGCCAGCGCGGACAGCGCCGACCGGCCGCTGACCTCCGGCGACAGGTCGCGCCCGCCGACGCCCAGCACGTGGCCGACGCCGACGCCGGCCGTGTCCAGCAGGCACATCAGCTGCTGCGCGCCCGTCCCGGACGCCGCGACGATGCCGACCGGCCCCGGGCGCACCGCGTTCGCGAACCCCAGGCCCGCGCCGCCGATCACCGCGGTGCCGCAGTCGGGGCCCATCACGATCAGGCCGCGGCGCGCCGCCGCCTCCTTCAGCGCGATCTCCTGGTCGAGCGGCACGTTGTCACTGAAGATCATCACGTTGAGGCCGGCGTCCAGGGCGTCCATCGCCTCCGGGAACACGTGCGGGCCCGGCACCGACAGCAGCGCCACGGTCGCCTCGGCCCGCGCCGCCGCGGAGCCCGTCGTCCGGGGCGGCACCGCGGCACCGAGCAGGCCGGTCCCGGCCGGCGGGCGGGACGCGTCGCGCAGCAGCCCGTCCAGCGCCTCGCGCGCCGCGTCGAGCCCGCCGCCGGCCGCGTCCGCCGCCCGGACCGCCACGACCAGGTCGTCCGGCCCCGCACCGGCGGGCACCTCGAAGCCCATGCCTTCGACGATCTCGCGGTTCAGGGCGGTGCCCATCGCCACCATCGCCGCGGCGACCTCGGGCCGCTCCGACAGCGACCGGCTCACCCGCATCAGCGTGACCGAGTCGTGGTAGGCCCCCCGCCGCACCTCGACCCACTCCCTCACAGAGCAGCCCCCGCGGACCTCCGGGTCGCTCCGCGGTGCTCCTTCGGGCCGCTCATGCGGAGACCCTCGGGGCGGGGCGGCCGGTGCGGGAGGCGTGCGTGGAGAGGGCGAGCGTGGCGCGGCACCCGGCGAGGACGCCCTGCGCGAGGTCGGTGCCCGAGGTGTGGCCGACCGCGAGGAGGCGGCGGACCGCCGTGCCGGGCGGCTCGTGGCCCGCGACGCAGCGCAGCACGGCGGCGACCTCGGCGCCCGCGCCGCCCGCCGTGGCGCAGTGCAGCAGCGTCGCGGCGAGCGCGGTCGTGCGGGTGCCGGCGTCGGCGGTGACGGCGGCGCCCAGCCAGTCGGCCAGGTGCACCGCCCCGTTGCCGTCGTGGACCGCGCCGCCGACCAGCCGCAATGACACCAGCAGGCCGCAGAGGATGTCGTCCCCGCTGGGCGTGAGCCCCGGGCCGAGGCCCACGATTCGCTCGGCCGCCTCCACGGCTCCCGCGAGGTCGCCGGCGGCGCAGGCCGCGGCGAGCCGCGCCGGGTCGGGGTGGCCGGCGAGGCCGCCGCCCGCCATCCCGGCGGCGTCCAGGGCGGTCTCCAGGGAGCGGACCCCGGCGGCGAGCGCGACCGGTTGCAGCGTGCCGAGCGCGGGCGACGGATCCCACCAGCGGCGGACGCGGACCCGCAGCCCGTCGGCCTCCACCCGGCCGTCGCCGACGAGCGCCTCGGCGCCCTCGCGGACGGCGCGGAACGGGTGCTCGCGGCGCGTCGCGACGACCACCACGGCGTTCGGCAGCCGGTGCGCGTCGGAGGTGACGACGGCGAGCACGCGCGGCTCGGGGCCGCCCCGCGTCTCCAGGTACAGCGCCGAGGGGAACGCGGCGATGACCCGCGCCGGGCGGCGCGGCGGGTCCAGTACCGGCCGCAGCGCGAGGCTCGCCGCGCCGGCGGCGGGCGGCCGCGCGCCCGGCCGTGCCGGGAGCGGGATCGGGTCGCGGACGAGGGCGGTCACGGATCCTCCCGAGGCCGGAGACGGCGGCCGTCCGGTACGCGGGCGGACCGGCCTCTGCGGAGACCGTAGAACGGGCCCCGCGACGGACGTATGGGGAAAGCTGCCAAGGATGGTTGTCATCGTTCGTCTTTGTTGTCACTGTTGATCAGGAACAGGTAGCGATCACGCCGTAACGGGCGATGTACGCACCAAAAGGCGAGGTGACCCCTGGCATGAGTTACACCAGCGCGGACCCGGGCCCACCGGCCCTCCGGCTCGCGAGTACCGGAACACTGACCTACGGCCTGTCGGTCGGCGAGGTCCTCGGCGTCAGCACCCTCAACGGCGCCCGCCTCATCGCGGGACGGACCGGACTCGACCGCATCGTCCAGCGGCTCAACGTGATGGAGGTCCCCGACATCCTGTCGTGGGTCAAACCCAACGAGCTGCTCCTCACCACCGGCTACCCGCTGCGCAACACCCCCCAGTCGCTCGACAACCTGGTCGCCGACCTGGACGAGCGCGGCCTCGCGGCCCTGGCCATCAAGCTGGGCCGCTACCTCGACTCGCTGCCCGCCGAGATGATCGCCCAGGCGGACCGGCGCGGCTTCCCGCTGATCCTGCTCCCCAACGACGTCGGCTTCGACGACATCCTCAACCAGGTCCTGACCGACATCCTGAACCGGCAGGCGGCCGTGCTCGCGCGCACCGAGGAGGTGCACCGGGCGCTCGTCCAGATCGTGCTGTGCGGCGGCGGCCTCCAGGAGGTCGTGGACGAGGTCGCGACCCTTCTCGACGTGGCGGTCGTCGTCCTGGACGGCGAGCAGCGCGTCCTCGCCGGCGCCGGGCCCGACGAGCACGTCCAGGCGATGCGCGCGTTCGACGCCGGCCGGCACGCGGCGTGCGGGCGCGGCGGCTGCGGCATCATCGGCGCGCACGGCACCGGCGACCACCTGGTCGTGCCGGTGATGGCGGGCGGCTTCGACCACGGCCGGATCGTCGCGTTCAGCCCCGCCGGCACCCTGCGCGGCACCGACCTCGGGATCCTGGAGCGCGCCGCGACCGTCGCGGCGCTGGTGGTGACCAAGCAGCAGGCCGTCGCCGCCGTCGAGAGCAAGTACCGCGCCGACTTCCTGCGCGACATCCTCGCGGGCCGCGCCGGGGAGGACGGCCGGGTCATCGCGCACTGCGACGGCTTCGGCTGGAACCTCGACCGCCCGGTGATGGTGGTGGTCGCCGAGCTCGACGGCCGGCCGCGCGGCGCGCCCGCGGCCGCCGACGCCGACGGGAAGGGCCGCGGCAGGGCGCCCGACGCCGACGGCGCGGCCCGCGGCCGGGGCGCCGAGGAGCGCACCGCCCAGGAGCGCCTCGCCGCCGCGTGGACGACGGCCGTCCGGCGGCACGACCGGGGCGCGGCCGTCGCGAGCTTCGCGCACGAGGTCGTCGCGGTCGTCGGCGCGGACGGCCTCGACTCCGCCGAGCTGACGGCCGGGCCCGTCCAGGCGATGGTGAAGGAGGCGTCGTCGATCTTCGCCGAGCACCTGCCGGTGCGGCGCACGTTCTCCACCGGCATCAGCCGGACGGTGCCGTCCCCGGCGGCGCTGCCCGAGGCGTACGAGCAGGCGGTCAAGGCCGTCCGGGTCGGGCGCCAGCTCAACGGCGCGGGCGCGCGGGCCCACTTCGACCAGCTCGGCGTGTACCGGCTGCTGAGCCTCGTGTCCGACCCGGAGGAGCTGCACGCGTTCGTCCGGGAGACGCTGGGCGACCTGGCCGCCGACGACGAGCCGGAACTGGTCGACCTGCGCCGCACCCTCCAGGTGCTGCTGGAGACCAACCTCAACGTCGCCGAGACCGCGCGCAGGCTCCATTTCCACTACAACACGTTGCGCTACCGCATCGGGAAGCTGGAACGGATGCTCGGCGCGTTCACCGAGGACGCGCATCTGCGGCTCAACCTCACCCTCGCTCTTCACGTTCTGCGCATGCGGGGTATCTGACGGTAGTCCGTCCTTGCCGGCGCGTCCCCCAGGCGCGCCGGGCGGCGGAGCGCACCGGCCGCTCCTCCCAATCGGGGGCGCGGGCTTTGGCAGATGTCGCCGATGCCCGCCCACCAGGGTAGATCTACCTTGCCCGCATACCGCGGACGGTCGAACTGGGAGGGGTCCGATGGCGATCGGCTGGAAGCTGCACGGGGACGGACGAACACCGCCGCCGGGGGAGGTCGTCAAACCGGACGAGCGGCTGTCGTGGCCGCGCACCGCCGGGATCGGCGCGCAGCACGTCGTGGCGATGTTCGGCGCGACGTTCGTGTTCCCCGTCGTGATGGGCCTGGACCCGAACCTCGCCATCATGATGTCCGGGGTCGCGACGATCCTGTTCCTGCTCATCGTCGGCGGCCGGGTGCCGAGCTACCTCGGCACGAGCGCGTCGTTCGTCGGCGCGGTCGCGGCGATCCGCGCGGCGGGCGGCGACACCGCGACGGTCACCGGTGCGATCCTCGTCGCGGGTCTCGTGCTGGCGCTGATCGGCGTCCTCATCCATTTCGTGGGCGGGGAGGTCATCCACCGGGTCTTCCCGCCCGTGGTCACCGGCGCCGTGGTCATGCTGATCGGGTTCAACCTCGCCCCGGTGGTCGCCAACGTCTACTGGCCGCAGGACCAGTGGGTCGGGCTGGCCACGCTGGGCTTCGCCGTGCTGTGCGCGGTGCTGCTGCGCGGGTTCTGGGGGCGCATCACGATCCTCCTCGCGCTGGTGTTCGGCTACGCGCTGTCGTGGATCCTCGACAAGACCATCGGGCAGGTCACCTCCGTCCTGCCGGGCCAGAACCTGCTGGACGCGAACGGCCGGCCGTGCACCGCGGAGGGCACGTACTGCGTCGCGACCGCCTTCCCCCACGACCGGGTCGACTTCAGCGGCGTGACCGCGGCGGACTGGTTCGGGCTGCCGAGCATGCACGGCCCCGACTTCAAGACCTCGGCGATCCTGCTGGCGCTGCCGGCGGTCATCGCGCTCCTCGCGGAGAACACCGGGCACGTCAAGGCCGTCGCCGCGATGACCCGGGAGGACCTCGATCCCGTCCTCGGCCGGGCGATCGGCGCGGACGGCGTCGGCACCGCCCTCGCCAGCGCGGTGGGCGGCGCGCCCACCACCACCTACGCCGAGAACATCGGCGTCATGGCCGCGACGCGGATCTACTCGACCGCCGCGTACTACGTCGCCGCGATCGTGGCGATCCTGTTCGGGCTGTGCCCCAAGTTCGGTGCCCTGATCGCCGCCACGCCGGGCGGCGTGCTCGGCGGCATCACCGTCGTCCTCTACGGGATGATCGGGCTGCTCGGCGCGAAGATCTGGGTCGAGAACCGGGTGGACTTCGCCGACCCGGTCAACCTCGTCCCGGTGGCGGCCGGGCTGATCCTGGCGATCGGCGACGTGACGCTGCGGATCACCGACGACTTCCCGCTGCAGGGCATCGCGTTCGGCACGATCGCCGTCCTGCTGGGGTACCACGTCCTCAACGCCCTGCGCCGGCCGGACGCCTCGGGCACCGCGATCATCGCCCCCGGCGAGGAGATCGGCGGCCCGGTGCGCCGCGCGGGCGAACCGGAACCCGGCGGGGACGGATCCGGCAGGGGCGGATCCGGCAGGGACGAACCCGGCACCGGGCCGGGCTGAGGAGGCACCGGGTGAAACCACCCCCGTTCGGCTACCACGCCCCGCGCACGCTCGACGAGGCGCTGGACGCGCTCGCCGCCGCACCGGCGGGCAAGGTGCTCGCCGGGGGGCAGAGCCTCATCCCGCTGCTCAACATGCGGCTCGCCGCCCCGGCCCGCCTCGTCGACATCAACCGCGTGGCCGGGCTCGACACCGTCCACGCGGGCGACGAGGGGGTGCGGGTCGGCGCGCTCGCCCGGCACGCCCGGGTGGAGCGCTCGGCGGAGGCCGCGGCGCTGCAGCCGCTGCTCGGCCGGGCGCTGCGGCACGTCGCGCACCCCGTCATCCGGAACCGGGGCACGGTCGTCGGGAGCCTCGCGCACGCCGACCCCGCCGGGGAGATGCCCGCCGTGCTGGCGGTCCTCGGCGGGACAGTGGAGGCGGCGTCCGCGCGGGGCCGCCGGACCATCCCGGCCGCAGAGTTCTTCCTGGGCCCGCTGGAGTCCGCGCTCGAACCGGGCGAGCTGGCCGTGTCGGCGTTCTTCCCGGCGGCGCCGCCGCGCACCGGCAGCGCGTTCGCCGAGACGGCGCGGCGGCACGGCGACTACGCGCTCGCCGGGGTCGCCGCCGTCGTCACCCTGGACGAGGACCTGCGGGTGGCGGCCGCCCGCGCCGGGTACCTCGGCATCTGCGGGGTGCCGCTCGTCCTCGACCTCACCGGCGCCGCGGGGCCGGCGGGCGACTGGGCGGCCGCCGCCGCGCACGCGCGCGAGAGCGTCGACCCCGAGCCCGACATCCACGCGGGCGCGGAGTACCGGCGCCATCTGGCCGGTGTGCTCACCGAGCGCACCCTGAGCACCGCGGCGGCCGAGGCGCTGCGGAGGGCGGGAGACTGATGGAGGAGCGCTTCGAGGTCGCGCTGACCGTCAACGGGACGCCGCGGGCGGCGAGCGTCCCGGCCAGGCGGCTGCTGTCGGACCTGCTCCGGCACGATCTCGGGCTCACCGGCACGCACGTCGGCTGCGAGCACGGCGTGTGCGGCTGCTGCACCGTCCTGCTGGACGGGGAGCCGGTGCGGTCGTGCCTGATGTTCGCCGTCACCGCCGCCGGGCACGAGGTCACGACCGTGGAGGGCCTCGCCGCGGAGGACGGCACCCCCTCGGCGGTGCAGCGCGCCTTCCGCGAGTGCCACGGGCTGCAGTGCGGCTTCTGCACCCCCGGGTTCCTGTGCACCGTCACCGCGCTGCTGCGGGAGACGCCGCGCCCGACCGACGACCAGGTCCTTGAGGGGATCTCCGGGAACCTGTGCCGCTGCACCGGCTACCAGAACATCGTGAAGTCGGTGCACCGCGCCGCCGAACTGCTGCGGGAGGAGGGCTGAGTGGCGACGCGATACTTCGGGGAGCCGGTCGAGCGCCGCGAGGACGGCAGGCTCACCACCGGGCAGGGCCGCTACCTCGACGACCTCGGCCCCGGCGCCCTCGCGGCGGCGTTCGTCCGGTCCCCGCACGCGCACGCCCGGATCGCCGACATCGACGTGGCGGGCGCGCTCGACGTCGAGGGCCTCGTCGCGATCTACACCTGGGAGGACCTCCCGGGCCGGGTCGGGGAGCCGCTGCCGCTGCTGATCCCGCACCCGTCCCTCACGCACGGCCGCACCGGGTACCCGCTGGCCCGCGACGTCGTCCGGCACGTCGGCGAGCCCGTCGCGATGGTCGTCGCCCGCGACCGGTACCTGGCCGAGGACGCCGCCGAGCGCGTCCGCGTCGAGTACGAGCCGCTGCCCGCCGTCGTCGGCATCGAGGAGGCGTCGCGGGCGGAGCGGCTCGTCCACGACGACGTGCCGGGCAACGTCGGCGCGGTCCTGGTCCAGGAGAACGGGGACGCCGCCGCCGCGATCGACGCGGCCCCCCACGTGCTGGAGTTCAGCCTCTCGATCGAGCGCAGCGCGTCCATGCCGCTGGAGGGCCGCGGGGTGTACGCGCGGTGGGACGCCGCCGACGGGTCGCTGCGCGTGTACTCGTCCACGCAGGCGTCCACCAGCGTGCGCGCCGCCATCGCCGCGCGGCTCGGGCTCCCGAACGGCAAGGTCGAGGTGGTCGCGCCGGACGTCGGCGGCGGCTTCGGCGTCAAGATCGTCCACCCGTGGCCGGAGGAGATCCTGGTCCCCTGGGCGGCGCGGCTGCTGGACCGCGAGCTCAAGTGGACCGAGGACCGCCGCGAGCACTTCGTCGCCGCCGCCCACGAGCGCGGCCAGCTCCAGGACGTGCGGGTCGGGTTCGACGACGAGGGCCGCATCCTCGGCCTGGACGTGCGGATCCGGCACGACCACGGCGCCTACACCCCGTACGGGATCATCATCCCGATCATCACGTCCACCCAGCTCCTCGGCCCGTACAAGATCGGCGCGTACCGGGCGGAGGTCGTCAGCCTCTACACCAACACCCTGATCGTCACGCCGTACCGGGGCGCGGGCCGCCCGCAGGGCGTGTTCTGCATGGAGCGGACGATGGACCGCGTCGCCCGCCACCTCGGCCGCGACCGCGCCGGCGTCCGCGAGGCGAACCTCATCCAGCCCGACGAGTTCCCCTACGACCAGGGCCTGACGTTCCAGGACGGCCGCCCCCTCGTCTACGACTCGGGCGACTACCCGGAGCTGCTGCGCAGGGCGCGGGAGCTGATCGGCTGGGACGGCTTCGCGGCCGAGCGCGCGGCGGCCGCCGCGCGGGGCCGCCGCATCGGCATCGGGCTCGGCATCTACGTCGAGGGGACGGGCGTCGGCCCGTACGAGGGCGGGCACGTCGAGATCGACACGGCCGGGCGGGTGCACGTCTCCACCGGCCTGACCTCGCAGGGGCAGAGCCACGAGACCGTCTTCGCGCAGATCGCCGCCGCGGAGCTCGGCGTCCCCATCGAGGACGTGCGGGTCACGACGGGCGACACCCGCCGGTTCGGGTACGCCGTCGGGACGTTCGCGTCCCGCGCGGCGGTGATGAGCGGCAACGCGATCGCGCTCGCCGCCCGGAAGGTGCGCGCCAAGGCGCTGCGCATCGCCGGGGAGGCGCTGGAGGCCGACCCCGGGGACCTCGACATCACCGACGGCGTCGTCCACGTGCGCGGCGACCCGTCGGCCGCGGTCCCGCTGCGGACGGTCGCGGTGCTGTCGAACCCGCTGCGGTACGCGTTCGACGAGGAGGCCGCGGCGGCGACGCAGTTCGCGGTCGGCCGCCCGGTCACCGAGCCGCCCGTCGCGGCCGGCGACGAGCCCGGCCTGGAGGGGCGCGACTACTACTCGCCCGTCCGGTCCACGTTCGCGGCCGGGGCGCACGCGGCGATCGTGGAGGTCGATCCCGACACGGCGGAGATCGCGATCCTGCGGTACGCGGTCGTCCACGACTGCGGGCGGCTCATCAACCCGATGGTGGTCGAGGGGCAGATCCACGGCGGCGTCGCGCAGGGCATCGGCGGCGCGCTGTACGAGCGGATGGCCTACGACGAGTCGGGGCAGCTGCTGAACGCCTCGTTCATGGACTTCCTCATGCCGTACGCGACGGAGATCCCCCGCATCGAGACCGGCCATCTGGAGACGCCGTCGCCGCTGAACCCGCTGGGCATCAAGGGCGCGGGGGAGGCGGGCGTCATCCCGGTGTCGGCGGTGATCGCCTCCGCGGTCGAGGACGCGGAGGGCGTCCGCGTCGACGCGATGCCGATCTCCCCGGACGGCCTCTACACGCTCCGGCGGCGCGCCGCCGCCGACCCGTCGCTGCGCGTCGCGGAGAACGTCCCGCTGGGGTGATGCTGGCGGGGCCGGCTCGGGTTGCGGGGGACCTCGGCCCCGCCAGCGTGTTGACCCTAGTCAACGCTGACCTGGGCTTTCGGCGTTTACGGGATTCCTCCGGGAAGGTCGTCTTTCAGCCCTGCGCCGGGGGCTTGTCGGGGGCGTTGCCGCCGAGCGACCGCGGCAGGTAGTTCTCGACGGCGGCGGGCCGGAACCCGGCCTGCTCGATCCACGTGAGGATCATCCTGAGCTGCTCGGCGAGCCCCTTGCGGTAGTGCATCAGGATGATGTCGCCGGGCTTGAACCCCGTGCCGCCGTCGCCGCGGGCGAAGCCGTTGAAGCCGACGCCGGGCCCGGACGTGCCGTTGTAGAACTCCGCCGACCACAGCAGGACCGACTTGATGCCGCACTCCTTGGCCATCTGGCGGGTCGTCTCGTTGAAGCTGCCGAACGGCGGGCGGAGGATCTCGGGGCGGCGGCCGTAGCTCTTCGCGATCTCGTCGGACGCCTGGCAGATCTGCCGCTTCTGCTCCTCGGGCCCGAGCGTCGCCATGTTCGGGTGGCTGACGGTGTGGTTCTCCATCACCGACCCGGCGTTGCGCATGGCCCAGAAGTACTGGCCCTGCCCCTTGATGTAGGTGGACGTCAGGAACGTCATGATCGGGACCTTCTCCTTGCGGACGAGGTCCACGAACTCCGAGTCGTAGGTGTAGCCGTCGTCGATGGTGAGGAAGACGACCCGCTCCTGCGTCTCGATGTTCTTGATGACGGCGGGCAGCCCGTCCGCGGCGGGCTGCGGGACGGTCCAGGAGCCCGGCTTCGGCTTCTCCCACGTCCGGTGGCCGATCACCGAGGAGAGCTGCGCCCGCATCGGCGGTTCCGAGCCGCCCGCGACGGCGGCGGCGACGGGCCAGCCGCCCGCGGCCACGCCGAGCGCTCCGGCGGCCACCATGGTGATGACGGGCGTCTTCCCTCGCATCTGCCGCGTACCCCGTTCGTTCAGTTGGAGATCTTCCTCGGTTGACGCGCCGGTGCCGTCCGGAGTTCGCCGCCGGACGGAACCTGCCGACATATCTGACCATTTCCCGGCGGCTTCGGGACAGCTTCGCCCAAACATCGGCGTGTGGTCGGCAGATGTTGCCGTTCGGCGCCGGCGCCGTCATTACCTAGAGTCGGGTCATGCAGCTCAACGGCAGTGTCACCGTCGCCGCGCCGCTCGCCCGCGTGTGGGACGCGCTCCAGGACCCGGCCGTCCTGGCGAGGACGATCCCCGGATGCAGCTCGCTGGAGGAGACGGGCCCCGACACGTACCGCATGACCGTCACGGCGGGCGTCGCCTCGATCCAGGGGACCTACGTGGGGCAGGTCGAGCTCGCCGAGCCCGACCCGCCGCGCTCGTTCGTCCTGCGGGCGCGCGGGCAGGGCGCGCCCGGCACGGTGGACGCCACCGTCCGCGTGCGGCTGACCGCCGGCGACGGCGCGACCCGGGTGGACTACGACGCGGACGCGGTCGTGGGCGGCATGGTCGGCGGCGTCGGCCAGCGGATGCTCGGCAGCGTCGCCAAGCGCACCGCAGGCGAGTTCTTCGCGGCGGTCGAGCGCGACCTCGCGGCCCTCGCCGCGGCGCCTCCGGGACCCGCGGCGGCACCCGAGGCGGCGGCGGTGCCGGCCCCTGGCCCAGTGGCCGGGGCCGGCACCGTCTACGCGGGACGCGCCGCGGCGCCGCCGGAGCGGCCGTCCGTGGCGTGGCCGATGGCCGCGGCGTTCGGCGCCGGAGCGGCCGCCGCCCTCGGCGGCGTGGCCGTCGGCTACCTGCTCGGCAGGTCCCGCGGCCGCTGAGCCGCCGCACGTCCGCTACGTCACGTCGGCCCGGCTACTTCACGTCCACGAGGTCGACGACGAAGATGAGCGTTTCGCCGGGCTTGATGGCGGGGCTCGGGCTGCGGTCGCCGTAGGCCAGGTGCGGCGGGATGACGAGCTTGCGGCGGCCCCCGACCTTCATGCCGGCGATGCCCATGTCCCAGCCCTTGATGACGCGGCCGGAGCCGAGCTGGAAGTCGAGGGTGGAGCCCCGGTTCCAGGACGCGTCGAACTCCTCGCCCGTCGACCACGACACGCCGACGTAGTGCATCGACACGGTCGAGCCCTTGGCGGCCTCGGCTCCGTCGCCCTCGGTGATGTCGGTGATGTCGAGGTACTCGGGCGGCTGGCCCTCGGGGAAGTCGATCTCGGGGCGGTCAAGCGCCATGTAGGGGCTCCAGCGGTCTCGTGGAAATGCGTCGGTCGGATGAAGCGACCAGCCTAGCGGGAGCGCGGCCTGACGAAAGGACATCGCGTCCGTTGGCAGATCACGACGGTTTCGCAGGTGGGGGCCGTCCGGTAGACCTTGGGCATGGCACGGCGGCTGCGGATCGGCATCGACACGGGCGGGACGTTCACCGACGTCGTCGCGCTGGACGAGGACGGGGGAGGGCTCGTCACCACCAAGACCCCCTCGACGCCCGCCGACCCCGCGGAGGGGTTCGCGGCGGGCGTCGCCAAGGTGCTCGGCCTGCTCGGCGGGGAGCCCGGCGACGTCGCGGCGCTGTCGCACGGCACCACCGTCGCGACGAACCGGCTGCTGGAGGACCGCCTCGACGACCTCGGCTTCATCACCACCGAGGGCTTCGAGTTCATCCTGGAGATCGCGCGGCAGAGCGTCCCCGACGGGTACGGCAACAGCTACTTCTGGGTGAAGCCGCCGCGGATCGTCCCGGTGCACCGGGTGCGGACGGTCGGCGGGCGGCTCGACCACACCGGCGCGGAGCTGCGCCCGTTCGACGAGGAGTCGGCGGTCGCGGCGGCCCGCTGGTTCCGCGACGCGGGCGTCCTCGCCATCGGCGTGTGCTTCCTGCACTCCTACGCCGACCCGTCGCACGAGCTGGCGATGCGCGACGTCCTGGCCCGCGAGCACCCCGACGCGGTCGTGTCGCTGTCGTGCGAGGTGCTGCGCGAGTACCGCGAGTACGAGCGGTCGGTGACGACGCTGGTGGACGCCGCCGTCAAGCCCGCGATGAACGGCTACCTGGCCCGGATCACCGACCGGATCGCGGCCCCGCTGCTCGTGATGAAGAGCAACGGGGGAGTGCTGTCGGCGGAGGAGGTCGCCCGGCAGCCGATCACGACCGTGCTGTCCGGCCCGGCCGCGGGGGCGCTCGGCGCGGCGTTCGTCGTCGCGCACAGCGGGCACGGCTCGGTGGTCACGCTGGACGGCGGCGGGACGTCCACCGATGTCGCGGTCGTCCTGGACGGCGAGCCCGCCCTCACCACCGAGGGCGCGATCGGGCGGCACCCCGTCAAGATCCCGATGATCGACATCGTGACCGTCGGGGCGGGCGGCGGCTCGGTCGCGTGGCGGTCGCCGGAGGGCGCGCTGAAGGTCGGCCCGCGCAGCGCGGGCGCCGACCCCGGCCCGCTCTGCTACGGACGCGGCGGCACCGAGGTCACGGTGACCGACGCGCACGCCGTCCTCGGCCGCATCCCCCCGCACCTGCTCGGCGGCGAGGTGCCCCTCGACGTGGCCGCGGCACGGGCCGGCCTCGACGCCCTCGCCGCGGACCTCGGCCTCCCGGTGGAGCGGGCCGCGGCCGGGGTCCTGGAGATCTCCGCGTGGAACCAGGCCAACGCGATCAGGCAGATCACCGTGCAGCGCGGCCTGGACGTCCGCGACTACCCGCTCGTCGCGTTCGGCGGCTCGGGCCCGCTGCTGGCGTGCCGGCTGCTGGACGTCCTCGGGCTGCCCGCCGCGGTGATCCCGGAGAACCCCGGCAACCTGTCGGCCTTCGGACTGCTCACGGTGGACGTGAAGAACGACTACGTCCGGACGCGGGTCGTCCGCGACGCCGAGCTCGACCCGGCGCTGCTGGACGGCGTCTACACCGAGCTCGAAGCCGACGCCGCGCGCACGCTGGCCGGCGAGGGGTTCCCGCCGGACCGGCGCCGCTTCGCCCGCTCCGCCGACCTGCGCTACCACGGGCAGGCGTTCGAGGTCCGGGTCCCCGCCCCCGCCGGGCCGCCGGACGACGCGTTCCGCGCCGAGGTCGTCCGCCGCTTCCACGACGCGCACGAGTCCCTCTACGGCTACTGCCACCGCGACGACCCGCGGCACCCCGTCGAGTGGGTCAACCTGCGGGTGTCGGGCATCGGCCCGATCGCCCGCCCCCGCCTGGCCGAGCGCCCGCCCGGGGACGGCGACCCCGCCCGCGCCCGCACCGGCACCAGGCCCGTCTACTTCGACACCTGGGAGGACACGCCCGTCTACCGGCGCGAGAAACTCGCCCCGGGCGACACGATCGAAGGCCCCGCCGTCATCGAGGAGTTCGGCTCGACCCTGCCGCTCCACCCGGGCTTCACCGCGACCCTCGACGGCTACGGCAACCTGGTGGTGACGCGCTGATGGACCCGGTTCTCCTGGAGATCGTGGAGGGGACGCTCGCTTCGGTGGAGCGCGAGGTCGAGACGGCCATCGCACGCACCGCCCGCTCCCCGATGATCCGGGACGCGCACGACTTCCGCGCCGGCATCCACGACCGCCGCCTCCGCAAGCTCACCGGACGCTCGTACTCCGCCCTCGTGCAGCCGGTGGCCCGCGACTTCCCCCTCGACACGATGCGTCCGGGGGACGTGTTCTTCCACAACGACGTGTACCTGTCGGAAGGCGGCATCGGGCACCTGCCCGACCTGTGCGTGACGGTCCCGGTGTTCCACGGCGGCGAGGTCGTCGCGTTCGTGCAGGCGTTCGGGCACCACGACGACATCGGCGGCGCCGTCCCGGGGTCGATGCCGAGCCACGCCCGCAGCGCGTTCGAGGAGGGCCTGATGGTCCCCCCGATCAAGCTGTGGGACCGGGGCGTCCCGAACGAGGCCGCGCTGACCATCATGACCCGCAACTCGCGGATGCCCGACTCCCTCGCGGGCGACCTGGACGCCGAGTGCTCGGCCTGCCTGATGGGCGCCCGGCGCCTCGCCGAGCTGTTCGCCCGCTACGGCCGCGCGGACGTCGAGGCGTGCTTCGACGCCATCATCGACAGGACGACCGAGACGTTCCGCCGCGAGCTGCTGGCCAAGATCCCGGACGGGACGTTCGCCTGGGAGGACTACGCCGAGCACGACGGCGTCGACCCGCCCCGCCTGCACACCCAGCGCATCACGCTGACCGTCGACAAGTCCGCCGACGTCCCCCTGGTCATCGACTTCACCGGCACGTCGCCGCAGGCCAAGGGCCCGATCAACCACGCGGGCGACTACGCGGACGGCGTGTTCCTGAAGAAGTGGCTGGCGCCCGTCCTGCGGAACCTGGCCGACACCCCCGAGCGCGCCGCCGAACTCGACGTGAACGAGGGCGTGGTGCCGCTCATCGAGATGCGGTTCCCGGAGAAGGGGACCCTCCTCACGCCCGTCTTCCCGGCCCCGACCAACGCCCGCACGTTCGTCATCCTGCGGCTGCTCGGCGTCCTCGCGGGCGTCCTGGCCAAGGCCACCGGCGGCCGGATGCCCGCCGACCAGGAGACGATCCGCTACACCGGCGTCTACGGCGCGGACGACCGCGGCCCGTACCTGATGCGCGAGGTCCTCGGCGGCGGCTCCGGCGGCCGCTACTACGCCGACGGCGAGGACACCATCCACGTCGTCCCCGACTCCCGCAACATCCCCGCCGAGTTCGCGGAGGCCCGCTGGCCGTTCGTCGTCGAGCGACTCGGCCTGGCCGTCGACTCCGGCGGCCCGGGGGAGTACCGCGGCGGCCTCGGCTACGACAAGCACATCCGGATGCTCCGCGACGCGAGCTTCATGTCGATCGCCGACCGCTCGATCCTGTCGTGCTGGGGCGTCAACGGCGGCCGCGCGGGACGCCCCTTCCGCGTCGACATCGACGGCGTGGAGATGGACGGGCTCGTGGACGACCACCCGGTCGGGGCCGGCCAGGTCATCCGCATCCGGACCACCGGGGGCGGCGGCTGGGGCGACCCCCTGGACCGCGACCCGGCCCGCGTGGCCGCCGACGTCCGCGACGGCAAGGTCTCCGCCGAAGGCGCCCGCACCGACTACGGCGTCGTCCTCGCCGGCGGCACGGTGGACGAGGCGGCGACCACGGCGCTGCGCGAACGCCTGCGCGCCGGCCGGGGGCCCGCTCCCTTCTTCGACCGGGGCCCCGGTTATCCCCGGCTTTCCGGTGGCGCTCCCACGCCGCTGGACACTTATTGATCGCCGGTTTCGTTGACCATCCGGGCACCGCGTGTTTTTCAGCGCGATGATCATGCCTGGACCAGATGTGAAAGGAAACCGCCGTGGGTCGTGCCGTTACTTTGATCCGTTCGTCTTCACTTTCCGACGTCGCCGAGTACGCCTATGCGGCGACGGCTCCCGCGGAGGCCCGCCTGATCTTCCTCGCCGGGGCCTGCCCGCTGGACGAGGACGGATCGACGGCGGCGCCCGGGGACTACGCCGGGCAGGCCGCCAAGGCGGTCGAGAACATGCGGACCGCCCTGAAGGACGCCGGCGCGTCCCTGGATGACGTCATCAGCACGAGGGTGCTCGTCGCGTCCGGCAGCCAGGCCGACCTCGTGACGGCCTGGGAGATGGTGCGGGACGCGTTCGGTGACCATGACGTCCCCAGCACGCTGATGGGCGTCACCGTGCTGGGGTACGACGAGCAGCTCGTGGAGATCGAGGCCGTCGCCGCCGTCCTCGACTGACGGAACACAGGATGACGGCCGCCGCCCCCATGCGGTCGAGGAGGTCCGCATGGGGGCGGCGGCCGTCAGGCGTACGGGGCCCGGTCGGTCAGTACGCCGGGAACGGCGCCTTCATGAAGACTCCGAGGCGCTCGAAGTCGTAGACCAGGTTGTTGACCCGGAGGCCGTCCACGGCCCCGATGAAGGCGTTGTCCCTGCCCTTGGAGATGGCCAGGCTGTAGGAGACCTCGGCGTCCGGCAGCCGGGTCTGCAGCTCGTCGAACGTGCACGGTGACGCGAGCGTGCAGCCGATCGAGGTGCCCGTGGCCCCGGTGGCGTACCACGCGTTGCCTGCGGCGGTCGCGTCGTAGGGCTGCCACACGTTGGGGGCGCGGGTCGCGGGAGCCGAGGGCGCGGTGGAGCTGTCGGGCAGGTAGTTCAGGCTGGAGTAGTTCACGCCCTCGGTCAGGTTGGGGTCGACCTCCAGCTGGATCACGGGCAGCGAGACCCCGTCGAGGCTGTCGACGCCGGCGAACACCCAGTACGACAGGTCGGTGATGTCGGAGATCTCCAGGCCGTCGAAGTTCGTCTCGTTGCCGTAGGCGATCTTCTCGGTGCCGTCTCCGACGATGATCTGCAGGCTGCCCTGGCCGTAGGGGGGCTGCTGCCGGGCCGAGGGCGTGTCGGTCGTGCGGCCGAAGGGCCCGTCGCGCAGGTAGGCGCTCGGGGAGCCGATCGTGTTGCGGCTGATGACGCCCCACTTGTCGGAGGTCGCCGGGGTGGGGTCGGCGCCGGCGGCCGGCGGCACCGCCAGGACGGCGGCGCCGGCCAGTGCGGCGCCGAGCACGGCGAGTGCCGGGCGCCTGGTGAGTCGGGTGGCCGTTCTCTTGGTTGGCATTCGGGAATTTCCCACTTTCCTGGGTCTCGGGATGGGCTGGAAGCGAGAGCCTGTGAAGCTCTTGCCCTTCACGCTCCCGCTGTAGACGAAACCATGATTCCCTTAAAGGAATCCACCGACACTTCAAGTGGAAATTGTTTACCTTTTTGGCTTGCCGAACCATTCTAAAATGGCACGATATGGGGCAGATCGCATTCTCGTGTCATGGGATGCGAAAGCCGCCCGGCCGGACGACGCACCCGGCCGCCCGTCGCCCCGTCCCGGTCAGCGGTCCGCGGCGGCGCGGCGCGCGCCGTGGAGGTTGCGCAGGAGGCCGATCTCGGCGACGTTCTTGGTCAGCTCGACGTTCACCCAGCCGGCCACGTCGCCCATCGTCAGCTCCGCCGCCCACGGGAGCCCGGCGGTCCGGTCGGCGGAGTCGAGGCCGGCGTCGTCCAGCCCGGCCAGCGCGGTCCGCCACTCCTCGTGCAGCCCGCGCAGCCAGCGGGCCGCGGCCTCGGCGCCGCCCGGCCAGGTGATCTCCTCGCGCTCCGGTGCGCCGCCCTTGAAGCAGTGCCCGAGCGTGGTCGTCCACCAGTAGCCGATGTGCCAGGTCACCCAGCCGATCGTGACGGCCGGGACGGGATCGGGCTCCGGCGCCTCCCAGTCGGCGATCCAGCGTCCGGCGGCGCCGGGGCGGACGGTCCAGCAGTACGGTTCGGGCTCCCAGAGGCAGAGCGCGTCGTCGAGGCCGTCGAGGTGGTACTCGAACAGCGCCCAGGCGATGTCGAGCTGCCGGCCGAGCATGTCCACGCGCGCGACGGTCATGCGCCGATGCTGGCAGCAGTGAAGATCATCGCGCCAGTGGTTTTCCGTCGGCCGCGGTCAGCCGGTGAAGGGCTCGACGGCGAAGCGGCCGGCGGCGACGAAGACCGCCACGGCGAGATAGCCGGCGTTCAGCGTCGCGAGGCCGAACTGCCCGAGGCGTCCGTGGGTGATCATCGCGCCGGCCATGAGCAGGACCCAGCAGACGGCGGTCACCGGCACCATCACCGGCGCGACGTCCAGCGCGGCGGGCAGGATCAGGCCGGCGGCGGCCAGCAGCTCAAGGACCCCGAGGGTCTTCACGAAGCCGGTGGACGCGTGCCCGGTCCACTCGCCGCCGCGGTGCGCGGCCAGTTTCTCCTTGGGGACGAACGTCTTGCTGACGCCGCCGGCCAGGGCGACCGCGGCGAGCAGTCCGGCGGCGATCCAGAGCGTGGTGTTCACAGGTGCTCCCGGTAGGACGGACGGTCACGCATGAGATGCCGGACGCCCCGTCCCTGTGACGGGAAGTGGACGTGACGCAGGCCACCGGACCCGGATGTCACACCGCGGCCGGGAGTGGAGTCTTGTGGGCATGGAGTCCGCCACCGGCACCTTCGTCGCCCACCGCGACCTGCTGTTCACCGTGGCCTACGAGATGCTCGGCTCGGCGGCCGACGCCGAGGACGTCCTGCAGGAGACCTGGCTGCGGTGGGTCGGCGTCGACCTCGACACGGTCCGGGACCGGCGCGCCTACCTGGTGCGGATCGTCACCCGGCAGGCGCTGACCCGGCTGCGCACGCTCGGCCGCCGCCGCGAGTCCTACGTCGGCCCATGGCTGCCCGAACCGCTGCTGACCACGCCGGACGTGGCCGAGGACGTCGTGCTGGCCGACAGCGTCTCGATGGCGATGCTGCTGGTCCTGGAGGCGCTCGGCCCGGTCGAGCGGGCGGTGTTCGTGCTGCGCGAGGTGTTCGACGTCCCCTACGCCGAGATCGCCGAAGCCGTCGGCAAGACCCCGGCGGCCGTCCGCCAGATCGCGCACCGGGCACGCTCGCACGTCGCCGCCCGGCGCCCGCGCGACACCGCGTCCCCGGACGACACCCGGGCCGCCGTCCAGGCGTTCCAGCGGGCGGCCGAGACCGGCGACCTGCAGGGCCTGCTGGACGTCCTCGCCCCGGACGTCGTCCTCATGAGCGACGGCGGCGGCGTCGCGAAGGCCGTGCCGCGGCCCGTCACCGGGGCCGGGAAGGTGGCGCGGCTCCTCACCGCCGGGTGGAGAAGGGCGCCCGCCCCGTTCACCGGCGTGCCGGTCCGGCTCAACGGATGGCCGGGCCTCCTCCTGCGCATGGACGGGGAACTCCACGGCGCCGTGGCGCTGCGGGTCGAGGGCGGCCTCATCACCGGGCTGTACTTCGTCCGCAACCCCGAGAAGCTGTCGCGCGTGGAGCGGGCGACCGCGCTGCGCCGCTGACGGCGGGGCCGGGCGGTTCACCGCCGGCCGGGGGCGGACGGCATACTGCCGCTCGCAGGGCCTCGTCATCGAGGTCGGGCCATCCGCGGCTCGGGCGGATCGGGCTGCCGGGGCCGCCGCTGCGCTTCGACGGCGCGCCGCCGCGCGAGCACACCGCGCCGCCCTGCTCGGCGAGCACGCTACGACGGGCGCCGGCCTGGCTGGACGAGATGGACCAGAGGGAGAGGGGCGAGTGATGGACCTGCTCAGGGACGCGGGCGGCCCGGTGCGGATCGCCGGGCGGGACCTGCCGCGCGACGAGCTGCTCGGCTGGGCGTCGGCCGTCGCCGCCGAGATCCGCGGCGCGGACTCCGTCGCGGTGCACGCCACGGCGACGCTGGAGACGGCCGCGGCGGTCGTCGGCGGCGTCCTCGCTGGCGTGCCGGTGGTGCCGATCCCGCCCGACTCCGGGCCCGCCGAACGCGCCCACATCCTCGGCGACTCCGGCGCGAGCCTCCTGCTGGCCGCCGGGGACGTCGAACCGGCCGAGGGGGACCCGCCGCGGATCCCGGTCGACACGCTCCCGCGCAACGGCAGCGAGCGGGGCGGAGCGGACGCCGGCGCGACGGCGATGATCCTCTACACCAGCGGGACGACCGGCGCCCCCAAGGGCGTGCTCATCTCCCGGGGCGCGATAGCCGCCGGCCTGGACGCCCTCGCCGAAGCCTGGGCGTGGACGCCCGGCGACGTCCTCGTCCACGGGCTCCCGCTCTTCCACGTGCACGGCCTGGTCCTCGGGGTCCTCGGGCCGCTGCGCGTGGGATCGCCGCTCGTCCACACGGGCCGCCCGCGGCCCGAGGCGTACGCGGCCGCGGCGCGGGACGACGGCGGGAGCCTCTTCTTCGGCGTCCCCACCGTCTGGTCGCGGACGGCGGCCGACCCGTCCGCCGCGCGGGCGCTGCGCGGCGCGCGGCTGCTCGTCTCCGGCAGCGCCCCCCTCCCCGTGCCCGTCTTCGAGCGGCTCGCCGATCTCACCGGGCACCGCCCCGTCGAGCGCTACGGCATGACCGAGACCCTGATCACGGTCAGCGCGCGCGCCGACGGCGACCGCCGCCCCGGCCACGTCGGCACGCCGCTACAGGGCGTCGAGACCCGGCTGAGGGGCGAGGACGGCGCGCCCGTCCCGCACGACGGGGAGACGCCAGGCGAGCTGCACGTCCGCGCGCCGCTGCTGTTCAAGGGCTACCTCAACCGCCCCGACGCCACCGCCGAGTCGTTCGCCGCGGACGGCTGGTTCCGCACCGGCGACATCGCGACGATCGGCCCGGACGGCTGGCACCGCATCGTCGGCCGCGCGTCCACCGACCTCATCAAGAGCGGCGGCTACCGGATCGGCGCGGGCGAGATCGAGAACGCGCTGCTCGCGCATCCCGCCGTCCGCGAGGCCGCCGTGGTCGGCACCCCGCACGACGACCTGGGCGAGCAGGTGACCGCCTACGTGGTGGCCGACGGGGTCGGCGAGAAGCAGCTGATCGACTTCGTGGCGGACAGCCTGTCGGTCCACAAGCGCCCCCGCGCGGTACACCTGGTCGACTCCCTCCCGCGCAACGCGATGGGCAAGATCATGAAAACCCGCCTGACCCCGTAACTCCCACCCCGCCCAACTCCTCGTTGACTTGCGGCGTGTTGCCCTTATGGAGCGCTCCATAAGGGCAACACGCCGCAAGTCAACGGATGCGGTGGGGCTTAGGGTGGCGGCGTGGGTGAGCCTCTTGTTGCGCGCATGCAGGGATTCGGTGAGACGATCTTCGCCGAGATGTCGGCGCTCGCCGTGCGGACCGGTTCGATCAACCTCGGCCAGGGGTTCCCCGACGAGGACGGCCCGAAGGCCGTGCTGGACACCGCCGTGGAGGCGATCCGGTCGGGGGCGAACCAGTACCCGCCCGGCCCTGGGCTGCCGGAGTTGCGGGAGGCCGTCGCCGCGCAGCGGCTCGGGCGGTACGGGCTGTCGTACGATCCCGCCACCGAGGTGTTCGTGACCGTGGGCGCCACCGAGGGGATCGCGGCGTCGGTGCTGGCGCTGGCCGGGCCGGGCGACGAGGTCATCGTGTTCGAGCCCTACTACGACTCCTACGCCGCCGTCATCGCGCTCGCCGGGGCGGTCCGCAGGCCGGTGACGCTGCGCCCGGTGGAGGGCCGGTTCACCTTCGATCCCGACGAGCTGCGCGCCGCGGTCGGCCCGCGCACGCGGGCGATCCTCGTCAACTCGCCGCACAACCCGGCCGGGACCGTGTTCACCCGCGCCGAGCTGGAGGCCATCGCGGACGTCTGCCGCGAGCACGACCTGGTCGCGATCACCGACGAGGTCTACGAGTACCTTACGTTCGACGGCACCGAGCACATCCCGCTCGCCACGCTCGACGGGATGCGCGAGCGGACGGTGGCGGTGTCGTCCGCGGGCAAGTCGTTCTCCGTCACCGGGTGGAAGACCGGGTGGGTGACCGCGCCCGCAGCGCACATCCGCGCCGTCCAGACGGTGAAGCAGTTCCTCACCTACGCGGTCAGCGCGCCCTACCAGCGCGCCGCCGCGTACGCGCTGGCCAACGAGATCCCCTGGGTCGAGGAGCTGTGCGGGTCGCTGCAGGCCAAGCGGGACCGCCTCGTCACCGGGCTGGAGGCCGCCGGGTTCACCGCGTTCCGGCCGCAGGGCACCTACTTCGTGCAGGCCGACATCCGGCCGCTGGGGTTCACCGACGGGATCGAGCTGACCCGCGCCCTGCCGGAGAAGGCGGGCGTCGTCGTGATCCCCTCCCAGGTGTTCTACGACGACGCCGAGGCGGGCGCGCACTTCGTCCGGTTCGCGTTCTGCAAGCGGGACGAGGTCATCGACGCGGCCGTCGAGCGCCTCGCGGGCCTCGGCGCGCGCCGCTGAAGCGCGCCGGGGGAGAAGTGCCGAAGAAACCGCGCCCGTTGGGCGATTTTCGCCCGTGAGCGCCGCCCCCCGGCGCGGCTAGCGTTCGGCGCGTGACCTGGACAGGCGGGGGGACGCCCGGCGGCGCGCGCGTCATGATCGCCCTCGGCGGCAACGCAATGACCGCGTCGGACGGCAGTGCCACGCCGGACGCCCAGGCGGCGGCGATCGAGCGGGCGATGGCCCCGGTCGCGGACCTGGTCGCGGCGGGCGCCCGGGTCGCGCTCACGCACGGCAACGGCCCGCAGGTCGGCAACCTGCTGATCAAGAACCGGCTGGCGGCGGGCGTGGTCCCGCCCGTCCCGCTGGACTGGTGCGGCGCGCAGACCCAGGCCACCGTCGGCGTGATGATCATGAACGCGCTGGAGCGGGCGCTGGCCGCGCGGGGCGCGTCCCGCCCGGTGGCGACGATCGTGACCCGGACGCTCGTGGACGCGGCCGACCCCGGGTTCGCCGACCCGGCCAAGCCCGTAGGGCGCTACTTCCCGGAGAGGCAGGCACGGTCCGCGATGGAGCGCGGCGAGGTGTGGCGGCCGTTCGGGGAGCGCGGCTGGCGGCGCGTCGTCGCCTCGCCGGAGCCTTTGGAGATCCTGGACGCCGGCGCCGCGGCGGCCCTGCTGGACGCCGGCCACATCGTCGTCGCGGCCGGGGGCGGCGGCGCGCCCGTGGTGCGGGCCGGCGGGACGCTGCGCGGCGTCGAGGCCGTCGTCGACAAGGACCTCGCGGCCGAGCTGCTCGCCCGGCGGCTCGGCGCCGACGTCCTGGTCATCGCGACCGACGTGGAGCACGCGATGACCGGGTACGGCACCCCGGACGAGCGGCCCCTGCACCGGACGACGGCCGCGGAGCTGGCCCGGCTCGCCGCGGCCGGGCACTTCGCCGGCGGCAGCATGGGCCCGAAGGTGGAGGCGGTGCGGCGGTTCGTCGCCGCGGGCGGGCGGCGCGCCGCGATCGCGTCGCTGGCGCGGCTGGGCGACGCCGCCCGCGGCGCCGCCGGAACGGTCGTCGAGGCGTGACCGGGGTAGACACCGAGTGACCAGAGCAGCTGAGGAGCGATGACGTGCCCGATCCGATCGAAGTCCGCAAGATCCCCATCGAGAGCGTGACCGACGCGTCCGGGCTCGCCCGGCTGATCGACGACGGCGTCCTGGAGGCCGACCGGGTGCTCGCCGTCGTCGGCAAGACCGAGGGCAACGGCGGCGTGAACGACTACACCCGCCTGCTGGCCGACCGCGCGTTCCGCGAGGTGCTCATCGAGAAGGGGACCCGCCCGGCGGACGAGGTGGGGCGCGTCCCGCTGGTGTGGTCGGGCGGCACCGACGGCGTCCTCAGCCCGCACGCCACCGTGTTCGCCACCGTCGACCCGGCGAAAGCGCCCAAGACGGACGAGCCGCGCCTTTCGGCCGGCGTCGCGATGAGCGACGTGATCCGGCCCGAGGACATCGGGCGTCCCGCGATGGTCGAGACCGTCGCCGCCGGCGTCCGCGAGGCCATGAAGACCGCCGGGATCGACGACCCCGCCGACGTCCACTACGTCCAGACCAAGACGCCGCTGCTCACCCTCGAAACCATCAACGACGCCAAGTCCCGGGGCCGCGACGTCGTCACCGAGGACACCCTCAAATCGATGGACATCTCCAACTCCACGACGGCCCTCGGTATCGCCGTGGCGCTCGGCGAGATCGAGCCGCCCTCCGCCGGGCAGATCCACAAGGACCTGTCGCTGTACTCGTCGGTGGCCTCCTGCTCGTCCGGCGTGGAGCTCGACCGGGCGCAGATCGTCGTCGTCGGCAACGTGCGCGGCATCGGCGGCCGGTACCGCGCCGGGCACGGTGTGATGAAGGACGCACTCGACGCCGACGGCGTCTGGGACGCGATCCGGACCACCGGCCTCGACCTGCCCGAGCGGCCCCGCACCGCCGACCTCGGCGACCGGCTCGTCAACGTGTTCATCAAGTGCGAGGCCGACCCGAGCGGCTCGGTCCGGGGGCGCCGCAACATCATGCTGGACGACTCCGACGTGCACTGGCACCGGCAGATCAAGGCGTGCGTCGGCGGCGTCGCGGCGTCCGTCACGGGCGACCCCGCGGTGTTCGTGTCGGTCGCGGCCGTCCACCAGGGGCCGTCCGGCGGCGGCACCGTCGCGGCCATCGCCGACCTCGGCGGGTAGCCCGAAGCCGGATCGTGCCCGGATAGTCACCCACGGTGCCCGGCGGAGGCTATAGCCTTCCTGGCGTGTCCGGACTGACGATTCCCCAACCACAGTTCCCCGAGGACGACGGCGCCGCCGACCCCCGGCTGTGCGAGGCGCTCGCCGGGTACGCGGCGGGGCGCGTCGCCGTCCACACGGTGCTGCACCGGCTGCGCAAGGCGCGGCTGCTGGTGCCCGTCGTGGCCGTCCTCACCGAGGAGGAGGACGTGCCCCCCGGCGGGCTGCGCCGTGAGAAGTCGAGCGACATGGCGCTGCCCACGCTGATCGGCGACGACGGCCGGCGCGGCGTGCTCGGCTTCACCTGCACCGAGACGATGAAGGCGTGGCGCGCCGAGGCCCGTCCCGTCGCCGTCCGCGCCGAGGAGGCGTGCCGCGCCACCCTCGACGAGGGCGCCGACGCCCTGGTCGTGGACGTGGCGGGCCCCGTCCCGTTCGCCGTGGACGGCCTGCGCCTGCACCTGCTCGCCGAGGGCCGCCCCATCCCGGCGCCGCACGAGGACCCCGACGTCCTCGCCGCCGTGGAGGCCGCGTTCGGCACCGACCAGTCGGTGACCGGGGTCCGCGTCACCCAGGGCACGTCCGCCGACGTCGCCGTCCGGTTCGCCGTCGTCCCCGGCCACGACGAGCGCCGCACCGTGCAGCGCGTCTCCGACCGGCTCGCCGAGGTGCTGCGCGGCCGCATCGTCGGCGGCGTCGAGCTGAACGTCGTCCGCCGGTAGGCCGCCCGCCGGAGAGCCTGCCGGGGTCGTCTCCGGTGACGACCGCGATCGACCGGGCTCCCGGGGCGCTAGAACCAGGTGAGGGGCAGGCCGTGGGCCGGGCCCTGACCGAGGACGGTCTCGCCTCCGTCCGGCCACAGGCGCAGCGTCACCACCTGCGTGGCGTCCAGGCGGGACGGCACGCGGCCCTCGAAGGACAGGTGCGCGACCGGTGCGTCCGGGGTGGCCGCCGCCCCGGCGCGCTCCACGTGGCCGCGGAGCCGGGCCGCCTCGTCCTCGCCCAGGTAGGCCCACATCGTCGAGTGCCACACGACCGTCGCCACGCCCGGCTCCGGGGCCAGGTCCGCCAGGAAGTCGGCGGCGCCGGCCCGCACGACCGTCGCCGGGACCCGCGCGGCCACCTCGAACGCCGCCCGCAGCCGCTCCACCCGTGCCGCCTGGTCGGGCCATACGTACGACAGGAGCAGCCGCTGCGCGTCCGGCGCCGCCGGGTCCAGCGGGGACGGGTCGCACCCCAGCCGCTCGGCGATGGCGAGGGGCGCGTCCACCGGGGGAAGGCCCCGCCAGGCGTCCTCCAGCACGACCGGCGACTCGGGCCCGTACGCGCCGCTCCCGTGCCGGAACCGGAAGTGGTCCGCGCGCAGGTTCAGGCCCGCGCTGGCGCCGAGCTCCAGCAGCCTGACCGGCAGGCCCGTCGCCGCGGCCACCGAGAGCAGCCCGCCGACCAGCGGGGACGCCCGGCCGACCTCGTTCGTCTGCGGCGGGTCGCCGAGCCCTTCCCGGATCTCCGCCGCGTGCTCGGCCAGCACCGCGCGGAACGCCGGCCAGGCGGCGAGCGGGTCCGCCGTCCCGCCCGCGGTCGGGTAGTGCGCCGCGAGGTCCGGCGCCCGGCCCTCCAGGACGAGCCGGTGCACCGTCCCCAGCATCCGCAGGACCGACGCCGGCTCCGGCCGCCCGTCCAGCACCCCCGCCACGGCCCCGCCGGGGTCGTCCGCCGCCCGCGCCAGCAGCTCCGCGTACATCGGCGACCCCAGCTCCGCGCATCCCCGCGCCTGGGCGAGCAGCTCTTCCCTCATCGCCCCCACCTCCGCCGCCGAGCCTCTCAGATGGTGGACGGCGGCACGGGCGGGGGCGCGGAGTCAATAGGATCGGGGCATGCTGCGCTGGTTGACTGCGGGGGAGTCCCACGGCCCGGCCCTGACCGCGATCGTGGAGGGGCTGCCGGCCGGTGTGCGCGTGACCTCGGGGGAGATCGCCGAGGAACTGCGCCGCCGCCGGCTCGGGCACGGGCGGGGCGCCCGGATGAAGTTCGAGCAGGACCAGGTGACGATCGTCGGCGGCGTCCGGCACGGGGTGACCCTCGGCGGCCCGGTCGCGATCGAGGTCGGCAACACCGAGTGGCCGAAGTGGGAGACGGTCATGTCGGCAGACCCCGTCGACGCCGAGGTCCTCGCCGCCCAGGCGCGCAACGCCCCGCTCTCCCAGCCGAGGCCCGGTCACGCCGACCTCGCCGGCATCCAGAAGTACGGCTTCGACGACGCCCGGCCGGTGCTGGAGCGGGCGAGCGCGCGGGAGACGGCGGCGCGGGTCGCGCTCGGCACGGTCGCCAAGGCGTTCCTCAAGCAGGCCCTCGGCGTGGACGTGCTGAGCCACGTGATCGCGCTCGGCGAGGTCGCCGCCCCCGAAGGCGTCCTGCCCGGCCCCGGCGACCTCGCCCGGGTCGACGAGAGCCCCGTGCGCTGCTTCGACGAGGCGGCCTCGGCGGCGATGGTCGCGCACATCGACGACACCAAGAAGGCGGGCGACACCCTCGGCGGCGTCGTGGAGGTCCTCGCCTACGGGCTGCCGCCCGGCCTCGGCAGCCACGTCCACTGGGACCGCCGCCTCGACTCGCGGCTCGCCGGGGCCCTGATGGGCATCCAGGCGATCAAGGGCGTCGAGCTCGGCGACGGGTTCACCACCGCGCGGCGCCCCGGCTCGCGCGCGCACGACGAGATCGACGGCACCCCCGGCGGCGTCCGGCGGCGGACGAACCGCGCCGGCGGCGTCGAAGGCGGCATGACGACCGGCGAGGTGCTGCGGGTCCGGGCCGCGATGAAGCCGATCTCGACCGTGCCGCGCCGCCTCGACACCATCGACGTGCGGACCGGCGAGCCCGCCAAGGCCATCAACCAGCGCAGCGACGTCACCGCCGTGCCCGCCGCCGGAGTCGTCGCCGAGGCGATGGCGGCGCTGGTCCTCGCGGACGCGGCGCTGGAGAAGTTCGGCGGCGACTCCGCCGAGGAGACCGCCCGCAACCTGCGGGGATACCTGTCCTCGCTGCCCGTCAAGTGAACGCCCGCCAAGTGAACTGGATCCGCTGACCATGCGACCGAAGGCAGTCATCATCGGGCCGCCCGGCTCCGGCAAGACCACGATCGGCGGCGCGCTCGCCGAGCGGCTCGGCGTCGCGCTGCGCGACACCGACGCCGACGTCGAGCGGGCGGCGGGCAAGCCGATCGGCGAGATCTTCATCGACGACGGCGAGGAGCGGTTCCGCGAGCTGGAACGCGCGGCCGTCGCGGCGGCGCTGGCCGAGCACGAGGGCGTCGTCGCGCTCGGCGGCGGCGCGATCCTCGCGGCGGAGACGCAGCAGGCGCTCGCCGGGCAGACCGTGGTCTACCTGCGGGTCGGGCTGTCGGAGGCGATCAAGCGGGTGGGGCTCGCGTCGGCGCGGCCGCTGCTGGTCCTCAACCCGCGCAGCCAGATGCGCAAGCTCCTGGAGGAGCGCCTGCCCGTCTACGAGCGGCTCGGCACCGTGCAGGTCGACACGGACGGCCGCGAGCCCGCCGACGTCGTGGACGAGATCATCACCGCTCTGGGGGACGCGTGACGCAGGCGCGGGTGCACGTGGGCGGGGCCGACCCGTACGACGTCGTCATCGGGACGGGGGTCCTCGGCGAGCTGCCCGCGATGGTCGGCGAGCGCGCCCGCACGGTCGCCGTCGTCCACGCCGAGGGGCTGCCGGAGATCGCCCGTCCCGTCCGCGGCGCGCTGGAGCGGGCCGGGTACACCGTGCACGCGCTGCCCGTCCCGGACGGGGAGGCCGCCAAGGAGGTCGGTGTCCTCGCGGGCCTCTGGTCGTCGTTCGCCCAGGCCGGCATGACCCGCACGGACGTCGTCGTCGGCGTCGGCGGCGGCGCGACCACCGACCTCGCCGGGTTCGCCGCGGCGTCGTGGCTGCGGGGCGTGCGGGCGGTGCTGGTCCCGACGACGCTGCTCGGCATGGTCGACGCGGCGGTCGGCGGCAAGACCGGCATCAACGTCCCGGAGGGCAAGAACCTCGTCGGGGCGTTCCACCCGCCGGCCGGGGTGCTGTGCGACCTGGCCACGCTGCCGACGATGCCCCGCGAGGACTACATCAGCGGCCTCGCCGAGATCATCAAGGCGGGGTTCATCGCCGACCCGAAGATCCTGGAGCTGGTCGAGGACGACCCGGCGGGCGCCGCGTCCCCGGACGGCCCGCACACCCGCGAGCTGGTGGAGCGCGCCGTCCAGGTCAAGGCGGACGTGGTGTCCGCCGACCTGAAGGAGAGCGGCCTGCGGGAGATCCTCAACTACGGCCACACCCTCGCCCACGCCATCGAGAAGGCGGAGGACTACCGGTTCCGGCACGGCCACGCCGTCGCGATCGGCATGGTCTACGCCGCCGAGCTGGCGCGGCTCGCCGGGCGCCTCCCGGCCGGCGCGGTCCGGCGGCACCGCGACGTGCTGGCCTCCGTCGGCCTGCCGGTCTCCTACGCCGCCGAATGGCCCGGCCTGCGCGCCACCATGAGCATCGACAAGAAGTCCCGGGGCGCCACGCTCCGCTTCGTCGTCCTCGACGGCATCGCCGAGCCGGGCCGCCTGGAGGCCCCCGCCGAGGAACTGCTGGCCGCCGCCTACCGGGAGATCACCCGATGACCCGCGTGTTCGTGCTGAACGGGCCCAACCTGCGCCGCCTCGGGACCCGCGAGCCCGACAAGTACGGGACGACCGGCTTCCACGAGCTGGCCGACCTGTGCCGCGACACCGGCCGCCGCCTCGGCCTCCACGTCGAGGTCCGGCAGACCGACGACGAGGCCGAGATGCTGCGCTGGGTGCACGAGGCCGCCGACGAGCGCGTCCCGGTGGTGCTGAACCCGGCCGCCTTCACCCACTACTCGTACGCGCTGCGCGACGCGCTCGCCCAGCTCGACGCGCCGCTCATCGAGGTGCACATCACCAACCCGGCGGCGCGCGAGGAGTTCCGCCACACCTCCGTCGTCGCGGGCGTCGCGACCGGCACCATCGCCGGCTTCGGCACGATGTCGTACGTCCTGGCGCTGCGGGCCGTCGCGGAGCTGGCCGCCGGGGACTCCTAGCCCTCCCGCACCGCCTTGCGGGTCATGTCCTTGAGCTCGGTGACGACGTCGTCGAGGGGGGCGACGTCGCGGTGCGCGCGGCACAGGATCGTGGCGCCCTCGACCGCGGCGACGATCAGCCGGGCGAGGCGGGCGGCGCGGTCGTCGGCGACCCCGGCGTTGCCGAGGCCGGTGGCGAGGGTGTCCTGCCAGCGGCCGAACGCCGCCGCGGCGGCCTTGGCGAGCTGCGGGGCCTCGTCGTGGCTCTCCACGGTCACGGCGACGACCGGGCAGCCCGCGCGGAACTCGCTCTTGATCAGGACCTGCCGCCACCAGCCGACGAAGGCGTCCACGGCGGACGCGGGGTCGCCGCCCTCGGTGGCGGCGAGGATGCCGGCGTTGAGGAAGTCGCCGGCGTAGCGCACGGCCTCCTCGGCGAGCTGCGCCTTGCCGCCGGGGAAGTGGTGGTAGATCGACCCGCGCGGCGCGCCGCTGTGCGCGATCACGTCGCGGAAGCCGGTGCCGCTGTAGCCGCGCTCGCGGAAGAGGAAGGCGGCGCTGCGCACCATGCGTTCCCGGCTGTCGGTCCCCATGGCCTGATTATGACATTCATCATAGGGTGTTCGCGTTGACCATGACGCATGTCATAGGAACCCTGGCATATGCCGGACGTCATACGGACCGTCATACGGGCCGTCACCCGGGGCGTCCGCGCCGGCGGCCACCGGGCAGGGACGAAGGAGAGACGCGTGATCGACCTCCAGCGCGACGGGGACGTGTACGTCCTGCGCTTCGACGCGGGCGAGAACCGCTTCAGCCCCGACTTCCTCGGCGCCGCCGAGGGCGCGCTCGACACCGTGGCGAAGAACGACGGGCCGGGCGCGCTCGTCACCGTCGGGACCGGCAAGTTCTACTCCAACGGCCTCGACCTCGACTGGCTCGGCGCGAACCAGGACAGGTTCGAGGAGTACCTGGGCCGCGTCCACGGCCTGTACGCCCGCGTCCTGGCGCTGCCGATGCCCACGGTCGCCGCGCTCAACGGGCACGCGTTCGCGGGCGGCGGGATGCTCGCCCTCGCCCACGACTTCGCCGTCATGCGGACGGACCGCGGCTACTTCTGCCTGCCCGAGGTCGATCTCGGCATGTCCTTCACGCCCGGGATGAGCGCGCTGATCCAGGCGCGCCTGCCGAAGCGCACCGCCCACGAGGCGATGCTCACCGGGCGCCGGTACACGGCGGAGCAGGCGGAGGCGGCCGGGATCGTCCAGCGCACCGCCGCCGAGGCGGAGGTGCTGCCCGCCGCGGTCGAGTGGGCGGCGTCCCTGGCGGGCAAGAACGGCGGGACGGTGGGGAAGATCCGCGCGGGGCTGTACGGGCCGGTGCTGGCCGCGCTGCGCGGGCCGGCCTTCGGCTGACCCTCGCCCCGGGCGGGCCGCCGGAGTAGGTTACGTTCGGCTGAATCAGATTCGGTTACGGGAAGGGACGTCGATGCGCATCGGGATGGCGCTCAGCTACTCCGGCGGTTTCAAGGAGACCGTCGAGGAGCTCGCCGACTACGAGAAGGCCGGCCTCGACATCGTCTATGTCGCGGAGGCGTACAGCTTCGACGCGGTGAGCCAGATGGGCTACATCGCCGCGAAGACCCAGCGGCTGGAGATCGCCTCCGGCATCCTCAACATCTACTCCCGGACGCCGACCGCGATCGCGCAGACCGCCGCCGGCCTCGACTACGTCTCGGACGGGCGGTTCACGCTCGGCATCGGCGCGTCCGGCCCGCAGGTCATCGAGGGCTTCCACGGCGTGCCCTACACCGCGCCGCTCGGCCGCACCCGCGAGATCATCGACATCTGCCGGAAGGTGTGGCGGCGCGAGCGCGTCCAGCACGACGGGAAGCACTACCAGCTGCCGCTGCCGGAGGGGCAGGGCACCGGCCTCGGCAAGGCCCTCAAGATCATCAACCACCCGGTGCGGGCCGACATCCCGATCATGGTCGCCGCGATCGGCCCGAAGAACGTCGAGCTGACCGCCGAGATCGCCAACGGCTGGGAGCCGATCTTCTACATGCCGGAGAAGGCCAAGGACGTCTGGGGCGAGTCCCTGGCCGCCGGGAAGGCCAAGCGCGACCCGGCCCTCGGTGAGCTGGACGTCGTCGGCCAGTCCCCGCTCGCCATCGGCGACGACGTGCAGGGCTACCTGGAGTTCGGCCGCCCGATGGCCGCGCTGTACATCGGCGGCATGGGCGCCAAGGGGAAGAACTTCTACAACAACCTGGCCCGCCGGTACGGCTTCGAGAAGGAGGCCGAGGAGATCCAGGACCTGTACCTGGACGGCAAGAAGGACGAGGCCGCCGCCAAGGTCCCGCAGGAGCTGCTGGAGAAGATGTCGCTCATCGGCTCCGAGGGCCACGTCCGCGAGCGGCTCGCCGCGATGAAGGAGTCCGGCGTCACCACGCTGAACGTCTCCCCGATCGCGGGCGACCACAAGGGCCGCCTCGCCCTCGTCGAGAAGGTCAAGGAGATGGCCGCCGACCTGTAGGCGCGCCCTCCCCGCCCGGGGTCCGGCCGCCGCGCGGCGGCCGGACCCGGGCCCGCGGCCTAAAGGACGGCCTGGACCTCCCTGGCGGCGCGCTCGCCGGAGCGGACGGCGCCGTCCATGTAGCCGGTCCAGTAGTCGGACGTCTCGGTGCCCGCCCAGTGGATCCGGCCGCACGGCGCGCGCAGCGCGGGCCCGAAGGCGGTGAGCGCGCCGGGCGGGGCGACGCCGGTCGGGCCGCCGCCGCTCCACATCTCGTTGTCCCAGCGCTGGAACGCCGTCATCCGGGGGGACGCGGCCTTGTCGCCGAACAGCTTGGTGAACGAGGCGAGGCCCGCGCTGCGGATCTCGTCCGCGGTGGCGCCGTCCAGCCGCCGGATGTTGGCCTGGTTCATGAAGCCCATCAGGATGCCGCGCGACCCGTCCGGCGGGCTGTTGTCGAACGTCGCGTCGATCGCGCCGCTGTCGGCGATCGCCTGCCCGGTCAGGCCGTCCGCCCGCCAGAACGGCGTGTCGTAGACGCCGATGAACTTGGCGATCGAGCCCATCGGGTACCGCTGCATCAGCTGCGCGCGGCTCGCGGGCAGCGCCGGCGAGTAGTCGATCTTGTCGGCGATGGCCGGGGACATCGCGACCACGACCCGCTTGGCCGCCACCGTGATCCCGTCCGCGGTCACGGTCACGCCGTCCTGGCCGGTCTCGATCGACCGCACCGGGCAGTTGTAGCGGACGATCCCGCCGAGGCTCGCCGCCAGCCGGATCGGCACCTGCTCCGGGCCCCCGGCGAACCGGGACTCCTGCGCGCCGCCCTTGGTGTTGATCAGCCGGTCGATCGTCCCGGGGGTGGTCTCGTTGCCCGCGGCGGCGGCGTAGTGCAGCAGGTACAGCAGCGACACCTCCTGCGAGCGCATCGACAGCGTCGAGGAGGCGAACGCGTCCATCAGGAACCGCGCGCCGCCGCTCAGCGAGTTGGACCGGGACCAGGTGTAGAACGTCTGGGCGTCCCACTCCTCGGCCTTCGCGGCCTTCCACGGCTCGCCGACCGGCACCTGCTTGATCATGTCGCCGAGCTTCAGCAGCGCGATCTGCAGGTCGATGACGCCCCAGTCCGGCGGGACCGCGCCGAGGATGCCGTCGGTCTCGTACAGGGACCGCTTGCCGTTGCGGAAGTAGACGTTCTTCCCGGTGTTGTAGGTCGGGAAGGTCTCCACGCCCATGTCGCGGGTGAGCGCGGCGATGCGGTCCTGGGTGGGGCCGATGAACTCGGCGCCGCCCTCGGTGGTGGTGCCGTCGCCGAGCGGGAGCCCGTAGACGCGCCCGCCGGGCCGGTCGCGGGCCTCCAGGACGAGCACCGACCGCCCGGCGGCGACGAGGTCGCGGGCGGCGGTCAGGCCGGACAGTCCGGCGCCGACGACCACCACGTCGGCGGTGGCGGGCGCGGCGGCGGGCGCGGTGCGGGCGGCGGCGGCCGGCGCCGCGGCCGCGGAGGCGACGGCTCCGGCGGCGGTGAGCGCACCTGTGCCGAGCAGTCTGCGGCGGCTGACTCGGGTCACGTGATCCTCCTGGGGGGAGTCCGGGCG
>NZ_SMKM01000089.1 GCF_004348665.1 Actinomadura sp. GC306 | reverse complement strand
CCGGGGGCCGGGCCGGACGAGGAGCGCTGCTGCGTCACCCG
Source organism: Actinomadura sp. GC306 (assembly GCF_004348665.1). Lineage (GTDB taxonomy): Bacteria > Actinomycetota > Actinomycetes > Streptosporangiales > Streptosporangiaceae > Spirillospora. Next base: position 22,398 of record NZ_SMKM01000089.1, on the reverse strand, counting down.
GCTGAGGTCGGCGACGTCGATGCCGAAGTCGAGCAGCTCGATGAGGCCGGGCCCGTGCCGGTGGAACGCCTCGTACACCAGGTCGGACGGCCGCCGCACGCCCTGGACGTCGCGCAGCGCGGTGACCATCACGTCCGCCAGCCGGGAGAAGTCCGCCTCGGTGACCGCCGCCATCCCGCCCGGCATGCCCGATCCGGGCAGCTCCGTCCACCAGTTGCGGGGGGCGGGCTCGGTGGGCGGGCGCCACCCCGCCTCGCTCATGACCTCTTCGTCGGCCGGGGTGAGCAGCAGCGGTCCTTCGAGGAAGTTGTTGCTGACGGCCTCGGCGTAGAGCCGGTCGGGCTCGCGCATTGCCTGGACGTAGTGGCGGCTCTCAAGGCGCTCGCGCACGATGAGGATGGTGTCCCGTTCGAGCCCGGCCAGCTCACGTCCCAGCCGCCGGGCGAACTCGGACCACTCCAACAAGATCACTCCCTACGACCGGGGGCCGGTCCCCGTGCCCCCGCGAGACCATGCCCGAGACCCGATGATTGTCGCCGGGACCGCCGCGCGCAAACCAGGAGTTCACTCGGGCGGGGCTTGGTGACGAAGGACACGCAGTGCCTCGCGGAGGCCCTCCGGGTCGTCCCCGCGATGGTCGAGGACGTCGATGAGCCGGTGCAGGATCTCATGCCGCTCGTAGCCGACGTCAAGGAGCGCCTGGGCGGTCTCCCACAGCTGCGGGGGCTCACCGCGCCACAGCCGGTCTGTGAGGCGTTCGTGCGCCGCGAGGTGTTCTTCGCCGGCGCCGGGGTGCTCGAACTCCAGGATGACGCGGCGGTCGTCGGGGTCGGCCGGGTCCAGTCTCGACAGGTCGATGACCCCGTGCCGCCCGGACCGCCGGTGGACCCCGGACAGGAACGGCAGCGCGAACGCCCGCCGCGGCAGGGCCTCCAGGTCGCCGTCGGGGAGCAGGCGGTCGACGAGGGCGCGGTCGAGGCCGAATGCGGACGGGTCGCGGTACGCCTTGGCGAACTTCCCGGTGGCGTCCCAGAGCGCGTCCAACGTCGCCCTGACGCCTTCTTCGGGAAGCCCCGTGCGCTTGCCCGCCCACCGCACCCACGCGGCCAGGACGTGGGGGACGGCTTCTTGTTCCGCCGGGGACAGCAGAACCTTTCTCGGCAGCCAGTCGAGGAGGAACATCTCGCTCTTGACGGGGCTGACGCGGAGCGGCCGCCCGAAGTCGTGGGCGCAGCCGTAGTCGATGATGAGGTCGGCGCAACGGCTGGCGGCCGAACGGTCCGACAGGCCCTCCGCCTCGTCCGAGGCGAGGAACCGGGCGGCGATCGTCGCGCGCCTGTCGGCCCCGTACACCGGCGGCTGGGGCAGCCGCCCGCCGGGCGGCAGGATCTCCACCCGCGCCCGGACGAAGGCGTGGTAGGTGCCGAAGTTCTCGTTCACCGGCGGATCATTGGTCTCGTCCGTGAGATCCAGGGCGCTCCAGAGCAGCGCCTTGGTGTCGCGCGGGTCGAGTTCCTCGAACCTCATCAGCGGGTTGTCGCGCCCCTCACGGCGGCAGTGGTCGAGGAGCTTGTCGACCCGGGACGACACCCACGCGTCCCTGACCATCCCGCTCGCCGGCGGGCGTCCGGCAGGGGCGGACGCGTCGCCCGCCGTCTGCACGGCACCCGCCTTGTTGCGGTCGACCAGGGTGACCAGGGCGTGCCTGTCTGCCCCGCCGTAGCTGTAGGTGCAGATGACGGAGTCCTGGTCGCCGAAGACGTCCCTGGACACGTAGCAGCCCTCTGCGGCGACCATCCCCACGCGGTCGGCCCACCCCGGCCTGGCGACGCCGCCCTCCATCAGCTCCAGGGCGGCGCGCTCGGCCTTGGCCGCCTGCCTGCGGGTGCCCATGTAGGCCATGCCCGTCAGCAGGGCCAGCGCGGCCGGAGTGCCGGCGGCGTGCGCGTAGTCGACGAGGGCCTCGCCGATGACCTCCTCGACGTCCCCGTCCGGTAAGCGGTGCCCCCACCAGGAGCCGAGGATCTCGCTGACGATGAGCTCGGCGTCGAGGGGGCTGCGCACCGCCAGCAGTTCGCGGGCATGCCGCAGCATTCCGTCGAAAATCGCCGAGACCTCGTCCGGGGGCGTCGATCCGTCCCGGCCCGGGTCCCCGGAGGAGCGGTGGCGGCTGCGGGGACTCACCCGTCTAGCCTCTCAGATCCGGCGGGGACGGTGGCCAGGTCACCGAAGTCCGGGACGTCAGCCGTCGGGTCCGGCCGCCGGGACCCGCCCGGAGGGCGGCTCCGACTTCAGGATCCCGGTGAGCTGCTCCCGCGCCATCCGCTCGACCCTGGCGGGCGTGGCCTCCAGCCCCAGATGGGCCATGCACGCTTGGACGTCGGCCACGCACCGGTGGACCGCGTCCCTAGGGAAAGTCGTGAACTCGTCGCTGAGCCGCTGTGTGAGTGCGTCGCGGGTCTCGCGCCGGTGATCGGCCAGTGCAGGCATCTGCGCACACCTCCGCGCACGGGGTTCCGGCGGACGGGGATGCCGCCGGCCGAGACGGGAGCGGGTACGGGCCGAACCATCTCGTCCCGTCTCGATTCCCCATTCCAGCGTTTTTGCCGGGAGAGTCAAGACATACCGGGAGGTCGTTTGGCAAATTCTGAGTGATCCTTTTCGGAGGGTTCGTCCGAATCCCCGGCCACCCGCCCCACCTGCGCACTCGGCTCGTCGCGGGACGTTTTACGGACCGCCTCCGCCCAGCCCGCGTGGTGCCGGGCCGCCCAGCCGGCATCAACGCTTCCGGTCAGCATCCCCTGCAACGCGCCGCGGTCCCGGAGCGCCTGCCACAGATGCCCCACCGTCACCACCGCGATGGCGAGGAAGAGCCAGTCGTGCACGAAGGTGGCGCCCGTCCGCCACCGGTCTCCCCACGGGCCGGGGAAGGTCATGATCTCGCCCGTGCCGAGCATGACCAGGATCGCGCCGGCGGTGAACGCGGCGTTGAGCTTCTGTCCCGCGTTGAACTTGCCCACGGGATAGATGCCCCGCCCGTACCGCACGACTCTGCGGTCGCCGCTCCGCAACCACTGCCAGTCGTGCGGGGCGAACCTGTTCAGTCGCCTGAGGTCCGCCCTGAAGGCGCGCGAGAGCAGACCCAGCACGATCGGCACGGGCAGCGAGAACCCGAACCACACGTGGAGGGTCTTGACCAGCTCCCGGTGCCCCACCAGCGTCGACAGCATCGGCAGGTACAGCAGCGCCGCGGTCACCAGGCAGACCAGCATCCACAGTGCGGTCATGTGGTGGATCAACCGTTCGGCTCCGGTGAACCGCTCCAGCAGGATCTCGTCGTCCGAGACGGCACCGTCCAGAGGCGGGCCGGGTGGGGACCCATCACGTCGGGGTTCATCACGTCGCGACCCGTCACGTTGGGGCATCGGTGCGCCCGTTCGACTTCCCGACCCACGCGTGCTGGTCGTACCCCAGGCCCGCCCAGTAGCCGGGAATGAGCTCTTCGGTGAGCTTGATGCCCTTGAGCCACTTCAGGGACTTGTAGCCGTACATGGGTGCCACGTAGAGCCGCGTCGGCCCACCGTGGTCATGCGTCACCGGCTTGCCTTCCATCTGCGTCGCGATAAGGACGTCCCGGCGTAGCGCCTGGTCCAGCGTCAGCGACTCGGTATAGACGCCGTCGAACGACGTGAACTGCACGGCACGGGCCTTCGGCGACACTCCGACCGCGTCGAGGAGATCGGCCAGCACGACACCGACCCACTCCACGTCCAGGACGCGCCACCCCGTCACGCACTGGAAATCACGCTCCAGCGCCGTCTGCGGGAACCGCGCCAAGTCGGCCATGCCGAACGCCTGGGGCTTGTCGACGAGACCGCCGACGGTCACACGGTGCGTTGCGGGGCTGCGCCGCTTCACGCTCCCGGTCACCGAGTAGTAGCGGAAGCCGCCGGCGGCGGGCAGCACATCACCGATCGGCCCGACCGGCGCCAGGGCGCGGCTCACACTGTCCTGAACGGACGCTCCCACGGCGACCCCCGCCGCGCCGAGGCCGAGCATCCCGAGCACCACCCGCCGGCCGATGGGGCTGCCCTCCGTTCGCTCCTCCTCGTTCACGCGTTCATTCGAACACCGCGGCCCGCGCCCCGCCAGCTTTCCGCCGATCCCGTAAGACTTCGGACAGAAACGGGCCCGGCCCTAAGCTGGGCGCATGGTCACGAAGGTTCACCTCGCCCAGCGTCCGGAAGCCGACGACCTGCTCGGACGCAGCCCGCTGGCCGTGCTGGTCGGCATGCTCCTGGACCAGCAGGTCCCCATGGAGTGGGCGTTCTCCGGCCCGTACACCATCGTCCAGCGGCTCGGTTCCGACGACCTGGACGCGCACGAGATCGCCGCGTACGACCCGGAGCGCTTCGCGGCACTGCTGTCGGAGAAGCCCGCCGTCCACCGCTACCCGGGCTCGATGGCCAAGCGCGTACAGCAGCTCTGCCGGTTCCTCGTAGAGAACTACGACGGTGACGCAGAGAAGATCTGGCTGGACGCAGACGACGGCAAGGACCTCTTCAAGCGCCTCCACGCCCTCCCAGGCTTCGGCAAGCAGAAGGCACAGATCTTCGTGGCCCTCCTGGGCAAGCAGTACGGGATCCGCCCGGAAGGCTGGCGCGAGGCCGCCGGAGCCTACGGTGAAGAAGGCTCCCACCGCTCCGTGGCCGACATCACCGGGCCGGAGTCCCTCGCCAAGGTGCGGGCGTTCAAGGCCGAGCAGAAGGGAACCAAGCCGGCCAAGTGACCCTGTCCTGGACTCGGGCCGGTGGGATAACGGCTGTTCCAGGGGGGCGCTCATGGACGGGTTCCTGCCAACACTCCCGAACACGCTTGGGTTGACGCCCTGCCGTGTGCGGGGGCCGTAACATCTCCTACTCGCCGTCCCGGCGGGCAGTCTTCGCGCCCTCTGGGATGGTGTCCGAATCCGACGCGTTCGTCTGGGACCGAAGGGAACGAGGATGTTCAGCAGGGGTTCCGTACTCGGCGAACCATCGGGATGATGAGTACCTGACTTCGACCGGTGTTGTGATGGAGGCGGGAGCGCTAGCCTGCTCCCATTCACTCATAGTGATGAAAACTTGCCGCGCGGTACGGGACCCTCTGGGGCGGAGGTGTTGTCCATGAGCACCGAGACGTCCGTTCCGCATCCTCGTGTTTCTGGGGTGGAGGGGCGGCCCATGGATGCGTCCGACGCCGCGCTGTACGCGACCTTGCTGACCCAGGCCCCGGGCGGCCTGGCGTTCTTCGACCGTGAGCTGCGCTTCCGCCGGGCCAACGACGCGCTCGCCGGGCTCCTGGGCGTTTCCGTGCGCGATCTGCAGGACCGCCGGCCCGCCGAGGTGCTGCCCGAAGGGGTGGCGACGGCGTTCGAGACGGCCCTGCACAAGGTGATCGCCGAGGACCGCTCGCTGACCGACTCGGATCTGGTCGTCCCGCCCGGCCCGGACGCGGCGCCAGAAGAGACGGCGGGCATGGCCCCAGGGAGCGACGAGCGGATCCTGGCCTGCACGTGGCTGCCTGCGAAGGACGCCGAGGGTGAGCCCCTGGGCGTCGTGCTGACCGCGCAGGACGTGACGGAGCGGCGCAGGGCCGAGGAGGTCATCCGCCGTAAGGAGCAGCGCTACCGCTCGCTCGTGGAGGCGAGCGCCCAGGTGGTGTGGGTCGCCGCCCCGGCGGGCGGCGTGATCGACGACGCGCCCGAATGGCGCGCGATCACCGGGCAGGCGCCGGACGACTACGCGGAGGGCGGCTGGCTCGCGGTCGTCCACCCCGAGGACCGGCCGCGGATCGAGGCCGCCTGGCACGCCTGCGTCGAGGAGAACCGGGTCTTCGAGACCAACTACCGGATCCGCACCAAGAGCGGTACCTACCGGCACTTCGACGTGCGGGCCGTGCCCATCCGGCAGGGCGACGCGGTGATCGAATGGGTCGGCGCCAACACCGACGTCACCGGGCAGCGCGAGGCCGAGGAGATGCGCGGCCGGCTGACCGAGCAGCTGTCGGCGGCGGCGCTGCGCACGGCGCGCCTCCAGCAGGCCACCTCGATGCTCGCCGAGGCCCTGACCGTGTCCCAGGTCGTCCAGGTCATCACCGAGGTCGGGCGGTCGGCCATCGGCGCCGACTACTCCGCCGTGGCGCTGCTGGACGACGACAAGCTCCGCCTCAGCGTGGTGGCGCCGTCCCAGCAGGGCGCCGAAGGCGAGACCGGTCCCGTCTCCCGGGACGAGATCAGGGTCGGTGACCAGACCGTGATGTCGGTCGCGGTGCGGGAGAGCCGGCCGTTTCTGGCCGAGCATCCCGACAGCCTGCGCCTGCAGCTCGGCCACGGCGAGAAGGACCTGTTCGCCCAGCACACCGAAGAGCGTGCCTGGGTGGGGCTGCCGCTCCTGGCGGCGGGCGCGCCCATCGGCGCGCTCCGTTTCTCGTTCACCCGCCCCAGGGAGATCACCGAGGAGGAACGGGTCTTCCTGGAGGCGCTCGCCGGGCAGTGCGCCCTGGCGGTGGAACGGGCACTGCTGTTCGAGCGCGAGCACAAGACCGCGGAGGAGCTCCAGCGGAGCCTCCTGCCGAGCGACCTCCCGCAGCTGCCGGGCATGGTGCTCGCGGCCCGCTACAACCCCGCGACGCGGCACGTCCAGGTCGGCGGCGACTGGTACGACGTGTTCCGGCTGCCCGACGACCGGCTCGCCGTCGCCGCCGGGGACGTCATGGGCAAGGGCGTCCTCGCCGCGGCCGGAATGGGACGCGTCCGCAACGCCCTGCGCGCCCTCGCGCTGAACGATCCGCGGCCCGCCGCGGTCCTGGCCGGCCTGGACCGGCTGTTCAGCGCCACCGAGGACGAGGAGCAATTCACCACGGTCGCCTACGCCGTCATCGACCCGGAGACCGGGCAGGGCGCGTTCAGCAACGCGGGGCACCCGCCACCCCTCCTGATCTCCCCGGACACGCCCGCGCGCGTCAGCACGGTCGAGCCTGGGACGCCCCTCGGATGGCCGAGCCAGCGACAGCAGACAAGTTTTTCCATCGAGACCGGCAACACTGTGGTCTTTTATTCCGATGGACTTGTGGAGAACCGTAGGCGTGGGGTGGACGCCGGGCTGGACGAGCTCGTCGCCGTCGCGGCGGACGCCCCACCTGAAGTGGTAGGAGATCCCGAGAGACTCGTCGACTTCCTGGTCGATCGGATGCTTGCCGGCTACGAGCAGGTAGACGATGTGACCGTGCTCGCCCTGCACGTCCCGCCCGAACCCGTGTAATCACCGCCGGCCGCGTGAAGACGGCCCGGCACGTACGAAGGACCGCCCCGCGCCCTCTAAGGTGGAGAGTTACGGGGTAGGACCCAACAGGCGGGATGCGCAGCAGTGCCAGAATGCTTGACCCAGCGAGAACGGGTACGCTGCGGTCCCGCACCGGGAGGTCCGCTTCGTGTGTGGTCCCACCCAGTGTGAGGCCGGGCCCGTCAGGGCACTTGGGTCAACCAAGCCACACGTTCGTTCGAGAGGTATTTGTGTCGCCTGCTAGCTCGACCTCGAAAGCGTCAGATCTGCACGATCACGTCATCGCGCAACTGATCGAGCGTGGACGGTCCCAGGGTTACCTCGAAGCCGACGACGTACGCCGTACGTTCGAGGAGGCCGACATCCCCGTGTCGAAGGCCTCCAGCATTCTGCGGAGCCTCAGCAAGGAGGGTGTGACCGTCATGGTGAGCGCTGCCGACTCCGCGGCGCCCAAGCGTCCGCGAAAGCGCGGGACGCCGCCGGCGCGCAGGCCCAGGACCGCCGCGGCGGCCAAGGAGCAGCCCGACACGGTGACCGCCGTCGTCGGCGACGACGCGGTGCCTGCCGCGGCTCCCGAGGTCGTCTCGGAGGAGGCCGCGCCCGCACCGCGCCCGGCCGCCAAGCCCGCGCCCAAGAAGGCCGCGCCCGCCGCCAAGGGGGCCAAGGCCAAGAAGGCCGCACCCGCCAAGAAGGGCGCGGCTCCGGCCGCGAAGGCGGCGCCGGTCAAGCCCGTCAAGAAGGCCGCCGACGACCCCGAGGTGGACGAGGTCGACGTCGAGCTCGACGAGGACCTCGCCGTCCTCGACGTCGAGCTCGAGGACGACGCCGCCCCCGAGGTCGAAGAGGCCCCCGAGGCCGAGGAGGAGGCCCCGGCCGCGCCCGCGGCCAAGGCCGTCCCCGCCGGCAAGCAGGCCACCGAGGGCACCCCCACCTCCGAGGAGGAGGGCTTCACCCTCGGCGACGACGACGAGGACGCGCCCGCGCAGCAGATCGCGGCCGCCGGCGCCACCGCCGACCCCGTCAAGGACTACCTCAAGCAGATCGGCAAGGTCCCCCTGCTGAACGCCGAGCAGGAGGTGGAGCTCGCCAAGCGCATCGAGGCGGGCCTCTTCGCCGAGGAGCGGCTCGCCGCCGACGGCCCCGCGATGTCCCCGGAGGACACCGAGGACTTCGAGTGGATCGCCGAGGACGGGCGCCGCGCCAAGAACCACCTGCTGGAGGCCAACCTCCGGCTGGTCGTGTCGCTCGCCAAGCGCTACACGGGCCGCGGGATGCTCTTCCTGGACCTGATCCAGGAGGGCAACCTCGGCCTGATCCGCGCGGTCGAGAAGTTCGACTACACCAAGGGCTACAAGTTCTCCACGTACGCCACCTGGTGGATCCGGCAGGCGATCACCCGCGCGATGGCCGACCAGGCTCGCACCATCCGCATCCCGGTGCACATGGTCGAGGTCATCAACAAGCTGGCGCGCGTGCAGCGGCAGATGCTCCAGGACCTGGGCCGCGAGCCCACCCCGGAGGAGCTGGCCAAGGAACTCGACATGACCCCGGAGAAGGTCGTCGAGGTCCAGAAGTACGGCCGCGAGCCCATCTCGCTGCACACCCCGCTGGGCGAGGACGGCGACAGCGAGTTCGGTGACCTCATCGAGGACTCCGAGGCCATCGTCCCGGCGGACGCGGTCAGCTTCACGCTCCTGCAGGAGCAGCTGCACTCCGTCCTGGACACGCTCAGCGAGCGCGAGGCCGGCGTGGTCTCGATGCGGTTCGGCCTCACCGACGGCCAGCCGAAGACGCTGGACGAGATCGGCAAGGTCTACGGGGTGACGCGCGAGCGCATCCGGCAGATCGAGTCCAAGACCATGTCGAAGCTGCGTCACCCGTCCCGTTCGCAGGTGCTGCGCGACTACCTCGACTGATCACTGATCGGAACTTGAGCGGAGGGCCTCGTCCGGCTGGACGGGGCCCTTACCGTCTCCGCGGGTCTCCGTGCAGCCGTCCGCGCGTCGGTCGTTGCCGTGTAACGCTCTTTTAACACCGGGGTAGCGTGCGCCGTCCCGCGTCTCCCTATCGTCACGCCCATGGGATCGACAGACCTCGACCGGGCCCCGGGACGTGCGGTGGAGCAGGGCTGGGTGAGGGCCTCCCCGGTCCGCGCGCGTCGGCTGCGGGTGGTGGGCGGCCGTCCGTGGCTCGATCCTGACCTGGACTGGGCGGTCGATGCGGTCCGGGACCGCCGCCTCCTGCGCATCGGAGCGCACGCGCTGGCCGAGAGCCGTCATGATCCGGAGGTGCGGTCGGTCCGGGTCGAGGCGCTGGCGAGGGCCGCGGTGGGTTTCAGCGGGGACGTCGAGGCGCTCGCCGCGGAGGATCCGTCCAATCCGGACCTGTGGTTGTGGTTCGGCCGTACGCGGGTGGAGGAGGCGTGGCGGATCCGTCCGGAGGCGCGTGCTCGTGCCGTCCAGGCGAAGAGCTATACCGCGTACACGAGGTCGATGCAGTCCGCCCGCGATCCGCTGATGAGGGCGGCGGCACTGTGGCCGGACGATCCCGTCCCGTGGGAGGCGATGCTCTGGTACGCCCTGGGCCTCGGCCTCGAACGGGAGGAGAAGGACTTCCTGTGGCTGGAGGCGAGCCAGAGGTGCCCGACGCTGTACGGGGCTCATGTGGCGCGGGTCGTAAGCCTGTCGCCCCAGTGGGGAGGCTTGACGGACGAGATGTTCGGCTTCGCCCGTGCCGCCCTGCGCGCGGCCTCCTGCGAGGACCCCAGGGCCGCCCTGATCCCGCTCGCCTACTTCGAGTACTTCGTGCAGGAGCGGTCGGGCATGATCCGAGGCGCGTCCTCGTGGTTCTCCCCGGAGGAGCGCCGCGAGGTGGAGGACGCCGCGCGGGGCTGGTTCGAGGGGGACCGTCCCCACCCGCGGACGATCGAGGCGCACAACCTGTTCGGGGCCGCGTTTCATTTCGCCGACGCGCGCCGGCCGGCGCGGCAGCATCTGCTCCGGACGCGCGGACGGCCGAGCAGCCTTCCCTGGACGTATCTGGGCGGTGACGAGGTGGGCCAGTTCGGCAAGGCGTGCCGCCATCTGAACGTCCTCACGGCCTGAGCCGGGCCGGGCGGGGCCGGGGAGCCCGCTCAGTCGTGCAGGATGACGTCGAGGTTCGTGCCGTTCAGTTCCGCGGTGTGGCCGAGGTCGGCCACCGCCTTCAGCAGCTCGTCGGGGGTGCGCGGTGCGGCGCCCGCCTTGAGCAGGTCGTGCGCGATCCGCCCGCGGGTCGCCTTGGCCATGTGGCTCACCACGGTCCGCTGCGTTTCGCCGCGGACGACCCGTTCCCGGAACACCCGCACCGCCACCGCCGGCCGGCGGGCCTTCCACACGGACGCGTACGGCCCGGAGCGCATGTCGACGACCAGGCCGCCGTCGTCGAGCCGCAGCGCCTCCCGCATCGCCGGGCGCCAGAGCGCGCTCAGGCGGCCCGTGGCGGGCAGGGACACCGCCATGGCGAGCCGGTACGGCGGGACGCGGTCGGTGAGCCGCAGCGCACCCCACAGGCCCGAGAAGACGATGATCTGATCGGCGGCGGCCGCGGCGTCCAGGTCGGCGAGGGCGAGGTTGTCGTAGAGGACGCCGGTGTACAGGCGCGCGGCCGGCAGTGTGGCGGCCTCGCGCAGCTCCCTGTTGCGGGCCAGGGCCTCTTCCGCCTGCCCCGCGGGCAGCTTGAGGACGCTCGGCGCGTCGGCGTGCCGGCTCACGTCGCCGAGCGCCGCCAGGAGGCGCTCGCGCACGGGGGTGAGGCCGGGGAAGCTCAGTGACGCCAGGTCGACGGGCGGGCCGTCCCCCTCGGTGGCCTTCTTCTCCGACGGCGGCAGCAGGATGTGCACGATTCTCCGATGGGCGGTGTTCCGGGGACGGTGGTGCGGGCGCCGATGCGGCGCGTGGGACTTGTGCAGGTCAGCGCCCATCATGCCCGGATGAAGAATGTCAGTCGCGGGTGAGGGCCGCGACGAATGCGTGACCCTCGCCACTGATTGTAACTATGGGTAGCCATGCGATGACTCAATGGAGTTATCGGGAATGGCGAACGGCGGCCACCGTCTCCGATGGCCGCCGTTCATGGCTCCTGCTATATGGGGATCTACCGCTCTTCGGCCGCAGCGGTGGCCGAGGTTTCGTTGAGCCGGTCGGTCTCGTCCTGAATGTCGGCCCCGTTGGCACGGAGCGCCTCTGAGTACCTGCGCCCGTGGTGGGCGCAGAACAGAAGGTCGCCGCCGCCTACAAGGACCGCACGGACGTAGGCCTGAGCGCCGCAGCGGTCGCATCGGTCGGCGACGGTCAGCGGCTTGGTTGGGGCAAGGGCTCCAGTCACGGCACCTTCCTCATGCTCGGGGTCGGTACTTAGGACAACATCTAACCCGACGTGGACGTTCCCAACCTGGTTGTTCGTACGCCCACAGCAGAATGGGCCAATTAGTGATCGAGGTCACATCAATGGGCCTCCCATCTGAACAGCCGCACGGCGATCAGTGAACCGGCCACCGCGACGGCCGCCAGGATGCCCATTTGGGGGAGGACGGACCCGGGTCCGAGACCGCGGCTCATCACATTCAGCATGCCTTCGTTCAGGTAGCGCAGCGGGAAGATGTACGACAGCGTCTGCATCCAGCCCGGGGCCTGGTCCAGGGGGAAGAACGAGCCGCCCAGGAACGCCATGGGCAGGACGATCAGCTGCGTCACCGCGTTGGCCGTCTCCTGGGTCTTCGCCCATGCCCCGACGATCATCCCTATCGACAGGAAGGCGAGCACGCCTGCCGTCAGCAGCGGTATCGCCATCCACCAGGCGCCCTCCAGCCGCAGTCCGAACATGGGGAGCCGCGCCACGAGCACGAACAGCGCGAACTGCACGAGGGCGATGGCGAGGCTTACCGCGACCCGCGCGGCGAACACGGTGGGGATCGGGGCAGGGGAGAGCTGGAGGCGGCGCAGGATTCCCTTGGTCCGCCATGTCACGAGCGTCTGGGACGCTCCGAAGACGGCCGCCGACGCCAGCGCCCAGCCCAGCAGGCCGGGTGTGAAGAACTGGATGGCCTTGAGGGAGTCGTCCTCCACCTGCTGGGTGGCGAGCGTGTAGGCGGGGGGCTCGCCGGTGGCGGACTGGTTCGCCGCCTGGATGATCGAGTTCATCAGCCCGCGCACCGTCCCCGCCCTGACCTGGTCGGCCGCGGAGTAGTGCACGATCAGCCGGTCCCCGCGCTGCTCCACCGCGCCCGCCACGTCGCCCTCCTCCACCTGGCGCAGCGCGGCCGCGCGGTCGGGCGCCACGGTGACCTTGAGGACCTCGCCGAGTTCGTCGCCGCCCTGGGCGAGCGCCCGCTCCAGGATCGGCGCCTGGCCGACCTGCAGCACCTCCACCCTGGGCGTGGACTGGCCGCTGAAGATCCCGCCGAAGATGACCAGGAACATCAGCGGGAACAGGACGGTGAAGAAAAGGGCGGTCCGGTCCCGCCGGAACCCGAGGTACATGGCATGGGACAGGCTCTTGAAGCTCTGGTAGGTGCTCATGGCCGGTACTCCCGTCCGGTGACCTCCAGGAAGACGTCCTCAAGCGTGGCGCCGCGGATCTGGACCCCGTCGAGCGCCTCCTTGCCCGCCATGGCCGCGACCACGGCCGACGGGTCGCGGGTGGAGATGGTCAGCGAGACCCCGTCGTCGGCGGCCTCGTCCGCTCCGGGCAGGAGCCGCGCGTCCTCCACCGTGAGGACGCCGCTGGCCACGCTGATCCTGGCCGGGGCGTCCAGGCCGCGGACCAGGACCGCCGGCGCGCCGAGCCGCAGTATCCGGCCCGCGTCCATGATGGCGACGCGGTCGCAGAGGATCTCCGCCTCGTCCATGTAGTGCGTGGTCAGGACGACCGTGCGGCCCTCCGTGTTGATCTGGCGCAGGAAGTCCCACAGGTTGCGGCGTGCCTGCGGGTCCAGGGCGGCGGTCGGCTCGTCCAGGAACACGACCTCCGGGTCGTGGACGAGCGCGCAGGCGATGGACAGGCGCTGCGCCTGCCCGCCCGAGAGCTTCTCCACGGGGACGTCGGCCTTCTCGTCCAGCCCGACCAGCTCCAGCATCGCGTCGCTCTTCCCGGAGGGGACGCCGTAGAGCGAGCCGAACGTCCGGAGCTGCTCGCGCGCCGTCAGCCGCTCGAAGAACGACGACGACTGCAGTTGTACGCCGATCCGCGGCAGCAGCTTGGGGTTGCGCGGCCACGGCGGCATGCCGAGCACCGACACCTCGCCCTCGTCGGCCTCCCGCAGCCCCTCGATGATCTCCAGGGCGGTCGTCTTCCCCGCGCCGTTCGGGCCGAGGATCCCGAAGAACTCGCCCTCCTGGACACCGAATGTCACCCCGTCGACCGCACGGACGTCCCCGTACCGCTTGCGTAGGCCCGTGACCTCGATCGTTTGCGCCATGCGGAGGACGATAGGGGCGCGGTGCCGAGGAGCACACCCACCCAAAGGCGGAGCTTCACGTCCGGAAGTCGGAGGGGCCGGGGCCCGCGCCGGGTAGCCTGGCCAGTCAACCGGGCCCGCCGCACCAGCGTGCCGCAACGTCGGTGGCGGCGAGCCCTTCGGTGGATTGTCGGCGGCCGGGGGTACCCTTCTGCCGACCGTCCTACCCCCGAGGAGCACACGCACGTTGACCGCCGCGACCGCCGAAGCGACAACCGAAGACCCGCACGGCTACTCCGCCCGGCACCTGTCGGTGCTGGAGGGCCTGGAGGCCGTGCGCAAGCGACCCGGGATGTACGTCGGGTCGACCGACAGCCGGGGCCTGGCCCACTGCCTGTGGGAGATCGTCGACAACTGCGTCGACGAGGCCCTCGCCGGGTACTGCACTCACATCAGCGTGACGATGCACGCCGACGGGTCCTTCGAGGTGGCCGACAACGGCCGCGGCATCCCGGTCGACCTGGAGCCCAAGACGGGGCTCCCCGGTGTCGAGCTGGTCATGACCCGGCTGCACGCGGGCGGCAAGTTCGGCGGGGTCTCCTACACCGCGTCCGGCGGCCTGCACGGCGTCGGCGCCTCCGTGGTCAACGCGCTGTCCGCCCGGCTGGACGTGGAGGTCGACCGCGACGGCCACACCCACGCGATCAGCTTCCGGCGCGGCCTGCCCGGCGAGTTCGCCGACGACGGGCGCCCGAACGCCCGGTTCAAGAAGAAGTCCGGCGTCCGGCAGGTCCGCAAGGTCGCCAAGAAGGTCACCGGCACCCGTGTCCGCTTCTGGCCGGACCTCCAGATCTTCCTGAAGGACGCCACGGTCGACCAGGCCCTCGTCCTGGACCGGATGCGCCAGACCGCGTTCCTGATCCCCGGCCTGACCATCGACGTCCGCGACGAGCGCGGCGAAGAGGTCCTCGACGAGACGTTCCGGTTCGACGGCGGCATCGGCGAGTTCTGCACGTACCTCTCCAAGGACGCGCCCATCATCGAGGTCCTGCGGCTCCAGGGCCGCGGGCACTTCACCGAGACCGTCCCCGTCCTGGACGACCAGGGCCACCTCACCCCCACCGACGTGGAACGCGACCTCGAGGTCGACATCGCCCTGCGCTGGGGGAGCGGCTACGACACCGTCACCAAGTCGTTCGTCAACGTGATCGCCACCCCCAAGGGGGGCACGCACGTGCGCGGCTTCGACCGTGCCGTGCTCAAGGTGATCAACGAGCAGCTCCGCGCCACCCGCCTGCTGAAGAACGGCGACGAGGACGTCATCAAGGAGGACGTCCTGGAGGGCCTCACCGCCGTGGTGACGGTCCGGCTGCCCGAGCCGCAGTTCGAGGGCCAGACCAAGGAGGTCCTCGGCACCTCCGCGGCCACCCGCATCGTCTCCCAGGTCGTCACGCGCGAGCTGCGCCAGATCTTCGAGAACCCGCCGCGCGGCCAGAAGCAGCCGCTGCGCGCGGTCCTGGAGAAGATCGTCGGCGCCGCGAAGACCCGCATCGCCGCCCGCACCCAGCGCGACAACCAGCGCCGCAAGAACGCGCTGGAGAACTCCGCGCTCCCGGCCAAGCTCGTCGACTGCCGCACCGCCGACGACCGCAGCGAGCTGTTCATCGTCGAGGGCGACTCGGCGCTCGGCACCGCCAAGCTGGCCCGCGACTCCGAGTTCCAGGCGCTGCTGCCGATCCGCGGCAAGATCCTCAACGTGCAGAAGGCGTCCGTCGCCGACATGCTCAAGAACGCCGAGTGCGCCGCGATCATCCAGGTCATCGGGGCCGGCTCGGGCCGCACCTTCGACAGCACCGTGGCCCGCTACGGCCGCATCATCCTGATGGCGGACGCCGACGTCGACGGCTCCCACATCCGCTGCCTGCTGCTGACCCTGCTCTACCGCTACATGCGGCCGATGCTGGAGGAGGGACGCGTGTACGCGGCCGTCCCGCCGCTGCACCGCATCGAGCTGACCAAGCCCAAGAAGGGCCAGGACAAGTACGTCTACTGCTACAGCGACGGCGAACTCACCCGCAAGCTCGTCGAGTTCGAGCGCAAGGGCCAGCGCTGGAAGGAGCCCGTCCAGCGGTACAAGGGCCTCGGTGAGATGGACGCCGACCAGCTCGCCGAGACCACCATGGACCCGCGCCACCGCATCCTGCGCCGCATCCGCATAGAGGACGCCGAGGAAGCCGCCAACATCTTCGACCTGCTGATGGGCAGCGACGTGGCGCCGCGCCGAGCGTTCATCACCGCCGGCGCCTCCGAACTGGACGCCGAACGCATCGACGTCTAGCCGGCGGCCGCCGCACCGGGAGTTCCGGCTCAGGCGAAGAGTGCCGCGCCGTCCGACGCGTCGTGGAGCGCGGCGCGGCTCGCCCTGGATGCCGAGAGCCGTCGCGTGGCTGCCCGCAACGGTTCCCGCGCCCATTACCGGACCGAGGGTTCGCGCGTCCGATGGCCGCCGGACGCCGTCGGAATGATCTCACTTTGGTAGCTACTAGACCCTATGTACGCCATTTCCACTTCCGAAGTGGAATGCTTGGCCGCCGGTTCTGTTGCACAGAGGTGGCTCAATCGTGGAAGGGCGGCCGGGTATGGCAAGGACGCGTCATCTGCTCGTGCTCGGACTGCTCGTAGCGGTGTGCGCCCTGGTGTGCGCCATGTTCGCCATGCGCTATTCGGCTCGTTCCGATCCGCCCAACCTGCTCGCGCTGCTCCTGGTGGTCGTGGCGAGCGTCGCCACCGTCGGGCTGGCGGTCGCGACGTCCTGGACGCTTGAGGCGCTCCGTCCCGCCGAGGCCATGCTGCTCGCGGTCCAGGTGGGCGGACTGTTCCTGATCATCGGCGCGGTGCGGGCGCTCGTGGCCGGGGACGAGGGGCATTCGTGGGCGCTGATCCTGGCCGGGCTCGTTCTCGCGGTCGTCACGGCCTTCGTCGTGCGCCTGCTGCTGCGCCGTATGACGCTGCGGCTGCACGGGGTCCGGAGTGGCGAGGTCGCCGGACACTCCTTGGAACGCGACCGGCAGGCCGACGAACTGGCCGCTCGGTACGGGTTCGGACCGTGGATCGACGTCTACGTCCGGCCGCCGTTCCCGGCGGCGACCTTTCGCGGCTGCCTGAGCGGGACCGTGCTGGCAGGCGTGCTGACCCTCGTCATTCTGGACGGGATCTTCCTCGGGCTTCTCGTCCTCATT
The DNA here is from genome assembly GCF_004348665.1 of Actinomadura sp. GC306. GTDB lineage: Bacteria > Actinomycetota > Actinomycetes > Streptosporangiales > Streptosporangiaceae > Spirillospora. The sequence continues at coordinate 5,401 of NZ_SMKM01000089.1, read as the reverse complement.
CCGAGCGCCCTTCTGCTGACCCTGACCCTTGTCCTGCGGCACGGCGGTCCACCGGTCGGCGCGCTTTACCTGTACGCCCAGGGGCTGGTCTGGGAACAGGACGGCCTGCACGCCATTCCTCAGCAGCAGGTCGTCACCGTTGACGAGCAGGCCATCGCGAAACCGAACGGCGGGGCGGACAGGATCGTCCGGATCGGCCTGGCCAACGGCGCGGTTCTCGTCCTGGACGGCTCCTTTCCCCGCCGCGGCAAGGCACTCGCCGCGCTCCGGGCCCACTGGCGCCCCGACTCCGCCCCGCAGGTCTGACGAATTCGGACGGCGTCGTTACCGGCCGTGTGATTCAGCCCGTGTGATTCAGCCGGTGTGATTACAAGGTCTTTTGTAGTTACACCGGCTCGTTTCCGGGCTTCCACTTGATGCCGCAGCCGAGGCTGGGCGTGTGCGGTTCGGGGACGGCCTCGCCCGCGAGCACCAGGTCCAGGGCCGTCCTCAGCGTGGCGCCATCGGACGGCACGTCGTTCCGGGGCCGCGCCCCATCGAACTCGCCCCGGTAGGCGAGCCGGCCGCCCCGGTCGTACAGGAAGAAATCCGGCGTGCAGGCGGCCTTGAACGCCTTCGCTGTTTCCTGGGTCTCGTCCACCAGGTACGGGAAGTGGAAGCCGGCACGCTTGGCCTGCTCACGCAGGTGGTCGGCATCGTCGTCCGGGTACTTGGAGACGTCGTTGCTGCACACGGCGACGGTGGCGAGCCCCCTGGCCGCGTACTCCGCGGTGACGATGCCGATCGCGTCCTCGATGCGCCGCACGTACGGGCAGTGGTTGGACAGGAAGACCACCAGCGACGCGGACGCCTCCGCGAAGTCCGCCTCCGACACGGCTGCGCCCTCGATCGACGGGAGCCGGAACGCGGGGACCGGTGAACCGAGCGGGACCATGAACGATGCGATAGCCATGCGCCCATCATCCTGCACCGCGGCCCCAAGCGACCGCTTGCTAGGCTTCGCCCATGTCGTCTCAGGAGCACATGAAGCAGGTCCTCCAGACCTACGTCGACGCCTTCAACAACGGCGACGCGGCTGCCATATCCGGCCTCTACGCCGAGGACGCCGTCCTCGAGGACCCGGTGGGCACCCCGCCGCTCACCGGCCGCGCCGCGATCGAGGAGTTCTACACCAACGCCATCGCCGGCGGCGCCAAGCTCAGCCTCGACGGCCCGATCCGCGGCTCGCACGGCGACCGGGCGGCCATGGCCTTCACCGTCGACATCCCGGGCATGCGAATCCGCGCCATCGACGTCATGACCTTCAACGCCGACGGCAAAATCACCCGCATGGACGCCCACTGGGGCCCAGACGACATCGAGACCTGAGGGGCCGTCCGGGGTCTCGGTCGCGCGGCGGGAGCGGCCCCCGCCAGGTGACCGCGGTGGCCGGCCCGCGACGGACGCCTCCTGTCCCTGCAGCGTCCGGTTGGACGCCTTTGGGTTCGAGCGGCCGAGGGCGTTGGGGGCCGGGCGGGTGGCTGAGTCGGCCGGCGCGGCCTGCCGGAGACGGGCGCCGGGTGGCGTAGTGGGCTCTCCCGCTCACCGGGACGTCCGGTGCCGGTGCCGCCCGCCGTCCTGCAGAGTCGTGCTCTACCCAGCCCAGTGTGGAAGGGGCCGCGGCGTGGTCGACCGGAGTCATCGGTACGCGAGGATCAACGGTCTCGACGTCCATTACGTGGAGGCGGGGCAGGGGCCGCTCGTCGTCCTGCTGCACGGCTTTCCGCACCTGTGGTTCAGTTGGCGGCACCAGATCGGCCCGATCGCCGAGGCGGGTTTCCGTGTCGTGGCGCCCGACATGCGAGGCATGGGGGACACCGCTGGCCCGGCCGACCCGCAGGAGTACGGCGTCGACCGGATTGTTGCGGACGTGGTCGGTCTCCTCGACCATCTGGGCGAGGAGAAGGCGGTGTTCAGCGGCCTGGACTTCGGACTGTTCGCCGCCTATGACCTCGCCTACCACCATCCCGAGCGGATCGCCGCGATCATCGGCCTGGAGAACCCGTTCATCACGCCGAGCGAGGAGCCGCCGCTGGCGCTGGCCGCCCGGCAGGCCCGACGGCACTTCAACCACATTCACTACTTCAGTGCCCCGGGCGTGGCGGATCGTGATCTGGACGCGGCGCCAGGCGAGTTCCTGCGCAAGCTGTTCTACGCGCTCTCCAGCGACTACCACTATCTCGACGTATGGCGGCAGCCTCCGGGCACGTCCTATATCGACGCCCTGCCGGAGACGCCGCCGCTTCCGTGGCCGTGGCTGACCGAAGCGGAACTCGACTTCTACGTGGCGGCCTATAGCCGCAGCGGTTTCACCGGCGCCCTGAATTGGTACCGCGCGATGGACCTCTCCTGGGAGTACCGCAAGTCGTACGCAGGCAGGAAGAACCCGGTGCCCTTCTACTTCATCGGGAGCGAGCAGGACGTCGACCTGGAAGCCTGGCACGGAGCCGATCCCTTGACCAAGCTGGCGCAGCACCACGACGACGTACGCGAAGTACGGATGATCAAGAATGCCGGGCACATGATGCAGATGGAGAAGCCCGCCGAGACGACAGCGGCCATGCTGGAGTTCCTGGCCGACGGGAGGGAGGCGGGATGGGCCTAACCGAAGGCCGCGTGGCGGTGGTCACCGGGGCCAGCCGAGGCGCCGGGAAGGGCATCGCGCTGGCACTGGGCGAGGCCGGCACGACCGTCTACGTCACGGGACGTACTGCTGCCGGGGGCGAGACGAACCTGCCGGGCACGGTCTACGAAACGGCGGCGGAGATCGACAAGCGGGGTGGCACCGGCATCCCGGTGATCTGCGACCACTCCCGGGACGACCAGGTCGAGGCCCTGTTCAAGCAGGTGGAGCGAGAGCACGGCGCGCTGGACGTCCTCGTCAATAATGCGTTCGCCATCCACCCGGACCTGCCCCGCAAGGGCCCCTTCTGGGAGAAGTCGCTCGCCCTCCAGGACATGTTCGACGTGGGAATGCGTTCCGCCTACGTCGCCAGCTACTACGCGGCACCCCTGCTCATCAGGAACAACGCCGGCCTGATCGTCAACACCTCGTCCTTCGGTGGCCGTTGCTACATGCACGGCCCGGCGTACGGCGCGGGCAAGGCCGCGGTGGACAAAATGGCCCACGACATGGCGGTCGACTTCAGGCCCTACAACGTCGCCGTCATCTCCCTCTGGATGGGCCTGCTGAAGACAGAGCGGACCAGGGCCCTGTTCGACGGCGCCCCCGACCGCTATGAGGCATTCGCGGCCAACGCCGAGTCCCCGGAATTCACCGGCCGCCTGATCGACGCCCTCGCCCGCGATCCGAACCTGATGGACCGAACCGGCCAAGTCCTGATCGGCGCCGAACTGGGCGAAGAACTCCGCGTCCTGGACACCGACGGCACCCGCCCCCGCTCCCACCGCGAAACCCTGGGCGCCCCACCCACCTTCAACAAAGCCATCGTCCAGTAGCCAAAGGCGGTGGCTCGGGCCGATCAGCGCAAGTCGTGGACGCCGGTCTTGATGGCGTTGAGAAGGCTGCCCCACTCATCACGGGTGAGCGCCAGCACGGGGCCTGCCGGGTCCTTGGAGTCCCGGACGGCGCAGCGCCCGGCCATCCCGGCGACCTCGACACATTCCGTCCCGCCGCCTTGCGAGTGGCTGCTCGTACGCCAGGTGGCGACCTCCACGCAGTCCGCCCCTTGGGCTGAGTGCGAGCTTCTCCGCCAACTGTCCGGAGTGGGTGCTACGTATCCGTCGTTTTCGGGCATGTCTCGGTCACCGCAAGTCGTGTTCGCCTGTCTTGATCGTGTTGAGGAGGGTGGCCCACCCGTCACGGGTGAGCGTCAGGACGGGGCCTGCCGGGTTCTTGGAGTCCCGGACGGCGCAGTGCCCGGCCAGCCCGGCGACCTCGACGCAATCGGTACCAGCGGGTCGGGAATAGCTACTCGAACGCCAGACGGTTGCGTTCCAAGTCGTTCGGCTCATCCGGTCCCCTTAGGTGGCGGTCACGGCTCCGCCTCGGCGGAGAGTGCGAGCGCACGCGGGTGGTCCTGTCGTCGGAAGCTGATCAGGGGAGGTCGTGTGTGCCTGCCTTGATGGCGTTGAGGAGGTTTGTCCAGTCGGAGGGGGTGAAGGTGAGAACGGCGCCGCGTGGGTTCTTGGAGTCGCGTACCGCGTGCGTGCCCAAGAACGTTGCGACCTCTACACAATCAGCCCCCTGCGCTGAACGGGAACTCTTGCGCCATATGGGGGTGTCCGTCTCAGTGCTCATCGGCACCAATATGTCGCCTTCGATGCTGTTTGGCTAGTCCAGAGATCATGTCCAGCGACTCGTCCGCTCCGAGAGCCGTCATCGCGAGCTGGTTGAACGCGAGGGAGTAGGTGTGAACCTGGGCATCGTCCTCGATATAGAGGGCACTCGTCAGTCCGTCGAGGTAGACGACGTCAGGCATGTGTCGCTCGGGGAACTCCATGTGGACGAACGCGCCGGTCGTGGCTGGATGGGCGCCAGCGGCGAAGGGGAGGACCTGCAGTACCACATTGGGATTCTCTGAGAGTTCGAGTAGGTGCTCGCACTGCCGCGCCATGATGTCCGGGCTGCCGATCGTACGGCTGAGGGCGGCTTCGTCGATGATCGACCAAACGCGCAGCGGGCCAAGGTCTTGGGCGAGAAGGCGTCCCTGCCGTGTCTTGCGGATTTCGACACGGCGGTCTACCTCCGAGAGCGGAGCAAACTGCATCAGGCCCACCCGGATGATCTCGTGCGCGTACTCGTCGGTCTGCAGCAGCCCGTTGATCATTAGTGCGTTGTAGCAGCGGAGGGAACTGGCCTCGGCTTCGAGCTCGATGTAGGACGCGTAGTCGGTGTGGATTGTGTCCGCATAGGCGTCCCACCAGCCGCGTTGGCGTGCCGAGCGGGCAAGAGTGAGCAGCGCCTCGCGCTTCTCGGGCGCTGCATTGTAGACGTCGCATAGATGGTCCACATCTGCCGGTTTGATCCCCTGAGCTGCCGTCTCGATACGGGACAGCTTTGGGGTGGACCATCGTCCCGCTCCTCGCTCTTGCAGTACCACGACGACCTGGTCCAGCCGAAGGGTCGACCGTTCCCGCAGGCGGCGCAGTTCGGCGGCGAGCCTGCGCTCACGGATCGTGGGGCGACGTTCAGGCATGTACCGAGTGTGCCGCGTCGGCTACGCATCCCGCGCGGTTTTCGGGAAGCTGGGCTGGATTCTAGGATGGAATTTTTCATTTCTACTTGCGATCTTCCCCAGCCCCGTCCACGATGCGGGGCGGAGGCATCACTCAGGGTGTCTTTATTGTCACGGATCGGATGGTGGTGGTCGTGGTGTGGCAGGTGCCGGGTGGTGTGGGG
>NZ_SMKM01000088.1 GCF_004348665.1 Actinomadura sp. GC306 | reverse complement strand
GGACGGGGTGGATCTGGCGGCGGAGCCCGGGGAGTACCTGGTGCTGCTCGGGCCGTCCGGGTGCGGGAAGACGACGCTGCTGCGGACGATCGCGGGCCTGGAGCAGCCGACGGAGGGCGAGGTGCTGATCGGCGGGAACGTGGTGAACGGGCTGCCGCCGCGGGTCCGGCAGATCGCGATGGTGTTCCAGTCGTATGCGCTGTATCCGCACAAGACGGTCATGGACAACATCGTGTTCCCGTTGCGGGCGGAGGGGATGGAGCGGGCGGAGCGGGAGAAGAAGGCGGCGTGGGCGGCGGAGCTGCTGGAGATCACGCCGCTGCTGCGGCGGAAGCCGCGGCAGTTGTCGGGCGGGGAGCGGCAGCGGGTCGCGCTGGCGCGGGCACTGGTGCGCGACCCTGCGGTGTTCCTCCTGGACGAGCCGCTGTCGAACCTGGACGCGAAGATGCGTGCGACGGCGCGCGACGAGCTGAAGCGGTTCCAGGAGCGGGTCGGCACCACCACGATCTACGTGACGCACGACCAGGCGGAGGCGATGGGCCTCGGCGACCGGATCGCGGTGCTGGAGCACGGCCGCGTCCGGCAGGTCGGGACGCCGCAGGAGGTGTACGACGACCCGGCGGACACGTTCGTCGCGACGTTCATCGGGGCGCCGCCGATGAACCTGGTCAAGCGCGATGACCGGCTTGTCGGGTTCCGTCCCGAGCATCTGCTGCCCGTGGAGAACGTCGCGTCCGAGCGGGTCACGATGCCGCTGCGGGTGGAGCGGATGGAGTACCTGTCCGGCGACCGGCACGTGTACGGGACGGTGACGGGGATCGGCGAGGAGACCCGGGTCATCGCGCGGCTGCCCGCCACGGTGGCGACGCCGCTGGCGGCCGGGGAGACGCACGAGTTCGCGGTGCCGGCCGACCGGTTCCGGTTCTTCGACGCCGCGGCGGGCGTCCGGACGGCCGCGGTGCCGCTCAGGGGCGCCTCATGACGGACGTGAAGACCGAGCCGGAGCCGGTCGAGGAGCGCGGCCGCGCGGGCCGGCCGAAGGTCGGGCTCGCCGACCGGGAGGGGTTCCTCGCGTGGGTGATGCTGCTGCCGTCGGTCGTCTACATCATCGCGCTGGTCGGCGTCCCGTTCCTGCTGGCGATCGCGTTCGCGTTCTCGGACGTGACGACCGGCGACCCGTCGTTCGACTTCGTCGGGTTCGCCAACTTCGGCGCCGTGTTCGACGACCCGGTGTTCTGGCGGTCACTGCGGAACACGCTGGTCTTCACCGTGATCAGCATGCTGCTGATCGTGGTGTTCGGGAAGATCCTCGCGAACATCCTCGTCGCCGACTTCCGCGGCAAGTGGTTCGTCCGGTTCCTGGTGCTGCTGCCGTGGACGACGCCGGTGGCGCTGTCGACGGTGTCATGGCTGTGGTTCCTCGACTCGATCTTCTCGCCGGTCGACTGGGTGCTGCGCAACGTCGGGCTGATCGACGCGAACGTCGTGTGGCTCGGGCGGCCGGGCACGGCGATGGCGTCGGTGATCGCGGTGCACGTGTGGCGGCTGACGCCGCTGGCCGCGGTGATCGTGATGGCCGGGCTCATCGCGATCCCCAAGGACCTCGACGAGGCCGCGCGGATCGACGGGGCCGGGTTCTGGCGGCGGATGTTCGAGGTGACGATCCCGCTGACGATGCCGGTGATCGCGGTGGCGGCGCTGTTCGGCGCGATCCTGACGTTCACCGACATGACCGTCCCGTACGTGCTGACGCGGGGCGGCCCGACGCACTCGACGGACGTGCTGGCGTCGTGGGCGTACTTCCGCGGCATCGAGGGCGGCGACGTCGGGCAGGGCGCGGCGATCGCGCTGTTCCTGTTCCCGCTGCTGCTCGCCGCCGCGATCGCGATCCTGCGCGCCGTCCGGAGGCTGGAGGCCCGATGACCACGACCGCGGACGAGATGGAGCGGCTGCGGCGGCGGTACGGGCGCCGGCACGTGGCGGCCCGGTGCGGGCTGTACGCGGTGGCGGTCATGGCGGCGCTGCTGTGCGCGCTGCCGTTCCTGTGGAGTGTGATCAGCGCGTTCAAGCAGAACCAGGACCTGTACGACCCGGAGAGCAACCCGTTCTTCTTCAACATGCCGGCGACACCGGACCACGTGACGTTCCTGTTCACCGACACGCCGTTCATGACGTTCGTGCTCAACACGCTGATCGTGGGGGCGGCGGTGGTGGCGATCACGCTGGCGCTGGCGCTGCCCGCCGCGTACTCGCTGGCGCGCCTCGACCGGCCGTGGGGGACGCCGATGGGCATCGCGATCTTCATGGTGTACCTGGTGCCGCCGTCGCTGCTGTTCCTGTCGCTGACGCGCGTCGTGGTGGCGCTGCACCTGGAGAACACGCTCTGGTCGATGATCGTCGTCTATCCGACGATCACGGTCCCGGTGTCGGTGTGGCTGCTGATCGGGTTCCTCAAGGCCGTCCCGAAGGACGTCGAGGAGCAGGCGATGGTCGACGGCCACAGCCGTCTCGGCGCGTTCCTGCGGGCGGTGCTGCCGCTGGTGTTCCCGGGGATCGTCGCGGTCGTGGTGTTCAGCTTCACGCTGACGTCGAGCGAGTTCGTTTACGCGCTGGCGTTCGTGTCGTCCAGCCCCGAGATGGTGATCAGCACGGGCGTGCCGACGCAGCTGATCCGCGGGGACGTGTTCTTCTGGCAGTCGCTGCAGGCGTCCGCGGTGCTCACGGCGGTGCCGATCGCGTTCCTGTTCAACCTGTTCCTCGACCGATTCGTGACCGGCTTCACGATGGGCGCCGTCAAGACCTGATGCCTCCTGATAGCAATGGAGGGTAGGGAGATCCCTGCAGAAAACGTCCCGACCAGGAGGTCACCATGGCCGGCAAGCCGCCGCTTCCGCACGAGTACCTGCCCGAGGTCCCGTCGTTCACGGTCGAGAGCGACGACGTCACCGAAGGCGAGCGCCTCCCGAACGGCCAGGTCTTCGACGACTGGGGGTTCAGCGGCGACAACGACTCCCCGCACCTGCGCTGGTCGGGCTTCCCGGCCGAGACCAAGAGTTTCGCCGTGACGTGCTTCGACCCGGACGCGCCCACCGGCAGCGGCTTCTGGCACTGGGTCCTGTTCGACATCCCCGCGGACGTCACCGAACTGCCGACCGGTGCCGGGTCCGAGGACTCCAAGATCGGCATCCACGCGCGCAGCGACTTCGGGACCAAGGCGTACGGCGGCGCCGCCCCGCCCCCCGGCGACCCGCACCGCTACGTGTTCACCGTCCACGCCCTGGACGTGGAAACGCTCGGCCTCGACTCCGACGCGATGCCGGCCATCGTCGGCTTCAACATCACCGGCCACACCCTGGCCCGCGCGACGATCATCCCCGTGTACTAGTGCTAGCCCAGGGGGGCGACCCCCTGGAACCCCCGTTACGCACGGCGAGCCGTTTCCCGATCCGCTCCGCGTCTCGTGAAGCGGCTCGCCGTGCGGCGGGTCGTGCGACCTCCGGCGCTGGGCGCCTCCGGCCGCACGACCCGTAGGGTGATCATTAACGCGGTTGGTCCGGTTTTTTCCTGAACTCCGGTCTGCGGGCTGGTCAGTCCGGGTTGGCGTCCGGGACGATCATCGGGGTGCCGGTGACCGGGTCGGGGACGATGACGCAGGACAGGTCGAACACCTCCTTGATCAGGGCGGTGTCGACGATGTCGGCGGGGGCGCCGGCGGCCACCACGCGGCCGTCGCGCATCGCTATGAGGTGGTCGGCGTAGCGGCACGCCTGGTTGATGTCGTGCAGGACGGCGATGATCGTGCGGCCTTCGTCGCGGAGCCGGGCCAGCAGGTTGAGCAGCTGGTACTGGTGGGTGATGTCGAGGAAGGTGGTGGGCTCGTCCAGGAGCAGGTACGAGGTCTCCTGCGCGAGCACCATCGCGACCCAGACGCGCTGCCGCTGCCCGCCGGATAGGCTCTCCACCGGCCGGTCGGCCAGTTCGGTCACGCCGGCCGCCTTCATCGCCGCCGTCACCGCGCGTTCGTCCTCCCGCGACCAGGTGGACAGCAGCGTCTGGTGCGGGTACCGGCCGCGGCCGATGAGCTGCCGCACCGCGATGTTCTCCGGCGCGACGAGCCCCTGCGGCAGGAACCCGATCTCCCGGGCGATGAGCTTCGGCTTGTAGTCGCGGACGTCGCGGCCGTCGAAGCTCACCCGCCCGGCCGCCGGTGCCAGCAGCCGGGCGAAGGAGCGCAGCAGCGTCGACTTGCCGCAGGCGTTCGCGCCGACGACGGCGGTGAACGCCCGGTCGGGCACGTCCACGGTCAGGTCCGCCGAGACCACCCGGTCGCCGTAGGCGAGGGTGACGTGTTCCGCGGTGAGGCGTCCGTTCACCGTCTTCTCATCTCCATGATCAGCAGCCAGGTGAGGTAGGCGCCGCCGAGCACCGTCGTGACCACGCCGACGGGCAGCTGGACGGGGGCGAGCACCGTCTGGGCGGCGAGGTCGGCGGCGAGCAGGAGCAGTCCGCCCGTCAGTGCGGCGGGCAGCGCCGGCGTACCGGCGGCGCCGGCCAGCCGGCGGCCGATCTGCGGGGCGGCGAGCGCGACGAACACGATGGGACCGGTCGCGGACGTGACGGTGGCGGTGAGGCCCACCCCGGTGATGATGATCAGCAGCCGGTACCGGGTGAGCGCCACCCCGGACGTCGCGGCGAGGTCGTCGCCGAGCGCGGCCTGGCCCATGGTCCGGGCGAGGGCGGCCAGCAGGACGCCCAGCGCGGCGACGATGAGGAACGGGATGCGGAGCTCGTCCCAGTCCAGGCCGTTGAGGGAGCCCGCGCTCCAGCCGGTGGCGGCGATCGCCACGTCCAGCTGGGCGCGCAGCACGATCCAGTTGTTGACCGCGGTCATCATCGCGTTGACGGCGATGCCGATCACGATGAGCCGCAGGCCGCTGAGCCCGGAGCGCAGCGACAGCACGTAGACGACGGCGGCCGCGGCGAGCCCGCCGGCGAGCGAACCCGCGGCGAGCCCGGCCGCCGTCCCGCCGAACACGGTGATCGCGATGAGGACGCCGGTGTAGGCGCCGGCGTCCAGGCCGATCACGTCGGGGCTGCCGAGCGCGTTGCGGGTCACGTTCTGGAAGATCGCGCCGGCGGCGCCGAGGGCCGCGCCGAAGACCAGCGCGGCGGTCACCCGGGGCAGCCGCCACTCCTGGACGATCAGCGCCGCGTCCCCCTGCCCGAGGAGCGCCGCCAGGACCTCGCCGGGCGGGTCCCAGGAGTCGCCGCGGCAGAGCGCGGCGAAGGCGAGCAGGAGCATGGCGGCGACCAGGGCGAGCGACGCCACGGCCGTCCGCCGCTCGACCTGCGCGGACAGCCGGCCCGCGCGCAGCACCAGGGCGCTCACAGCTCCACCGCCCCGTACCGGCGGACGACCCAGATCAGCGCGGGCCCGCCGATGAACGCGGTGACGACGGCCACCGGCACCTCGCCGGTCGGCAGCAGCAGCCGCGCCCCGATGTCGGACAGCAGCATCAGGATGGGGCCGAGCAGCATCGTGTAGGCCATCAGCCACGCGATCGACCCGCGGGCGGCGTGCCGCGCCAGGTGCGGGACGATCAGCCCGACGAACGCGATCGGCCCCGCGACGGCGGTCGCCGCGCCGGCCAGGACGGTGACGAGCGCCAGCACCGCCACCCTCGTCCGGGTGACGCGGGCGCCGAGGGCGTGCGCGACGTCCTCGCCGAGCGCGAGCCCCGACAGGGGCCGGGTCGCCAGGAGGGCGCCGGCGAGGGCGAGGACGATCGCGAGCAGCGGCACCTCGAACGGCGCCTGCTCCCGCCCGGCGAGCGATCCGACCGACCAGAACCGGAACCGGTCCAGGACGTCCGGGTACAGCAGCCGCAGCGCGAGCGACAGCCCCGACAGCACGAACGTGAAGGCGACGCCGGCGAGGACGAGCCGCAGCGGGGCGGTCCGACCGACGCCGTAGACGACCAGCGAGGCGGCCACCGCGCCGAGCAGCGCCAGCCCGAGCTGCGCCGTCTGCGACCCGGCGATCCCGAGCACCGTGCCGACCGTGATCGCGAACCCGGCGCCGGAGGTCACGCCGAGGAGGCCGGGCTCGGCGAGGGGGTTGCGGGTCAGCGTCTGGATGAGCGAGCCGGCGGTGCCGAGGGCGGCGCCCACGCAGATCGCGAGGATCGTCCGCGGTACCCGGATGTCGCGGACGATCACGTGCTCGTCCGTCCCGGCGTAGCCGGTCAGCGCCCGCCACACCTCCGGCAGGGGCGTGCGGCCCGCCCCGACGGCCAGGCTCACGGCCGCGCTGGCCGCCAGCAGCAGGACGGCGCCCGCCAGGAGCGCGACCCGCCGGTCCAAACCGGGAACGGAAGGGGCGGAGCCCGCCTTCACCAGGCCGGGCCCCGCCGCTCCGCTCGCCGGATCAGTCGTCCTCAAGTCCCGCCACTCCGCGCTTCCAGTAGCCGGTGAACAGCGCGTCCAGCCCCTCGCCCGCGAGGTCGCGGGCCCAGCCGCGCAGCGGCTTGATCGCGCCCGACTCCCCGGCGGCGAACAGGAACGTCCGGCCCGCGGGCAGGTCGAGCGACCGCACCGCGTCCGCCAGCACCGACCGCGCGCCGTCCCGGACGAGCCAGGTGACCTGCGCCCCGGCGCGGGCCGCGAGCGGGTAGGCGTGGTCGGCGGCGTCGCCGGTCTCGATCACCAGCCGGGCGGACACGTCCGGCGGGGACTCCTCCAGCCACCGCGCCGTGGCGGGCAGCGCGGTGGCGTCGACCGCGAACACGTAGTGGTCGTAGTTGTGCGCGAACGCCTTGGCGCCCGGCGGCCCCGCGACCGCGACCTCGTCCCCCGGCCGGGCGGCCGCCGCCCAGTCCGCGGCGAGCCCGCCCGGGTGCAGGACGAAGTCGAGGTCGAGTTCGCGGGCCTCGGCGTCGTAGCGGCGGATCGTGTACTTGCGCGCGGGCGGCAGCGGTCTCGGCCAGTCCAGCTCGGAATGCGCGTTGACCACCGGGAGGCGGCGGGTGCCGTCCGCGTCCGGGAAGACGAGCTTCACGTGGTCGTCGGCCTGGTAGGTGTGGAACCCGTCCAGCTCCGGCCCGCCCACGGTCAGCCGCAGGATGTTGCGCGTGATCCGCTCGCGGCGCACCACCCGGACGGTGCGGATGCCGATCGGGTATCCGATCCGGCGGACGCCCGTGCCCGTCCGGTGGTGCTCCAGGACCCGGCCGCGCGGATCGCTCCGGTCCATGCTCACCGGTGCCCGCTCACTGCCCGAGCAGCGGCGCGAGCGCCTTGTCGATCTCGTCGAGCGTCCGCATCGCCGACTCGTAGGTCGCCGCCTCGGTGTACTTGAGGGCGAAGGTCTTGTCGTCCTTGACCGCCGGCAGGTTCTTCCACAGCTTGGAGTCGAGCACGTACTTCACCTCCGCGGCGGGCTTGCCGTCGGCCTCCACCGTGTAGGTGATGGCGTCGGCGTCCCCGAGGCTCTCGGGCAGCTCCTCGATGGAGGGGTACTCGCTGACGTCGTCGGAGCCGCCGCCCTTCTCCTTGACCTCGCCGTAGTAGGTGACGCCCATGTCCTGGGCGATGTTGGTCCCCCACGAGCCCCCGAACTCGCGCATGAACGTCCCGGCGGAGATGTCGCCGTAGGCGCCGACGTGCCCGAACTTCACGCCGGACAGGGCGTCGGCGTACTTGGTCTTGAGGTCCGCGGCCTTCTTCTCGTACGCGGCCTTCGACTCGGCGACCACGCCGCTCTTGCCGGCGGCGTCGGCCTGCCGCTCCGCCAGCTCGCGCCACGCGTCCGGCACCGTCGGCCCGATGACCGCGACCGGGGCGATCGATTCGAGGCGCTTCAGGTCCAGGTCCGCGAGGGCGGGCTTCGGGACGCCGATGACGATGAGGTCCGGGTCGGCCTTGGCGACGGCCTCGTAGTTGGTGTCGGCGGCCCGCTCCCCGGCGACCTTGGTGAGGCCGTCGTAGGTCTTGCGGTCCTCGTCGCTCATCAGCGGCAGGCCGCGCTTCCAGGAGGAGATCCCGACCAGCTTCGCCTCGGCCTCGATGAGGACGGGCACGGCGTAACCGGTCGCGACGACCCGCTGCGGGTCGGCGGGAATCGTGACCTTGCCGTTGTCGGCCTCGAAGACCCGCGTCTCGGAGGCGCCGCCGGACTCCTCGTCCGAGCCGGAGCCGCAGGCGGTGGCGAGGACGAGCGCGGCGGCGACCGCGCCGGCGAGTCTCCAGGGCTTGCGAGTGCGCATGGTCGTGTTCCTTCAGGGATGTTCCAGCGGACGGATCTTGGGGGTCGGCACCCCGCTGACGTGGCCCGACGCATGGTTAGGTTAGCCTTACTTAAATCAGGCCCATATCGCTGAGAGGACATCCTGTGCCGGTCACACGACATCTCCGGGACGATCCGGAGTCGTGCGAGGAGTACGGCTACGGCCTCGGCGCCCCTGACGGGATCCTCGTGCTCAAGTACCACTCGTCCGGTGCGCTGGCCTTCGGCGAGAGCCGCGACGACTTCCTGCACCAGCTCTACTGGTCGCCGGACGGCATCCTCGCGACGCTGTACGGATCGGCCACGACGTTCCTCGGGCCCGGCGAGGCGTTCTGGGTGCGGCGCGCGGTGAGCCACGACGTCCGCGCGGGCGACCGGCAGACCGTCTACCGCATCTGCCTCCGCGAAGCCCCGCGGGCACTGGACGGCCACCGCGTCGGCCCCGCCGCGATCGACGACGAGGCCGCGCGGCTGATCGAGACGATCGCCCGCCGCGGCTGCGACGAGGCGACCGCGCTCGCCGCCCGCCGCCGCATCCTGGACGGCCTCGGGGCGCCGTCCGCCCCCGCGCCCCAGGCGCGCGTCCACGGCACCGGCCTCGCGCTGTCCGTCGCCCGCGCCCTCTCCCACGACCCCGCCGAACCGACCCGCCTCGACGAGTGGGCCGACCGGCTGCGCGTGAGCGCGAAGACGCTGCAGCGCGACTTCGTCCGCGAGTTCGGCATGCCCTACACCCAGTGGCGGACCCGGCTGCGCCTCAGCGCCGCCCGCGTCCTCCTGGACTCCCACCCGGTGACCAAGGTCGCCCACCAGGTCGGCTACGCCAGCGCCTCAGCCTTCATCACGGCCTTCACGAAGGAGTACGGCACGACCCCCGGCACCTACGTCGCCGGTGGCCCGCCGGCTAGCGCGCCCCAGGCCCACCCAGTTCGTTGACTTGCGGCGTGTTGTTGTTATGGCAGGCCGGAAAACAGCAACACGCCGCAAGTCAACGCAGCACCGCGTGCTACTTCTGCCAGGGGAAGCGGTCGGCGAAGGCCGGTTTCAGGTCGTCCAGCCAGACCGCCTTGGGGTCGTACTGGGCGTAGAACGGCTTGCCGACCAGGTCCGCGTCGCGGCACTGGATGAGGTGGAGGGCGAAGACCTTCTCGCCGGCCAGGTCCACCACGCCGTCCACGCAGACCTTGCCCGGGGTGGCGGACATGGACGGGCCGCGGACGGTGCGGGCGAGGCCGGAGACGTTCTTGTAGGCGTCACGGAAGATCTCGTACGCCTCGGCGAGCGGGACGGCGAAGTAGTCCTGCGGGCCTGTGTCGCGCTCCACGAACATGTAGTAGGGGATCAGGCCCATCCGGGTCTGGGTGCGCCACATGCTCTCCCAGTCGGCGGCGCTGTCGTTGATCGTCCGGATCAGCGGGGCCTGGGTGCGGATGATCGCGCCGGTGTCGCGGATGCGGCGGCACGCCTCGGTGACCATGAGCGGTTCGAGCTCGCGCGGGTGCGTGAAGTGCGCCATGAACGCGAGGTTCTTGCCCGACTCCACGACCTGCTCGAACAGGCGGAGCATGTCGTCGGCGTCCGGGTCGGTGACGAACTTCTGCGGCCAGTACGCGAGGGACTTGGTGCCGATGCGGATCGATTCGAGCTGGTCGAGTTCCAGGAGCGGCTCGACGTAGCGGCGCAGGACCGTCTCGCCCATGATCATCGCGTCGCCGCCGGTGAACAGGACGCTGGTCACCTCGGGGTGCGAGACGATGTAGTCGCGCAGGGCGGTGACGTCGTCGCCGGCCATCTTGAGGTCGGCCTCGCCGACGAACTGCGCCCAGCGGAAGCAGTACGTGCAGTACGCGTGGCAGGTCTGCCCCTGCTTGGGGAAGTACAGGACGGTCTCGTCGTACTTGTGCTGCATCCCGGGGATCTTGCCGTCGCCGAAGCTCGGGATGTTGAGCTCCATCTGCCCGGCGGGGTGCGGGTTCAGCTTCATCCGCACCTTGTGCGCGGCGGCCTCGATCTCGGCCTTGGGGGCTTCGCGGCGCAGGAGGTCGGACAGGTGCGCGACGTCCTCGGGCGGGAGCATGTCCTCCTGCGGGAACACCAGCCGGTAGATCGGGTCGTCGGGCGCGGCCGACCAGTCGATGAGCTCCTCAATGACGTACGCGTTCGTCCGGAACGGCAGGACCGTGGCCACCGCCCGGGTCGCGAGGCGCTGCGCGGGCGACAGTCCCGCGCGAGCGGTCAGCTCGTCGAGGTGCTTCGCCGTGAAGGCGCGGAACTTGCGACCCGTGGGCCGCACTGCTGGCGCCGCGTCGTTCACCAGTGTCACGTGTTGGTACTCCTTGCTGTCAGCGGGGAAGCGCACCCCCCGGGTGCGGTCGTCACGGACGGTGATCAGAAGTTCGTCGGACACCCCCATTCAACCGTTTAGGACGGGTTCCTGCCGAATTGATACCCCCTAGCCGGTCGGAAAAAAGCTGGTCAACGACGATCCAGACAAATCGCCTGGACATCATCGTTGACTTTTCGCCGGTTGTACAACGACTACGGCACGTCAACTTCTCGGTTTCGTACAGGACAAGGTTCCGCAGCGGACGCTGCCAGGGGTTTCGCGGGCGCGGCGGCGGGTCGTCCGGGGGCGCGGCGGTCGGAATACTGGGCCCGGCGGGACGAGACGAGACCGAGGGGGCGCGGTGGGCGAGATCGTGAACGTGGGGCGCGAGCAGGTGCACGCCGTCGAGTCCGGGCCGGCGGACGGGGTTCCGCTGCTGCTCACCTCGGGCCTCGGCGGCGCCTGGTTCGACTGGGACCCGACCGTCGACCTGCTGCGCAGGCGGTACCGGGTGACGGTGTTCGACCGTCCCGGCCTCGGGCTCAGCCCCGCCGCGGTCGCCCGTCCCACGCTGCGGCGCGACGCCGCGATCCTGGAGGCGCTGGCCGAGCGGGCCGGGCGGCCGGTGGTCGTCCTCGCGCACTCGATGGGCGCGTTCCACGCCGAGGCGCTGGCCAGGCTGCGGCCCGATCTCGTGCGGGGCCTGGTCCTCGCCGACCCGAGTTACGAGCCCGGTGCCCGCGCGGCCGTCCGGCCCGGGGCGGTGCTGGCACCGCTCGCCACGGCGGCCGGGGTCCTGCTCGGCGCGACCCGGCTGGCGCGGGCCGCCGGGCCCCCTGGACGGCGGTTCGCCCTGCGGGGCACCAGCCGCCGCGACGACGCCGCCCCGCCGGACGTCGTCCGCTCGGTCTACGGGCGCGGCACGGTCATCGGGACGGTGCTCGCGGAGGAGCTCGCCTACCGGGAGACGGCCGCCGACCTGGTGCGGTTGCGTGAGCGGCGGACGTTCCCGCCCGTCCCGCTCGTGGTCGTGACCGCGCTGGGGGACGTCACCGCCGCCGGCCGGAAGCGGGAGTGGAGGCGGGGGCACGCCCGGCTCGCCGCGATGAGCCCGCGCGGGCGGCAGATCGTCCTCCCCGACGCCCTCCACATGCTGCCGCTCGACCGCCCCGGCGTGCTCGCCGACGCCGTCGCCGAGGTGTGCGGCGCGGCGGCCGCGGAACGAGAAGGCGCGTGACCCCGGGGCAACGAAACCGCATGAGGAAGGGAAAGATCCGTCACCCGGCGCATATGCCCCCGTACCATCGGTCACTACACCCGTGTGGAGATGAGTGAAACGGTCCAGCGGCTGGACCGGAAGAAGGTCATGATCCTGGCGGCCGCCGCGCTCGTCGTGCTGGTCCTGGGCGGCGGCATCGCCGCGTACCTGGTCTTCCGCGGCGAGGAGCTGACCTACCAGACCCAGGCGGCGCTGCGGAAGGCGCTGCCGGAGACGGCCGCGGCCGAGCTGCACGAGCGCGGCGTGAAACTCGCCGGTCCGCTCAAGTGCGGGGACCTGCCGAGCAGGACGAAGGACAAGTTGCGCGTGTCCTGCAGCGGCACGACCTCGGACGAGAAGCCCGTCGCGGTCTTCGGCAGCGGGGAGCGGGAGACGGCTGAGAGCCACTACACGATCCTCGTCGCCGGGAAGCCCGTGGTGGAGAACGCGCCGTGCCTGGGCGCCGACTGCCGCGGTGAGGAGGGCTGACCGGGAGGGTGACGATCACCACTCCGGCCGGGTGCCGTCAAGCCGGGTGAGGGAACGTCCTACGATGCGATGAGCTGCGTTCTTTCGGCGCACCGCACTCCTTCACCCTTCTGGAGCGGCCATGACCGGCGATGGCGAGCCGCCGCGTCCCGCGACGCCTCGCCCCAGGGCGGCGCCCCGCCCGCTGCCCATCGCGGTGGACACGATGGGCGGCGACCACGCCCCCGAGGAGATCGTCGCCGGGGCGGTCGACGCCGTCCGCGACCACGACGTCCGCCTCGTGCTGGTCGGGCAGGCGTGGCGGATCCGGCGGGAACTGGACCACTACGGCATGGGCGGCCGGATCCCGATCGTGCACGCCGACGAGGCGCTCGACATGGGCGAGGGCGCGCTGGCGAGCTGGCGCAAGCCCCGCTCGTCCATCGCGATCGCCTGCCACCTGATCAAGCAGGGCCGGGCGTCGGCGCTGGTGTCGGCGGGCAGCACCGCCGGGGTCGTGGCGACGTCGCGGCTGCGGCTGAAGGGGCAGCAGGGCGTGCTGCGCCCGGCGATCGCGGTGACGCTGCCGACGCGGCCGCGGCCCACGATCCTGCTGGACGCGGGCGCCACCACCGACGTCAAGCCGGAGGGCCTCGTCCAGTTCGCCGCGCTCGGCACCGCCTACGCGCAGATCCTGCTGGGGCTCGACCGCCCGTCCGTCGGGCTCCTCACCATCGGCGCCGAGCCGGCCAAGGGCAACAAGACCACCAGGCGCGCCCACGAGCTGCTGACCGGCGGCAGCCACGGCATGGAGTTCGCGGGCAACGTCGAGGGCCACGACCTCCTGAGCGGACGGGTCGACGTCGTCGTCACCGACGGGTTCACCGGCAACATCGCCCTCAAGACGATGGAGGGCACGATCCGGACGGCGTTCGCCGAGATCCGCGACGCGATGACGGCCACCGCCGCCGGGCGGATGGGCGCCCTCCTGCAGCGCCGCCGCCTGCAGGACCTCCGCGACCGCCTCGACCCCGACACCTACGGCGGCGGCGTCCTGCTCGGCCTGAACGGCACGGTCGTCATCGCGCACGGCGCGTCCCGGGCCCGCGCGATCACCTCGGCGTGCGACCTCGCGCACCGGCTCGCCGCCGGGCGCATCGTGGAGCGGATCCGCGACCAGGTCGCGCTGACCCGCACGTCGCGGTTCGGGCGCCGGGCGCACGGCGAACGGGACGGCGCCGACCGGCAGCCGCAGCGGACGCCCGACGACGCCCCGCTCCTGCCGGAGGCGCGGCCCGCCGGCGACACCGTCCCCGACCGCACCGAGCCGCCCGCCGCGCCGTAGCGCGCCGCGCGGAAACCGGGTCCGGCCGGCGGGCGGGCGCCGATAACCTTGGCACATGCCCGATCCGCAACTCGTACTCGCCGCCAGGGTCCAGGCCGCGCTGGGCGCCGCCTTCGGACCGTCGTACGCGGACACCGACCCGGTCATCCGGCCGTCGCAGTTCGCCGACCTTCAGGCCAACGTGGCGCTGCCGCTGGCCAAGAAGCTGGGCCGAAAGCCGCGCGAGGTGGCCGAGGAGATCGTCGCGAACCTCGACACCGCCGGTGTCGTGTCGGACGTCCAGGTCAGCGGGCCGGGCTTCGTCAACCTCACGCTGAGCGACGCGTGGATCGCCGCCGAGGCGCAGCGGGCACTGGCGGACGACCGGCTCGCCGTCCCGGCCGCGGACAAGCCGCAGAAGGTCGTGGTCGAGTACTCCTCCCCGAACGTGGCGAAGGAGATGCACGTCGGGCACCTGCGGACCACCATCGTCGGGGACGCCATCGCCCGCATCCTGGAGTTCCTCGGCCACGACGTCGTCCGCGACAACCACGTCGGCGACTGGGGCACCCCGTTCGGCATGCTGATCGAGCACCTGCTCGACCTCGGCGAGGACGCCGCGGCGCGGGGCGACTCGTCCGTCCGCGACCTGACGGCGTTCTACCAGGCCGCGCGGGAGAAGTTCGACGGCGACGCCGAGTTCGCCGACCGGTCCCGCACGCGGGTCGTGAAGCTCCAGGCGGGCGACGCCGAGACGCTGCGGCTGTGGCAGGTCCTCGTGGACGTGTCCAAGCGGTACTTCAACGATGTCTACGAGCGGCTCGGCGTCACGCTCGGCGACGACGACATCAAGGGCGAGAGCTTCTACAACGACCTGCTCGCCCCCACCGCCGCGGAGCTGGAGGAGAAGGGCATCGCGGTGATCAGCGACGGGGCGCTGTGCGCGTTCCCGCCCGGCTTCACCGGCCGCGAGGGCGAGCCGCTGCCCGTGATCATCCGCAAGAGCGACGGCGGCTACAACTACTCCACCACCGACCTCGCGACGATCCGGTACCGGGTCGACACCGAGCACGTCGACCGGATGATCTACGTGGTGGGCGCGCCGCAGTCGCTGCACTTCCAGATGGTGTTCGCGGTGTCGCGGATGGCCGGCTGGCTGAACGACGAGGTCGAGGCGGAGCACGCGCAGATCGGCAACGTCCTCGGCACCGACGGCAAGATCCTGCGGACCCGCGCGGGCGGCACCGTCAAGCTCGCCGAGCTGCTGGACGAGGCCGTCGAGCGGGCCGGCGCCGTCTTCGACGAGATCCAGCACGACGAGCCGTTCGACGACGCCACCCGGGACGCCATCGTCCGGGACGTCGCCATGGGCGCGGTGAAGTACGCCGACCTGTCGGTGGCGCGCGACAGCGAGTACATCTTCGACTTCGACCGGATGATCTCGTTCAACGGCAAGACCGGCCCGTACCTGCAGTACGCGGCGGCGCGGATCCGGTCGATCTTCCGGAAGGGCGGGCTCGCCCCGGAGGACGCGACGGGCCCGATCGTGCTCGGCCACCCCGCCGAGCGGGCCCTGGCGCTGGAGCTGCTCGGCTTCGGCGCGGTGCTGAAGCAGGCGGGCGACACCGCCGAGCCGCACCGCCTGGCGAGCTACATCTACGCGGTCGCGGACGCCTACACGACCTTCTACGAGAACTGCCCCGTCCTGAAGGCCCCGGACGACGAGACCAGGGCCTCCCGCCTGGCCCTCTGCGCCGCGACCCTCCGCACGCTGGTGACCGGCCTGTCCCTCCTGGGCGTCCCCACCCCCGAGCGCATGTGACGTTCAGCCGGGGGGCTCGGGCGGCGTCCCCTGGGCGGGCACGGCCGACACGCGCTCCCGTGCGGCCTGTTCGCGGACGGCCGGGACGATCTCCAGGGCGAACTCCGCGAGCTGCTCCGGCGGGCCGCCGAACAGGAACGAGTCGACGCCGTGGCCGACGGCCAGCTCGGTGAGCTCGTAGATCCACTGGCGGGGCGGGCCGTGCAGGAAGCCGCGGCTGCCGCGCCCGTCGATCTCGCCTTCCAGGACGTAGACGCGGCGGATCTCCGCGGGGTCGCGGCCCGCGGCGGCCGCGGCGGCGTCGAGGCGCCGCTGCCCCTCGGCGAGCCGGCTCGGCGGGACGAGCGACGACGGCGCGATCCAGCCGTCGGCGACGCGCCCGGCGAGGTCGATGCCGTGCGGGCCGGTGACGCCGAGCCAGATGCCGATCGGGTGGGCCGGCGCGGGGCCGCCCTGGACGGCCGTGAAGCGGTAGTGGTCGCCGTGCAGGCGCAGCCCGCTCTGGTCGCTCCAGTGCAGCCGGATGATCTGGACGGCCTCTTCGAGGGCGCGCCGGGCCGCGGCGGCGCCGAGCCGCCCGCCCCCGTACGCCTCGACGCCGTCCCAGCCGGTGCCCGCGCCGAGGCCGAGTTCGACGCGGCCGCCGCTGAGCCGGTCCATCGTCGCGACGGCCTTGGCCAGCACCGCGGGCGGGCGCAGCGGCAGGCACGCCACCGCGGGCAGTACCCGGATGCGGGACGTGACCGACAGCGCCGCCGCCATCAGCGTCGGCGCGTCCGCGGTGTCGCGGAGGTACGGCTGGTCGCGGACGCCGAGGAGGTCGAGGCCGAACCGGTCGGCGTCCTGCGCGGTGCGGATCAGCGCGGCGGCCATGTCCGGCGCGAGGGACACCCCGAACCGCAGCGGCCCGCGCCGCATCGTCGACGGGGTCACCGCGAGTCGCCTCCGGCCTCGTTCATCGGCCCGTCTCCCCTCAGTGATGAATAGCTGAGGGGAGACTTATTCCACCGTGGGCGACCTCCTACACACGCAGCGTCATCACAGCTCAGATGCCCACGGGGTGCCAGACGGTCTTGGTCTCCAGGAACGCGGTGAGCCGGGCGGTTCCGGGCTCGGCGCCCCAGTCCGCGCCGTCCGGGCGCAGCACGCGCTTGAGGTTGCCCGCGGCGCGCTCCTCCAGGCCGGCGACGTCCCCGGGCGCCGCTCCCGCCAGATCGACGGCGTTGACGTCCATGTGGTCGGCGAGCCACGGCGCCAGCTCGGCGCGGTGCCCGGTCAGGAGGTTGACGACGCCGCCGGGCAGGTCGGACGTGGCCAGCACCTCCGCCAGCGTGATCGCCGGCAGCGGCGCCGGTTCCGACGCGACCACGACCGCGGTGTTCCCGGTCACGATCGCCGGGGCCACGACCGACACGAGACCGAGCAGCGGCGAGTCGGGCGCGAGGACGGCGACGACCCCGGCCGGCTCGGGCGTGGAGAAGTTGAAGAACGGGCCGGACACCGGGTTCGCCGAGCCGGCGACCGCGGAGATCTTGTCGGCCCAGCCCGCGTACCAGACCCACCGGTCCACGGCGGCGTCCGCCTCGGCCGCGGCCTGCGGCCTGCTCAGGCCCGCCTGGCGGAGCTCGGCGACGAACTGGTCGCGCCGCCCTTCGAGCATCTCCGCGACGCGGTAGAGGATCTGGGCGCGGTTGTAGGCGGTGCGTCCCGACCAGCCGGGGAACGCCTTGCGCGCGGCGACGACCGCGTCCCGGACGTCCTTGCGGGACGCGCGGGACGCGTTGGCGACGAAACGGTCCTTGGCGTCGGTGACCACGTACGACCTGCCGGATTCGGAACGGGGGAAGGCACCGCCGATGAACAGCTTGTAGGTCTTGCGCACGGCGAGCCGCTCGGATCCCTTGTCAGACACTGAGGTAGCCCTCCAGTCCGTGGCGTCCGCCCTCGCGGCCGAACCCCGACTCCTTGTACCCGCCGAACGGGGAGGCCGGATCGAACTTGTTGAAGGTGTTGGCCCACACCACGCCGGCGCGGAGGCGCTGCGCCGTCCAGAGGATCCGCGAGCCCTTCTCCGTCCAGATCCCGGCGGACAGCCCGTAGGGGGTGTTGTTGGCCTTGGCCACGGCCTCCTCGGGGGTGCGGAACGTCAGCACCGACAGGACCGGCCCGAAGATCTCCTCGCGCGCGATCCGGTGCGACTGCGCCACGTCGGTGAAGACGGTCGGGGCGAACCAGAAGCCCTGGGCGGGCAGGTCGCAGGGCGGCGACCAGCGCTCGGCGCCCTCCCGCTCGCCCGCGTCCGACAGCTCCCGGATCTTGGCGAGCTGGGCGGCGGAGTTGATCGCGCCGACGTCGGTGTTCTTGTCGAGCGGGTCCCCGACCCGCAGCGTCGCCATCCGGGCCTTCAGCCGCTCCAGCAGCTCCCCGGCGACCGACTCCTGGACGAGCAGCCGCGACCCCGCGCAGCACACGTGGCCCTGGTTGAAGAAGATGCCGTTCACGACGCCCTCGACGGCCTGGTCGAGCGCGGCGTCGTCGTACACGATGTTGGCGGCCTTGCCGCCGAGCTCCAGCGTCAGCTTCTTCTTCGTCCCGGCCACGACACGGGCGATCTGGCGGCCGACCTCGGTCGAGCCGGTGAAGGCGACCTTGTCGATCCCGCCGTGCGCGACGAGCGCCCGGCCGGTCTCCCCCGCGCCGGTGACGATGTTCACGACGCCCGGCGGCAGCTCGGCCTGGCGGCAGATGTCGGCGAACAGCAGCGCCGTCAGCGGGGTCGTCTCGGCGGGCTTGAGGACGACGGTGTTGCCGCACGCCAGCGCCGGGGCGATCTTCCAGGCCAGCATCAGCAGCGGGAAGTTCCAGGGGATCACCTGGCCGGCGACGCCGACCGGCTTCGGGTCGTCCCCGAACCCGGCGTACCGCAGCTTGTCGGCCCACCCGGCGTAGTAGAAGAAGTGCGCGGCGACCAGCGGTACGTCCACGTCCCGCGACTCGCGGATCGGCTTGCCGTTGTCGATCGACTCCAGCACCGCCAGCTCCCGCGACCGCTCCTGGACGAGCCGGGCGATCCGGTACAGGTACTTGGCGCGCTCGCGCCCCGGCATCGGGCCCCACACCTTGTCGAACGCCTTCCGCGCGGCCTTCACCGCACGGTCGACGTCCGCCTCGTCGGCGCAGGCGACGTCGGCCAGCACGCTCTCGTCCGCCGGGTTGATCGACTTGAACGGCTCGCCGTGCCCGTCGGTGAACTCCCCGTCGATGAACAGCCCGTAGGAGCCGCGGATGTCGACGACGTCCCGCGACTCGGGCGCCGGCGCGTACTCGAAGACCATGGTCAGTCCACCGTGAAGTAGTCGGGACCGGAGTACACCCCGGTGGTCAGCTTGCGGCGCTGCATCAGCAGGTCGTTCAGCACGCTGGACGCCCCCAGCCGGAACCATTCGGGCGTCAGCCAGTCCGGCCCGGCGGTCTCGTTCACCAGCACCAGGTACTTGATCGCGTCCTTGGTGGTGCGGATGCCGCCCGCGGGCTTGACGCCGACCTGCCGCCCGGTGGCGGCCCGGTAGTCGCGGACGGCCTCCAGCATCACCAGCGTCACCGGCAGCGTCGCCGCGGGCGACACCTTCCCGGTCGAGGTCTTGATGAAGTCCGCGCCGGCCCGCATCGCGAGCCACGACGCGCGCCGCACGTTGTCGAGCGTGGCCAGCTCCCCCGTCTCCAGGATCACCTTCAGGTGCGCGTCACCGCAGGTCTCCTTGACCGCGACGATCTCCTCGAACACCTTGGCGTAATCACCCGAGAGGAACGCGCCCCGGTCGATCACCATGTCGATCTCCGCGGCACCCGCGGCCACCGCCGCCCGCGTGTCGGCCAGCTTCGCCTCCAGCGGCGCCCGCCCCGAGGGGAACGACGTCGCCACGCTCGCGACGCCGATGCCCGTCCCCTCCAGCGCCTGGACGGCCACTCCCACCAGGTCGGAGTAGACGCACACCGCCGCGACCCGCGGCACCGACGCGTCGTCCGGGTCGGGCTGCGCGGCCTTGGCGCACAGCGCCCGCACCTTCCCGGCGGTATCCGCGCCTTCCAGCGTGGTCAGGTCCACCATCGAGATCGCGAGGTCGATCGCCGCGGCCTTGGCGGACGTCTTGATCGACCGCGTCGCGAGCCGCGCGGCCCGCTCCTCGGCGCCGACCCGGTCCACACCCGGCAGCCCATGCAGAAAGGCCCGCAACCCGGCGGCGCCGCTAAGAGTCTCCATTGACACGCCCCCCAGCATCGCCGAACTACGCCCCCGGCACAAAACAGACTTCAGCGCAAGAACCGCGGCTCACCGCAGAGGGGTCGTCGTCCAGTGCGCGGGGTCGTCCCCGAGCGGCGTGATGCGGCGGAAGAGACCCGTCAGCCCGCCGGTCGCCTGCAGGCGCCGCAGCGGTTCACCGGTGGCGGTGACGTCGACGTCGAAGCCGCGCACCCCGTACACCCGGAGCGTCTGCGATTCCAGCGCCCGCGTGCCGGCGGACGGCCCGGAACGCGAAAGCCGGGAGTCGAACGCCGCACGGCCGTCGACGGTCGTGTTCGGCTTCCAGGGCCGGGCGCTTGCCTGCGTCAGCCCGATCATCAGCGCGCCGTCCCCGCCCGGGTCCCGGAGGTCGAGATAGGCGTCCGGGCGGGTGCCGGACCAGACGCGCGCGACCTTCAGCCCGGCCGGGACCCCCTCGACACTCATCGGGAAGGCCACCGGCTCCCCGCCGGTGAAGCTCACCTCCGCCGCGATGCGTCGCACGGTCGCCACGTCGGCGAGGGCGCGGTCGTTGACCGACAGCAGCGCCCAGCTCCGCGGCCGGTACTCCCACCGGAACTCCGCCGCCACCTGGTCCGAACCGGGCCCGCCCGGCTTGATCGTCCAGTGGGCGGGACGGCCGTTGACCGGCGCCGCCTCCGTCAGCCGCCCCTTCCGGCCGCCCGGCAGCCGGGCGACGGGCGGCTGCGGGCCGGGGCCGAGCACGGTGAGCTCCACGGCGGTGCTGCCCGGCCCGCGTCCGGCGCTCACCGAGAAGGCGGCGCGCTCCTGCGCGTCCTGGCTCATCCGGGTCCGGGCGTAACCGGCGGGCAGCCATCCGAACGACGCCCGCGCGACCAGGGGCGGACCGTAGGAGGACGGCTTCGCGACGTCGTCCGGCCGCTCCCCCGAAGACGGGAGGACCACGACGGCGGCGGTGACCCCGGCCGCGGCCGCCACGGCCGCCGCCCTCCGGGTCCGCCGGATCCGCCTGATCCGCCGCCCCTTCGTCACCGCCGCCGCGACGTCCACGGCGGGTGCCGGGGCGGGCGCGGCGGCAAGGCGCTCCAGTTCCTCTCTGATGCCGTTCATGTCGACCTCTCCCTCTCCGCAAGGTTGCGCTCCGGCGCCAATACGCGCCGGAGCGCGTCGAGCCCGCGCGCGGTCTGGCTCTTCACCGTCCCGGTGGAGCAGTTCAGTACGTCGGCGGTCTGCTCGACGGACAAGTCGCAGTAGAAGCGCAGGACCACCGCAGCACGCTGCCTGGGCGCCAGCGCGGCCAGCGCCGCACGGAGGTCGACGGTGGCGGCCTGGTCGGCGGGCTGGACGACCGCGTCCGGCGTCCGCTCCACCAGCCGGACGCGCTGCCGCCAGCCGCCCCGCTGCTCCGCGAGGAACACCCTGACCAGGACCGTCCGCGCGTACCCGTCCACGTTGTCGGCCGCCGACGCCCGCCCCCAATGGACGTAGAGCCGGGTGATGGCCGCCTGGACGAGGTCGTCCGCCCGGTGCCAGTCCTGGCACAGCAGGTACGCGACCCGCCGTAACCAGGCGATCCGGGCCGTCACATAGGCGGTGAACTCTTCGTCACGGCTCGCCATCCGCACACTCCTCGCCTGCTCCACACCCCCCTGATGCGCCGGCCGCCCCGAAAGGTTGCACGCGTTCGCCGCTGAGTACACCGTTCCGCGCTCTCATGCGTCTCACCAGGGACGACGGAGGTGGGGCAGTGGGATTCGGGTTCCGTGTGGGCGTGCCGGGGATGAGCGTGCGCGTGTCGAGCCGGGGCGTACGGACTTCCGTCGGGCCCCGCGCCGCGCGCGTCCACATGGGCGGCGGCCGCAGGACGACGGTCTCCAGCGGCATGGGCCCGTTCTTCGCTTCCACATCGGTCGGTGGCTCCAGCCGCAGATCCACGGCGAAACGTCCCACGCGCCCCCGCGACATCGGCCCCACCCCGGCCCAGCTCGAACGCGCCCGGCGCCAGGCAGAGCGCGCCGAACAAGAGGCCCAGCGGGACGCGGCGATCGCGCACCTTGAGGAACTCCGCCGCCAAACGACCAGCGTCCACCTGCAAACCTTCCCGCAGGCGCAACCACCCTTCGTGCCGCAACCGCCGCAACTCGCGCTCCCCTGGGCCCTCGCGGAGGCGCAGGCATTCCACCTGGCCGGCATCGGCCGCTTCGCCCGCGCCGACCGAGCCGCCGCCCGCCACGCCGCCGAGCAGGACGCACTCGCCTACTTGGGCGCCGAGCAGGCCCGCCTGGATGGGAACCACAGGCAACTCCACGAGGCCGCTGACGGATGGTGGCGGGCGCTCAACGAAAACGACGAGGACACCGTCTGCGAGGCGGTCAACACGGCCTTCTCCGACAATCCGGCCGCCGGCAGCGCGGTCGGGCTGGACGGCACGGTCTTGTCGATCGTGATGCGCCAGCCGGATCTGGACGGTCTCCCCACCCAGGCACCGGGTCTGACACCCGCCGGCCGTCCGACCCTCAAAACGATGACCAAACGCGACCGACTCCTCTGGTGGCTCACGTCCATGGGCTCCAACATCGTCGCCACGCTCAACGAGGCGTTCGCCACCGCGCCCGGCATCACCGCGATCGACCTGGCCGTCCTGACCCGGATGCCCGACACGCAGCGCCTCGGAATCGTCGCCTACGGCCAGTGGACGCGCCAGGCCGTCACGTCCGTTCCGTGGCGCCGCCCGGAAGACGCACTCCGCTTCCTGGACATCGCGGAGGACGTCGACTGCTCCGTCAGAACCACCGCGTCCGGCAACCTCTCCACATCGGTCAAGCCCCTCGACACCGCCGAGATCCCCGGCCTGGAGGCCCTCCTGGCCCAGATCGAGGACGTCCCGGAAGCAACACCGG
>NZ_SMKM01000087.1 GCF_004348665.1 Actinomadura sp. GC306 | reverse complement strand
GCGACAACCGTCCCCGCCCGGGCGGGTGGGGACGGCCGGCGGGTCAGCAGTACTTCGAGGAGCCCTTGCTCGTCCAGGAGCAGGAGTCGGCTCGCTTGCCGTTCGGGTAGAGCAGGTAGGCCGTGTCGCCCGTGTTGTTCCAGACGTACGCCTTCCGGCCCCAGTACCGGTGCGTCGCGTTGTTCGAGCCCCGGCCGGTGTGGACGTACACGCTCTTGCGGCCCTTCAGCTGGAACCACCCGAACGTGTAGGTGTAGCCCGTCTTGTCGCGGAGCTTCACGCCCTTCAGCTGCCGCGTCTTCGTCGTGCGGTTGTAGAGCTGCACCCATTCGCCGTTCAGCGACTTGTTGGACCGGGTGTCCTTGCCCGGCGAGTCGAAGTACACCCGGTAGATCTGCACCGGGGACGCGGCCTCCGCCGGGGCCGCCATCAGGCCGAGCGCCGTGGCCGCCGCTGCGGCGGTCGCAAGAATCCTCTTCACCAATTGCCTCCCGTGTCGGTGAGGCACCAGTTTTATCGGCTCTCGGGCGGACATTTCCGGGGTTGACCAGTGCTGACCGGGACGGGTCGGCCGGTCAACCGACCGCCTTGATCAGACGTCCGGGCCGGGCTCAGTCGGGCCCCATGCGGCCGCGGTTCGGGCGGGCCGGGACGCCGCTCGGCAGCACTGGCTCGATGCGGTACAGGGACGGCATGCCCGAGGTGCGCGGCGCGATGTCGTGTTCCACGCCGGCGAGGGCGGAGAGGATGTCGCGGGCGGTGATCAGGCCGACGAGGACGCCGTAGCCGTTCGTCACCGGGACGTGGTCCGCGTCCGCCTCCAGCATCGCGCTCGCCACGTCGGCGATCGCGGCCGACGGCCGCACCGCCGTCGGCGGCCGGTGCGGCAGGAGCGCGGTCACCGGCCGACGGGCCTCGCGCGGGGCGGCGGAGTTCCAGGTCGCGGCGAGGGTCTGCGCGTCCACGACGCCGAGGAACCCGCCCTCGTCGTCGACGACCGGCAGGTGGTGCACCTCGGCCTTGCACATCAGCTCCCAGGCCATCAGCACCGACTCGGACGCGGCGATGGTGAGCAGGTCCCTGGTCATCACATCGGCGGCGGTGCGCCGCTCCAGCGGCGGATGCGTGCTCATGTCCACTCCTCAGGCTCGCTGCCCCTCCTACCTTCACCGAACCGCAGCCCGCGCCGCCCGCGGCAGGGTCGAAGGTCCCTCCACAGGCGGACGCACGCCACTGCCGCCCGCGCCCATGCCGGACGAGCGTGGGGGTACGGCGGAGACAGGGAGGTGGGACGTGATGGACGGACGGCACGTGCTCGTGGGCTACGACGGCTCCCGCGCCTCGGACCGGGCGGTGCGCTGGGCGGCCACCGAGGCTTCCTTGCGGGGCGTGCCGCTGCACGTCTGCCACGCGTGGAACTGGCCCTATCCGCAGCGTCCCGGGGACCGCGACGCGATGGAAATCGTCCAGGGCATGGCGGCCCTGACCCTTGGCGACGGCGTCCGGCTCGCGCAGGAGACCGTGCCCGGCCTGGAGGTGCGGCCGGTGCTGCTGAAGGGCACGCCGTCCGGGGCACTGCTCGGCGCGGCGGTGAACGCGTCGCTGATCGTCGTCGGCAGCCGCGGGGCGGGCGGCTTCGACCGGCTGCCGCTCGGCTCGACCGCGGTGCACGTCCCGGCGCACGCGAACCGCCCGGTGGTCGTGGTCCCCGCCCGCCTGCGGGCCGACCCCGCCAGGCGGATCGTCGTCGGCGTGGACGGCTCGCCGGCCAGCGTCGCCGCGCTGCGGTTCGCCCTCCGGGAGGCCAGGCTCCGGGACGCCTCGGTCACGCTGGTGTGCGCATGGTGGGACCCCGCGTCGCTGCCCGGCCCGGAGCGGCTCCCCTACGCCGACCCGGAGGCCATCAAGGAACGGGTCCGGGCGCGGTTCGCCAGCGCCGTCGGGCCGGAGCTCGTCGACTTTCCCGACATCGCCGTCCAGGACATGTTCGTCAAGGAACGCGCGCGCCGCGCCCTCGTCGACCTCGCCGCCGACGCGATGCTCCTCGTCGTCGGCGACCGCGGGATGGGAACGTCCCCGACGACCCTCCTCGGCGCCGTGACTCGCGCCGTCCTCCACGAGGCCCCCGGTCCGATCGCAGTCGTCCACGAACACGACCAGCACGCGACCCCGGACCAATAGCCCCGACGCGCGGACGTCCCAGCCCAACCCGCTCGCCCCCCGTTGACTTGCGGCGTGTTGTTGTTATCCGGCGCTCCATAACAACAACACGCCGCAAGTCAACGAAAGCGGTGGGGACCTTGGTCCCGGTGGGCGTGGCCCTACGGTCCTATGGCGGCGGACGGCGCGGCGGTTGACTCATAGGTGAAGCGGAAAGGCCGAGCGAGAGAAGGCGAAAGGCCATGGCAGTCAGCGAGCACAAGACCCGCAAAGGGCAGAGCACCATCATCCGGGTGGTGACCCCCGCCCCCCTCACCGAGTCGCCCGCGGCACGCTACGTCTGGGCCGTGACCCGGATCGCGCTGGGCTGGATCTTCGCCTGGGCCTTCATCGACAAGCTGTTCGGCCTCGGCTACGCCACCCCCGCCGGCAAGGCGTGGATCGACGGCGCCAGCCCCACCGAGGGCTTCCTGGCCAACGCCCCCAAGGGCCCGTTCGCCGGCCTCTACAACGACCTGGCGGGAGCGGCCTGGGCCGACTGGCTCTTCATGATCGGCCTCGCCGGCATCGGCGCCGCGCTCATCCTGGGCATCGCGATCCGGATCGCCGCCGCCAGCGGCGCCCTCCTCCTGGTCCTGATGTGGACGGCCGTCCTGCCCCCGGAGAACAACCCCTTCATGGACGACCACCTCATCTACGCCCTCGTCCTCGCCGGACTCGCCCTCGTCAAGGCCGGCGACACCCTGGGGCTGGGCCGCTGGTGGAGCAACACCGCACTGGCCCAGAGGTTCCCCATCCTCAAGTGACCGACCGAGACGGGAAGGACGCCCACCGCCCGGTGGGCGTCCTTTCGTTGTATGACCTGTCGCCCTCGCTGAAGGGGACCTTCGGCTCTTAATCGCGGGGCGCGCATGGCGGAGGCTGAAGGTGGAGAAGCGGAGATCGGCTCGCACCGGAGGTGTCGCCATGAGTCAGATGACGGTCATTCATCGAGAGAACGACGCCTTCGCCGTAGTGGTCCGGGGACACATCGTCCACGTCGACCAGCCGTACTCCGCCGGCGGCACGGACGAGGGGCCCACACCGGTCGAGCTGTTCGTCGCGTCCCTCGCGGCCTGCGCGGCGCACTACGCCCGCCGGTACCTGGTGCGGCACGGCCTGCCCGCGGACGGGCTCGAGGTCACCGCCGACTACGCGATGAGCGTGAGCGACCCGGCGCGGGTGTCGCGGATCGGGCTGCGGGTGCGGCCGCCGATCCCGCTGGCGAGCGCGAAGACCGCGGAGCTGCGGCGGGTCGTGGAGGGGTGCACGGTGCACAACTCCATCCTCGACGCCCCGCGGATCGGCCTGGAGATCGAAAGCCCGGCCAAGGCCGCATAGCAAGGCCGCGTAGCAGGGCCGGCCTCGGGCGGGACGGCGCGAGATCTTGAGGGAGTGAGTCGATGAGCACGGTGACCGCGGCCGACCTGGCCCGCGAGCCGTTCCTGAACGGGATGCGGCGCGCCGACCTGACGAAGCTGGCCAAGACGGCCCGCCGCGTCGAGTTTCCGGCGGGGCGGCGCATCGTCAACGAGTCCGACGCGGCGGAGCGGTTCTGGCTCGTCCAGGACGGGACCGTGGCCCTGGACCTGTGCCCGCCCGGCGGCGAACCGGTCGTCGTGGACACCTTCGGCCCCGGCTCCGTGCTGGGCTGGTCGTGGCTGTTCCGTCCGCACCGGTGGCGGTTCGGGGGCTTCGCGCAGACGCCGGTCCGGGCGATCGAGTTCGACGGGCGGCTGGTGCGGACCCTCTCCGCCGTGGACCCGTCGCTCGGCTACGAGCTGACGCGCCGCTTCGCCGAGCTCGTCGTGGAGCGGCTGGAAGCGACCCAGACGCGGCTGCTGGAGGCATCCCTCGACGACGCCCCCGTCCCGTAACCGGAATCCTCGGCCGCCCAGACCGTCACTCGGTCTGGGCGGCCTCCTTGAGCAGTTCGTCGATCCCCTCGCGGATTCCCGCCGAGAGGGTCTCAAGGTCGGGGACGGCCTCATGGTCGCCGGTGAGCCCGAACGCCAGGCCGCCGTCGTAGGAGACGATGCCGACCGAGATGCGCGCGCCCGCCGCGATCGGGATGTAGGGGTCGAGCTCCAGCATCCGGCGTCCCATGGCGTAGAGCGGGATCGGCGGGCCCGGCACGTTCGTCACGATCGTGTGGATGAGCGGCTGGCGCCGCCGCAGCGCCGCGCGGGCGGCCGCGGCCAGCAGGCCCGGCGCGGCACCGGCCAGCCGGACGAAGGAGTCGAGGCCGGCGGCCTGGTCGCCGCTCTTCAGGTCGTCCATCTGCGCGCGGACGAGTTCCAGCCGGCGCAGCGGGTCGGGCTCCCCGCACGGCAGGTCGACGGACACCGCCGACACCCGGTTGGACGGGACGCCGCGCTCGTCGGACGACCGCACGGACACCGGCACCATCGCCCGGACGTACGACTTCTCGTCCAGAATGCCGCGGGCGTCGAGCAGGTCGCGGAACCCGCGCGCCGTGGCGGCCAGCGCCACATCGTTGACCGACCCGCCGAACGCGCGCCGGATGCGGCCGATCTCGTCCAGCCCGGCATGGGCCCGGGACCAGCGGCGGCGCTGCCCGGTCGGGCCGTTGAGCGAGGAGGCCCCGAGCCCGGCCAGCCGCGCCGCGTACCCGGGGATCGCGCCCGCGACGGCGGCGGAGTCGCGCAGCGCGGGCAGGAACAGCCGGGTCGCCTGCCGCTCGAAGCCGCGCATCCTGTCCGCGATGCCGCCGCGCAGGACGGCCCACGCGGGCGGCTCCGGGTCGGGCGTCCACACGTGCGGCCGCGCGGGCGGCCGGCCGGGCTCGATGTCGAACAGCGCGCCCAGCAGGTCGATGCCGGCGATGCCGTCCACCATGCAGTGGTGCACCTTGGCGATGAGGGCCCAGCGGTCGTCCGCCAGCCCTTCGACCAGCCACACCTCCCACGGGGAGCGGGTGAGGTCGAGGGGACGGCTCAAAATGGTCTGCGCCAGGTCGCGGAGGTCTTCGGGGTCGCCGGGCTCCTCGGCCGCCGTCCGCAGGACGTGGTCCTCGATGGCGAAACGCCGGTCGTCCACCCAGATCGGATGGGCGAGGTTGAACGGGACGGTCCGGACGCGCTGCAGGCAGCGCGGCGCGAGCCGGAGCCGGTTGAAGACGTGGTGCACCAGATCCCGGTACTCGGGCGCCGGGCCCTCGAAGACCGTCACCGTGCCGATCTGCAGCGGCGTCGCGTCGTTCTCGGCGAAGTACATGCCGGCGTCGAGCGCGTTCATCCGTTCCATGGCCCACCGTTCCCGAAGAGATTCCATCTCAAGCCAACTCCTCGCCGGCCGCCGTCCCCAGCGGGCGTTGGCCCCGCACTCGGGGGACAAAGGTCCTTTCAACCCGCTACCAGGTCAAAGGTCCTGACATAGGGGACTTTGGACGGGCTGTCGGTGCGGCCTCCCCCCGGCACGCTGAAGGTGCCGGACACTCACGGCTGGAGGCACCGAAATGATCGAAGCCAAGCAGTTCGCGGCGAAGCCCCGGGAGACCAGCGAACGCCCCGACCTGGCGGCACGCTTCGTCGTGCGGGCCGCGATCCAGGCACCGTCCATCCACAACACCCAGCCGTGGAGGTTCATCGACCGTCCCGCCGGACTGGAACTCTGGGCCGACCGGGCACGACTGCTGCCGATCACCGACAACGCCGGCCGCGAGATGGCGATCAGCTGCGGCGCGGCCCTGTTCAACGCCCGGCTGGCCGTCCGCCGCCTCGGCTTCACCGCGCGGGTCCGGCTGCTGCCCGACCCGGCGCACCCCGACCTGCTGGCCCGGATCACCTGGGGGACGAGGACGGCGGCGCGGCCCTACGAGGAGCGGCTGTACCGCGCGATCTCCCACCGGCACACGCACCGCGGCCCGTTCCTGTCGACCCCGCTGCCGGCCATGCTGCCGGCAGTCCTGGCCGGCATCGCCCGCCACGAGGGGGCCGACCTCCGGCTGATCTCCGGCACCGACCAGCTCCGCCGGCTGGCCGAACACGTCCAGGCCGCCGAGGCGATCCAGCTGGCCGACGCCCGCATCGCCGACGAGCTGCTGGACTGGGCGATCCCCCCGCACAGCCGCCGCCGAGACGGACTCGCCCCCGACTCCTTCCCGGCCCTGCCGGACGGCCTGGAGTTCCCCTCCCGCGAGTTCTTCGCCCCGACGCCCCGGGCCCTCCGCCACCACGGCCCGCAGGCCGGAAACCTCGGGACGGTGGCCCTGCTGACCACCCGGGAAGACCGGCGAGTGGACTGGCTGCAGGCCGGGCAAGCCCTCCAGCACGTCCTCCTGCACGCGACGACGGTGCACGTGAGCGCGGCCTTCCACACGCAGCCTTTGGAACTGCCCTACCTGCGCGCGGCGGTACGCCGGGACCTCGTCTCCGGACACCCCCAGATGGTGCTGCGCCTGGGCCACGCCCCAAGAACCGCACGCACCCGCCGACGCCCCGTCACGAACGTCCTCCTCGGCGAGTAACCCCTCGGAGGCCCTTCGCCTTCGAGCGGAAACTCGCCTCCCTACTCGCGTCCGACGTACGGGTGGCCTGCTCTACCGATTCCCCGCGACCGGTCAGTGGCTTCCGGCGAGTTCGCCGCTGAGGGCGTCGTGCATGCGGGCGCTGTCGCCGTTGAGGCCGACGATCTCGACGGTCTTCCCGCGCTTCTCGTACTTGGTGGCGATGGCGTCGAGGGCGGCGACGGTGGACGCGTCCCAGATGTGGGCGTCGGTCAGGTCGATGACCACGTGGGCGGGGTCCCCGGCGTAGTCGAACTGGTAGACGAGGTCGTTGCTGGAGGCGAAGAACAGCTCGCCGGTGACCGCGTACACGACCTGGCCGCCCTCGGGGTCGGTGACCGCGGAGACGTTGACCAGCCGGGCGACATGGCGGGCGAAGACGACCATGGCGGTGATCGAGCCGACCACCACGCCGATGGCGAGGTTGTGGGTGGCGACGACCGTCACGACCGTGACCAGCATGACGATGATCTCGCCGCGCGGCATCCGCCTGAGGGTCGCGGGGGCGACCGAGTGCCAGTCGAACGTGCCGAACGCCACCAGGATCATGACGGCCACGAGCGCCGCCATCGGGATGTCGGACACGATCGGGCCGAACGCGATGCACAGCACCATCAGGAACGTTCCCGCCAGGAAGGTCGAGAGGCGGGTGCGGGCGCCGTTCTTGACGTTGATCATCGTCTGGCCGATCATCGCGCAGCCGCCCATCCCGCCGAAGAACCCGGTGACGATGTTGGCGACGCCCTGGCCGATCGACTCGCGGGTCTTGTTGGAGTGGGTGTCGGTGATGTCGTCGACGAGTTTTGCCGTCATCAGCGACTCCATCAGCCCCACCAGCGCGAGCGCCAGCGCGTACGGGGCGATGAGCGTGAGCGTGCCGAGCGTGAACGGCACGTCGGGCAGGCCGGGGACGGGCAGCGAGGACGGCAGCGCGCCCTTGTCCCCGACGGTCGGCACGGCGATGCCGGCGCCGATGGTCAGCGCGGTCAGGGCGATGATGGAGACCAGCGGCGCCGGGACGGCCTTGGTGATCCTCGGGAAGAACACCATCAGCGCGAGCGCTCCGGCGACGAGGGGGTAGACGGGCCAGGGGACGTCCCGCAGCTCGGGTACCTGCGCCATGAAGATCAGGATGGCCAGGGAGTTGACGAACCCGACCATCACCGACCGGGGCGCGAACCGCATCAGCCGCGCGACGCCCGCGGCGCCGAGAGCGATCTGGAAGAGTCCGCCGAGAATGACCGCGGCGATCAGGTACCCCAGCCCGTGCTCACGCGCCAGCGGCGCCACCACCAGTGCGATGGCTCCGGTGGCGGCCGAGATCATGGCGGGACGTCCGCCGACGATCGCGATCGTGACGGCCATGGTGAACGACGCGAACAGCCCGACCCGCGGGTCGACCCCCGCGATGATCGAGAACGAGATCGCCTCGGGGATCAGCGCCAGCGCCACGACCAGGCCCGACAGGACCTCGGTCCGCAGCAGCTTCACGGTGATCGGCTGCGACGGCGTGAACGACGTCTTCAAGCGGCTCGCCAGAACGGCAGGCAGAGACACAGAACTCCAGACATGAGATCAGCGCGCACCAAGACGGTGCGTCGAGCACAGGAAGTGACGGCCCCCGGCCACGCCGCCGGGGGGATGAGGGGGCGAACCGCCTGACGCAGCGGCGCGTCAGGCCATGCGCGGGTCGGACGTCACATCGGACGTCCAGCAGTCACCAGCACGCGAACTTCCCCCGAATCCCAGCCGCTTCGGACGGTCGCCGACCCGATGCACGGCGGCCTTGGCACGCGGATCGATCCGCGGCGACCCGACTCTAACGTAACGGGAGAGTCTCCTGGGCCGACAAGAAGCCACGGGGCGGCGGGAGAGACGATACTCACACCACCATCGCAAGGCGTCGGGCGCTTCGTCCCCCGCCACGGCCCTATCCGCCACACCGCCACCGACCTGCAGAGCCGACCAGGGGTGCGACCGCCGTGTCACCCTCCCCTTACGAAAGGGTATATTCCGAACGCGAAGCGTGTCGCAGTGTGCTGCACTCCGCCGGCGCCCTCCGGTTCCGCAGCGGATCGGCGACAACGGCGCGGTCGAAACCGGCCAGGGCGGCGACCGCCATCACTCATCCACTCAACGGGAACGGAACGCGATGAGCGCACTCTTCGAGGAACTCGTCTGGTGTTCGACGGCCATGGGCGCCCTCAGCCTGCGCCGGCGCCGAGACCCGTCTCTGCGGGTGGACGTCTACGAGATCAAGCTCGATGACGACTTCCTCATGTCGAGCCTGTGGACGGTCGGCGAGACCGAACTCGCCCGGCTCGGCCTGTCCGAAGCGCTGGGGACCGACCTCGACGTCCTCGTCGGGGGTCTCGGGCTGGGCTTCACCGCCGACGCCGTCCTGGACGAGCCGCGGGTACGTTCGCTGGTCGTGGTGGAGTCCCTCGCCGACGTGATCGACTGGCATCACGCCAGGCTGGTCCCCCTCGGCAAACGGCTGACCCTCGACGAGCGCTGCCACCTGGTGCACGGCGACTTCTTCTCCATGGCCTCCGCACCGACAACGCTGGACGAGTGGACGCCCGACGGCCGCTTCCACGCGGTTCTGCTCGACATCGACCACTCGCCGCGTCACGTCCTCAACCCCGCGCACGCAGCCTTCTACCGGGACGAGCCGCTGAGCCGCCTGGCCAACCGCATCCATCCCGGCGGCGTCTTCGCGCTGTGGTCGAACGAGCCTCCCGACGACCAGTTCACCGCCGTCCTCCGCCACACCTTCGCCGATGCGACGGCGCACGTCGTGGAGTTCCCCGACCACATCCAGGGCGGCACCTCCACGAACACCGTCTACGTCGCACGCACCCCCGGTTGAGCAGCCTGCGCCCACCCGTGCCGGCCTCGGACGAAGCGACTCGGACCTCTCGACCGCTTCCCGAAGCCCGGCGTCACTGAAGCGGCCGTTCACGGAAGCCGGCTCCGTCAGACCACCCCCGTCCAGGTGGCCACGGCAGGACGCGGCTCCGACCGCATCATGAGGCGGAAGATGGCAAGCTTGACCAACGAAAAGGATCACTCGTCCCCGGCGGGGCAGGCCGGGGGCGTCAGGAGGAACCCGATGGACGGCAGGCACATGCAGATCGGTGAGGTCGCCGACCGGACCGGCCTGAGCCTGCGCACCATCCGCCACTACGAAGAGGTCGGCCTCGCCCTCCCCACGGCCCGCTCCCAAGGCGGCTTCCGCCTCTACACCGAGGACGCCGTCGCACGCCTCCTGGTCATCAAGCGCATGAAGCCGCTCGGTTTCACCCTTGAGGAGATGCGCGACCTGCTGGACATCCTGGATCAACTCCAGTCCGGCGCCCCGGACCAGCCGACCCACACCGACCTCACCAAGCGCCTCAACGTGTACCGCTCCCTGGTCGAGGAACGCTGCGAGAAGATTCGCACCCGCCTGGCCGACGCCGAGCAGTTCTCCGCCGAACTCTCCACCGAACTACGCAAACACCGCTCAGCGGGGTGACGCGCCGAGCACCCGGACCGTAGGGCGCCACTCGCGGGGCGCGGTGGAACGGATGGACGGGCCGGACCGTTCGAGAAGGTGGACGCCTGCGGAAACGAGGGCGGACGCCGTCCGCAGGCAACCGGACTCCTGTGCGGCCACCGCGAAGGCAGGCTCTACTACACTTGTGGTAGATCATGCCGGAGTTCGATACGGCGGCCGACCGAAAGGGAGTCTCCCGATGGCCTTCTGGGACAAGTTGCGCGAGTCCTCTCAGACCATGCAGACCCAGCTGATGGCGAAGAAGAACGACCTCAAGAGCGGCGCCTTCCGGGACGCGAGCATGGCGATGTGCGCACTGGTGGCCGCCGCCGACGGCTCGGTCGACCCGAGCGAACGGCAGCGGACCGCGGCGCTGATCGCGTCCAACGAGGTCCTGCAGAACTTCCAGGCCGATGACCTCCAGCGCCGGTTCAACGGCTACGTCGACAAGCTCACCGCCGACTTCGCCTTCGGCAAGGTCAGCGTCCTCCAGGACATCGGCAAGGTGAAGAAGAAGCCCGCCGAGGCCCGCGCCGTCATCCAGATCGGCATCATCATCGGCGGCGCCGACGGGAACTTCGACGACAGCGAGAAGGCCGTCGTCCGCGAGGCGTGCCACGCCGTGGGGCTGCCGCCCGCCGAGTTCGAACTCTGACCGCGCCCGCCCGGCACGCCCCGGCACCGGGGACCCGCCGCCGCGCGCCGACGAGGGTCGCCCTCGTGCCGCGCGGGCGGCGGCGGTCCGGCTGACCGGCGGCCCGCCGGTCCTCGTCCGGCCGGTCAGTCCTCGTCGCCCTCGTCGTCTTCGAAGACCTCCTCGAAGACCTCTTCGGCGATTTCACCGGCGACCATGCCGCCGACGACCCCGGCGGCGACGCCCGCGGCACCGGCGGCGGCCACCGTGCCCCAGCCCGGACCGCCGCGCCCGCCGTGCCCGTGGTGGTCCTCATACGAGCCGTGCCCGCCGGGATGGAAGGCGGCGCCGTGCCGGTCGGCCACGGCGTGCAGCCAGCCGGAGATCTCCGCCGCCCAGTCCAGTTGCAGGGCCTCCGCATGGCTCACCTGGAACCGGCCGAACGCGTCGCCCCCGGAGGTGAACAGGCCGCCGCGCTTGTCGGCCTCCAGCACGACGGCCAGCCCGTGCGGGCTCGCGACGAACGTCAGCTCCACCTCGTTGACCCGCCCCTGGTGCTCCGGCGGCGGGTAGAACTCGATCTCCTGGTAGAACGGCAGCTCCTGGTGGACGCCCGCGATGCGGCCGTACTCGACGTCGGCGCTCTTGAAGGCGAAACCCAGCTCGGCGAAGGCGTCCAGCACCCGCTGCTGCGACGGCGCCGGCCCCACCGCGACCTGGTCGAGATCGCCCTTGTCGACGGCCTTGGCGACCGCGAGCTCGGTGCGCACTCCCATCACCATGCCGTGCAGATGCTGCCCGTACACCTCGGTCAGCGGCGTCTCCCACGGCACGTCCAGCTCGAACGCGATGACCCTGTCCGCTTCCCGGGGCAGCGTGAACGGACCTGACACGTCCACCCGGTGGAACTCCATGCCGCCCGCCTGCTCGTGATCAGCGCCCTCCACCTCGACCCTGGTGACCAGGGACAGGCTGATCCGCTGGATCTCCACGTCGTAGTCGGCGGCCTTGATGCGCACCTCACCGGCGAGCCGCTCCCCCGGCCGGCACGACGGGACGGCCAGCACCGTGTCCACCGACGGGCCGCCCACCCCGAAGGTCCCCAGCATCCGTTTGAACACCACGTCGCCCTCTCATCGCTCGTTGGTTTCCCACCGAATGCTACTACGGCTGTAGTAGATCGTCCGGAGGCGAGGGCAGTCGGGAAGAGCGGCGCGAGCGACCGTTCGTCAGCCCAGGGCCAGCAACGGCAGGAGGCCGGCCGCGGCGGCGGCGTGGTCGAGTTGCAGGGTCGCGCCGGTCAGCGAACTGGTGACGAAGCCGTTGCCCATGAACAGCAGCGGACCCGTGACCGCATTCCTGTCCGGAGGCATGCCCAGCAGCGCCTGGACGCGCTGGACGACCCCCGACTCCGCGAAGGGGGCGGCCGGTCCGGTGGACAAGGGCTGGGCGAGAGCGGCCTTGGCGATGGTGCGGGCGACGAAGGCGCGGTCCCCGACCGCCTCGGCCGCCTCTTCGTCCGCCCACCGCTCGACCGAGAGCCGCAGCCGCTCGTGCAACGGCCTGAGCGGCGGCAGGACCGCGGCGACCAGGGCACCGCACGCCGTGTAGCGGTGGTGGCGGTGCCGCAGGTGAGAAGCCTCGTGCTGGAACACCACGTGGAGTTCTTCGGCCGTGAACCCGCGCAGCATGCCCTGCGACAGCAGCACCCCGCCGTGCCGGCCGGGAACCGCCACGGCGATCGGGATGTCGGTCTCCAGTAATTCCCGGGTCTGCTCCTGGGCGATCCGCAATTCCGCCATCCAGCCGACGGCGGTCCTGCCGATGACCAGCAACCCGGCGGCGGTCAGCAGCACCGCGGGAACGCCCACCACGTCCGGGACCGGCCGGTCGTCCCCGAACAGCGCCCATTCGGGGACGCGCGCGGCGGCGGCCGGAGCCAGCGTCGCCGCGTAATTGATCGACACGAAGACGCCGGTGCCGAGCGCGGCCACGACCGTCATCGCGCAAGTGGTGGCCAGCAGCCGCGCCGACCAGCACGGATGCAGCCGCAACGGCACCCGCCCGAGCACCGTGCCCAAGGTCAGCATGATGACCAGCGGCACAACGGTGAACCAGCTCACTCGCGCTCTCCCGGGCCTTCGAGCATCTCGCGCAGGTGGCGCGCCTCCTCGCTGCTGAGCGTCCGGACGAACCGGTTCAGCACGCTCACCGGATCGCTCGCATGCCGCAGATGCTCGTGCATCCGGTCCGCCACCAGCTCGGACTCGTCCACGGCGAGCCGGTAGTGGTAGTGCCGCCCCGCCCGGGTCCGGGTGACGAGCCCCTTCTCGTGCAGGCGGTGGAGGATGGTGTTCACGGTCGTGTAGGCAAGTTCGCCGTCCAGCCGTTCCACCAGCTCGGCCGTCCTGGCCGAGCCGCCGAGCCCCGCGAGCGCGGCGAGAACCTCGGCCTCCAGTTGCCCCAGCGGCCTGCGCGATGGATTCCGGGTCACCGGCCTCACCCCTTCGTGCGCAGGACGTCGGGCTCCAGATAGATCAGCCGCGCGATCGGTACCGCCGCGCGGATGCGCGCCTCGGCATCGTTGATCGCCTCAGCCACCTCCCGGGCATCGTCCTGCAGATCCACCGCGATCTTGGCGGCGACCAGCAGCTCGTCCGGCCCGAGGTGCATGGTGCGCATGTGGATCACCGAGGGGACGTCCCGGCTCCGCACGATCGCGTCCCGGATCGCCCGCACCTGCTCGGCGGAGGCCGACTCACCGATCAGCAGGCTCTTCATCTCGACGGCCAGCACGATCGCGATGGCCGTCAGCAGGACGCCGATCGCCGCCGTGCCGATGCCGTCCCACACGCCGTTCCCGGTGACCAGCGTCAGGCTGACCCCGGCCAGCGCGAACACCAGGCCGGCCAGCGCGCCCGCGTCCTCCAGCAGGATGACCGGCAGCTCGGGCGACTTCGACCGCCGGACGAACTGCACCCACCCCGCCTTGCCGCGGCTCCGGTTGGACTCGATGACCGCCGTACGCAGCGCCATCGACTCCAGCACGATCGCCACCAGCAGCACCACGATCGGCACCCACTGCCACTCGGTGATCCCGTGCGGGTCCCCGATCTTGTGCCACGCCTCGTACAGCGCGAACAGCCCACCCAAGCTGAACAGCACGATCGCCACGATGAACGCGTAGATGTAGCGTTCGCGCCCGTACCCGAACGGATGCTCCTCGGTCGCGTCCCGCCGGGCGCGCCTCCCGCCGACCAGCAGCAGCGCCTGATTGCTGGAATCGGCCACCGAGTGGATCGCCTCGGCCAGCATCGACGACGAACCCGTCAGCAGGAACGCCACGAACTTCGTGACCGCGATCCCCAGATTCGCGAACAGCGCGGTGACGACGGCCTTCGTACTTCCCTCGGCGCTCACACGCTCCCCCTGCCCCCTCAGGCCGCCCGCCAGCCGTTCGGCGCACCGGAGGACATCTAACTACACCTGTAGCAGAGCACCGGCCTCATTGCGGCATATCCGTCCTGCCCAGTTCGCGCCCACATCAGCACCGTGAGAAACCCTACGGACGACAGGCACATGGATCCTGTTCGCCTCACGGGCCCGTGGGATCGGATGCGGGACTCGTCGAGGTAGGACTCGTGCGCCCCTACGTCGACGCTGTCCACGCCCGATGCACACGATCAACTCCCTGCCACCTCTCTTGACCTCAACTTTGGTCGAGGTAGCAGCCTTGCGGCATGACATTCACCGCCGCGGAGATCGCGTACCTTGCCGGGCATTCTCTCGGACGTCTGGCAACCATCGGGGCGGACGGAGCTCCGCAGATCCAACCGGTTGCCTTCTGGATGAACGCAGACACCGGAACCATCGACATCGGCGGGCCGGCGTTGACCAGCAGCCAGAAGTTTCGCAACGTCCAAGCCGATCCGCGAGTGTCCTTCGTC
Source organism: Actinomadura sp. GC306 (assembly GCF_004348665.1). GTDB lineage: Bacteria > Actinomycetota > Actinomycetes > Streptosporangiales > Streptosporangiaceae > Spirillospora. The sequence goes on along the minus strand of NZ_SMKM01000087.1, from coordinate 7,804 downwards.
GTTGACGATCACTCCGAGACGCCCAATCCACTCGGCCAGACGGGGCGGGGTATCGAGGTGCGCGGGGAGGTGGAGATCGTGGTCCTTGACCCGCCCCTCATCGAGCCGTTTTCCAACGAAACACTCCGCATCCACCCGCGCCGAATCATCACCTGGAACGTCGAGAAAATCGGCCCAGCCGCACCCGAACGGCTACCGCACCTGCAAGGCTACAATTCCCGCAACATATCCCATTAAGGCCACACCTCTTCGTGCCACCTTGGACGGTGCGACCAACTTTTCAACTGAGGACGAGAAGCCCTTATTGCATGCTTATCTGGTGCGGATGGTCGTGGGAAACTGGGCAAGTGAAGATCCACAGGCCGTAGCCTCGGCCGATTGTGATGTTGGTGGGGCCGCTGAGGTGGGGAAGGCGGTGGAACTGCTCGGCCGCTTCGATCTCGATGTCCTCGAACGGTTGCCAAGTGCGGTTGCCGTCCCATTCGGAACCGTGGATGCGCAGCAGGAGTTCAAGGTCGGCGCCGCACTCGCAGATCATGGGGTAGGGATCGGTGAGGTGCCAGGAGGACCAACCGCCGACCTTCATTCCGGAGGCGATCGACAGGTCCTGGTAGCTGTGGCCGGTCTCCTGGCCCCACTCTGTCAACCTGCGGTCCAGGTCAGCGGGCAGAAAGTCGGCGTACTGATACTCGACGATCTGCTCCGGATACAGGACGCATGGGTCGGGCAGGTAGGTGTCGTACTCCATCAGTTCCGGTTCGGGCTGTGCATCGAGCGCGACGGTGACCTCGTCCGCCCGGCGCCACCGCAGGATCACCGCCGGGCACGACAGGTCGTCGTGGTCCCACGGACACCACAGCACCTGCAGCAGATCGGCGTGCAGTGGCGGTGCCAGGTCAGGGATGTCACGTGCGTACAGTTGCGCGAAGGCCAGGAAGGGCACCGGCCCGTCCGGCGGTGAGGGCGGCTCGTTGTCATCCAGGCGTTTCAGCTCCGCCCGCTGCTCCGGGGTGAAGTCCGCGCCGGAGCCGAGCGGAATCCGCCCCCAAGCCTCCGCGAGGACCTTGCGACGACGGCGTTCGTGGTCGAGCCGCTCGACCGGCCCGTAGGGGTCGTGCTCTTGCGTGCACATCGGCCAAGGTTCCTCGGCCGGCCACAACAGCGGGCCGCCAATCGAGCTTTCCCGTACTCCCGGCGAGCCGGGCCGCGGATGAAGCCGCGTTGCCGTCCGCGCGTAGCGAGACAGTTCAGGGAAAACGGCGACAAGGTCGACGGGCCGAGGCGGCGTGGTCCGAGTCATACGGGGAGCCTAGACGCTTGGTCTGACGGCGGAACTGGAGCTGACAACCGAACGAATTCGGGCTGCCAAACCGGCTCGGGCGGCGGCTGCGGCGCCGGGGTGGAGTGTGCAGCGCCGCTATGACGAAGCGCTGCCCATGCTGCGCGTGTACCTCCCGACGCCTGGTGCCTGGGACGAAAGCGTCCGGGCCGGCTGGTCGTACCGATAGCCATGACAACGAGCGGACGGCGCTGCGCTACCAACACAGGTCGGGGCCAAGGGTGACCGCATGATCGCCGATGGCCTTGATGCCCTCGTGCGGGAGGAGCGGGACCAGGACGACGAGGGGGACGACGGCGCGGCCGGGGCGCTGGTGCCGGTGGCCTGATGGCCCGCTGATGGCCCGCTGGTGATGGCAAGCAGAAACGATCAAGGCCCAGTGTCGGGGATCATGTCCCTGACCTGGGCCTTTGCGGTGAGCGGGTGACGGGAATCGAACCCGCGCTGTCAGCTTGGGAAGCTGAAGTTCTGCCATTGAACTACACCCGCGTGCGGGAGGCTGGTGGGCCTCCTTGCTGGGGACACTGTACCGGATCGTGGGTGCGGGTTGGGTGGGATAGTTTTCTGGCGTGCTGCTCTCCGATCGTGACATCAGGGCCGAGCTCGAGTCTGGGCGTGTGAAGATCGACCCGTATGAGCCGGGGATGGTTCAGCCGTCCAGTGTGGACGTCCGGCTGGACCGGTGGTTCCGGGTGTTCGAGAACCACCGGTATCCGCACATCGACCCCTCGGTGGAGCAGCCGGATCTGACGCGGCTGCTGGAGGTGGACGCCGAGGAGGCGTTCGTGCTGCATCCCGGGGAGTTCGTGCTCGCGTCGACGTACGAGGTGTTCGCGTTGCCGGACGATCTCGCGGCGCGGCTTGAGGGGAAGTCCAGTCTGGGGCGGCTGGGGCTGCTCACGCACTCGACGGCGGGATGGATCGATCCCGGGTTCTCGGGGCACGTGACGCTGGAGCTGTCGAACGTGGCGACGCTGCCGATCAAGTTGTGGCCCGGGATGAAGATCGGGCAGATGTGTCTGTTCCGGACGAGCTCGCCGGCGGAGTACCCGTACGGGGCGGAGCGGTACGGGTCGCGGTACCAGGACCAGCGGGGGCCCACGCCGTCGCGCTCCTACCTCAACTTTCACCGGACGAAGGTGTAAGACGTGCCCGGTTCGTGACCTGAATGTGACGGAAAGCACCAAAAGATGAAACATGTTCTCTGAACGGGTAGTTTCGGGCGACGCACTGGTTTGGCGTCTGGTAGGCGGCCTCTTTGTGTGAGGCCGTCCCGTCCGGGCGCCTGGACGGATAGCGCGACCCGTTTCCGCGCCACGATCGGCCGTGGGAACCCGAAAGGAGATCGTGTCAGTACTCCGCGCGGAAAGCGTCACGAAGCTCTTCGGCCGTAAGGCGGCCGAGGCACAACGGAAGCTCAAGGCGGGCGCCGGTCTCCAGGAGGTCCGTGCTCTCGGGGTGACCCCGGCGGTGGTGGACGCCACGTTCGAGGTCAGCGAGGGTGAGATCTTCGTGGTCATGGGCCTGTCGGGGTCCGGGAAGTCCACGCTGATCCGGATGCTGAACGGGCTGCTCCCGGTCACGTCCGGGAGCGTCGAGATCGACGGCCAGGACATCGCGAAGCTGTCGCCGAAGGCGCTGCGGACGGTGCGGCAAGACAAGATCAGTATGGTCTTTCAGCACTTTGCGCTCTTCCCCCACCGGACGGTTCTGGCGAATGCCGCGTACGCGCTCGAGGTCCGCGGTGTGCCGAAGGAAGAACGGGAGAAGACGGCCCGGGAGTTCCTCGCACTGGTCGGTCTCGAAGGCTGGGAGGACAAAGTCCCGGGGCAGTTGTCGGGCGGTATGAAGCAGCGCGTCGGACTCGCCCGAGCGCTCGCGTCCGGCACTCCGCTGATCCTGATGGACGAGGCGTTCAGCGCCCTGGACCCGCTCATCCGGCGGGAGGTCCAGGACCTGCTGCTGGATCTGCAGGGCCGGTTCGGCAAGACGATCGTCTTCATCACGCACGACCTGAACGAGGCCATGCGCATCGGTGACCGCATCGCGGTGATGCGCGAGGGCCGGATCGTGCAGATCGGGACGGCCGAGGAGATCCTCACCGATCCCGCCAACGACTACGTCGCGCAGTTCGTGGCGGACGTGGACCGTACCAGGGTGCTCACGGCGTCCTCGGTCATGGAGAAACCGCTGGTCACGGTACTGTCCACGACGGGCCCCCGGACGGCGCTGCGCACGATGCGCGAGCACCAGACGTCGGCGGCCTTCGTGATCGGTCGGGACCGGAAGCTGGTCGGACGGGTCCGCGCCACGGTGATCGCCGACGCGGTGCAGGACAACGTCGCGACGCTCGACGGGCTGATCGACCCCGAGGACCCGGCGCCCGTGTCGCCCGACACTCCGGTCGCGGACCTGTTCGTCCGGTGCGCGGAGAGCGACCTGCCGGTACCGGTCGCGGACGAGGACGGCACACTGGTCGGCGTGATCCCGCGGGTGACGCTGCTGGCTGCGCTCGGGGCGATCAACACGCACATCGACGAGGTCGTCGAAGAGGAGCCGGAGCTGGCGCTGACGAAGGAGGGCAGTGGCGTTGACGAGTGACGTTCTCGCGATGGAGCTGCCCCGGGTGCCGGTCGGCGAGTGGTTCGACGGCCTGGTGGGCTGGTGCACCGACAACCTCGGGTGGCTGTTCGACGGGATCGGATCGGCGATCGAGACGTCGGTGGACGCGCTCACGAGCGTGCTGACGGGCCCGCCGGTGATCGTCCTGACGCTGCTGCTGGCGCTGCTCGCGCTGCTGGTGAGCGGCTGGAAGCTCAGCGTGTTCACGATCCTCGGCTTCGCGCTCATCGAGAGCATGGAGCTGTGGGAGGACTCGATGGACTCCCTGGCCCTGGTGCTCGTGGCGGCGGTGGTGTCGACGGCGCTGTCGGTGCCGATCGGCATCGCGGCGGCGCGCAGCGACGTGGTGAGCCGGATGGTGCGGCCCGTCCTGGACTTCATGCAGACGATGCCGGCGTTCGTGTACCTGATCCCGGCGATCTTCTTCTTCAGCATCGGGGCGGTGCCGGGCGTGGTCGCCACGGTGATCTTCTCGATGCCGCCGGGGGTGCGGCTGACCGAGCTCGGCATCCGCGGCGTCGACCCGGAGATGGTCGAGGCGGGCGAGGCGTTCGGCACGCCGCCGAACCGGATCCTCACCCGGATCCAGATCCCGCTCGCCATGCCGTCGATCATGGCCGGTATCAACCAGCTGATCATGCTGGCGCTGTCGATGGTCGTCATCGCGGGCATGGTCGGCGCGGGCGGCCTCGGCGGGGTGGTGCTGGAGGGCATCAACCGGGTGGACATCGCCACGGGCTTCGAGGGCGGAATCGCGGTCGTCATCCTCGCCATCTACCTGGACCGCCTCACCGGCGCCCTGGGCCACGGCCCGGGCATGCTTCGCGCGCTGTTCGCGCGCGGCAGGAACGGCCGCGGGACGGCCACCCCCGGCGCGGCGGCCCCCGCGGCCGACCGGGAGGCCGAGCCCGTCGGCTGACTCACCGCTCCCCCAGCTCAAATGCATGACTACGAAAGGACGGGAATGCGCTTCAAGTTCAAGGGTCTGGCCGTCGCGGCCATGTCGCTGACACTGGCGTTGACCGCCGCGGGATGCGGTGACTCCGACTCGGGCTCCGGCGGGGGCGAAACCGACAAGAACATCACCATCGGCATGATGCCGGGCTGGCCCGAGGGCGAGGCGGCGACGCAGCTGTGGAAGCGGCTGCTGACCGACAAGGGGTACGACGTCGAGATCAAGTCGATCGACGCCGGGCCGCTGTACGCGGGCATGTCGAAGGGCGACATCGACCTGTTCCTCGATGCCTGGCTGCCGGGCACCCACGAGGACTACTGGAAGCAGTACGGCGACAAGCTGGAGAAGGTCAGCGCCTGGTACGACTCGGCGCCGCTGACCATCACGGTGCCGGCGTACTCGCCGCTGAAGTCGCTTGAGGACCTCAAGGGCAAGGGCGACCAGTACGACGGCAAGATCATCGGCATCGAGAAGAGCTCCGGCCTGTACCGGGTGTCGAAGAACGACATGCTCCCCGCGTACGACCTGAAGGACGAGTACACGATCACGACGTCCTCGTCGGTGGCCATGCTCACCGAGCTGGACAAGGCCATCAACGCCAAGGAGGACATCATCGTCACCCTCTGGCGGCCGCACTGGGCGTACAGCAAGTACGAACTCCGGGACCTGGAGGACCCGAAGGGCGCGATGGGCAAGCCGGACGGCATCTACACCGTCGCCCGTGAGGGCTTCTCCGAGGACCAGCAGGACGTCACCGGCTGGCTCAAGAAGTTCAAGCTGACCGACGAGCAGCTCGGGTCGCTCGAAGACCTGATGGAGAACAAGCACAAGGGCAAGCCCGACCAGGCCGTGGACGAGTGGCTGAAGGCCAACCCCGAGTACGCGCAGTCGATGACGGGTTGATCTCCTTCGGGAACGTTCGTTCCTGAGGCGACGGAGGGCCGTCCGGGTGTTCCCCGGGCGGCCCTCCGCCTTTGGTGCCTCAGTGGGCCAGCGAGACGATGAACAGCACGATCGCCAGGCCGAGGCCGGTGGCGCACAGGGTCATCACACGCGGGTGGACGCTGTGGGCCTCCGGCAGGATCTCGGCGGCGGCCAGGTAGAGCAGGACACCGGCGAAGCTCCCGAGGTAGGGGCCGAGGACGGCGTCGGGCACCCGCACGACCGTGCCGAGCGCGGCCCCGGCGATGGGGGCGGTGGCGTTGGCGAACAGCAGCACCACGGCGGGCCGCCGGTCGGCGCGGTTGAGCGACGCGGCGGTGACGGTGTTGAACCCGTCGGCGAACTTGTGCACGATCACGGCGAGGGCGACGAAGAGCCCCGCCTCGGTCCCGGCCTGGAAGCCGATGCCGATGCTGACGCCGTCCATGAGGCTGTGCAGGACGAGCGCGCACGCGGTGACCAGTCCCGCGGAGCCGCCGCCGTGCGCGTGGGCGTGCTCGTGCGGGGCGTACTCGTGCTCGTGGGCGCGGTGCACCGCCACGGCCTGCTCCACGACGTGCAGCAGCAGGAACCCGGCCGCGAAGCCGATCATGGGGGCGGGGACGCCGAACGGGGAGTGCCGGGTCAGCTCCAGCGACTCGGGGATCAGGTCGAACGCGACGATGCCAAGCATCAGGCCGCCGGCCAGCCCGAGGACGAGGTGCCGGTTGTCGCGCACCCGCATCGCCGCCAGGCCGCCGGCGAGGGTCGTCAGGAACGCGAGGAGGGTTACGAGCACGACCATCCCTGCGTCTTACCAGGGCGATCCCGCGACAATCCTTAGTCGGCGTTCTGACACGCCGCCGGCAGACTCTTTTGTGACTTCGCCTTGTCCATCAAGAGGACGAATCCGGACATCGCTCCCGGAACGCGGCTAAGGCCGCTCTGGGTATGCTGCGATCACCGCGGTGGGGGTGCGGGCCTCCGCGGCGCGCCGGAAAGGGCGGCGCTTCTGGACGGTGAGCGGAGGTGGTCACGCTGCCGGATGGAACCTCGTCACTGCGCTTCGAGATCCTGGGCCGGCCGTCCGCGTGGCGGGACGGAAGGGAGCTCGACCTCGGACCCGGCAAGCAACGGGCGGTGCTCGCCGTACTGCTGCTGTCACCGAACCGGCCCGTCCCGACCCCCTCGATCGTGTCGGCGGTGTGGGGGGACGAGCCGCCCGACAACGGCGCGAACGTCGTCCAGAAGTACGTGGCGGGGCTGCGGCGCGTCCTCGAACCCGACCGCTCGCCACGCGCCCCGGGCCGCCTGCTGACGTTGAGCGGCGCGGGATACGCGCTGCACGTCCCGCCGGGCGGCCTGGACGCCGAGGTCTTCCAGGAGCAGGTGAAGGCGGCGCTGGGCATCCGCGCCGCCGGGGACGCGGAGCTGGCGGCGACCCGGTTGCGGGAGGCGCTGCTGCTCTGGCGCGGCACCGCGCTGGCCGGGCTCACCGGGTCGTTCTTCGACGCGGCGCGAGAGCGGCTCGACGAGGAGCGCGCGGCGGCGCTGGAGGCGTCCGCCGAAATCGGTCTGGACCTGGGGGAGCACGCCCGGCTGGTCCCCGAGCTGATCCGGCTGGTCGGCGAATTCCCGCTCCGGGAGGGGCTGCGGTACCTGCTGATGCTGGCGCTGTACCGGTGCGGCAGGCAGGCCGAGGCCCTGGCCGCCTACCGGGACGCGCGCGACTTCTTCACCGAGGAGTTCGGCGTCGAACCCGGCGAACGGCTCCATAACCTGCACGTCGGCATCCTGCGCGCCGACCCCGCCCTCGCGTTACCCGCGGCGGACGAGCCGCGCGACACGGTCCCTCCGCCGCGCGAGCCACCGGCCCGAGAACCACCGGTTCCGGAACCCGCGCGGGTCCTGCCGGTACCGTCCGGCGGTGTTCCCGGCCCGCGCTTGGCCGACGCTCCCCTGATGCC
>NZ_SMKM01000086.1 GCF_004348665.1 Actinomadura sp. GC306 | reverse complement strand
CTCCTGGCCCTTGAGGTCCGCGGCGGACTTCTCGCCCCCGCCGCTCGCGCAGCCGGCGAGCAGGGCCGCGCCAATGACCCCGCCCCCGCAGAGCACCATCCGCCGCCCGACCCCTTCGGGCTTCATCTCGTCACTCATGACTCAATGATCCCGGACGACCACCGAACCAACGCACCGCACCCACTACCGCGCCGACCGCAGCCACCCCCGCAACAACCAGAACCGTCGCGATCGCGTCCGAAGGCAGGCACCGAGCCTGCAATGAACCTCATCGCGCACGAGCCGCAAGGCGAGCCAGGCGGGTACAACGAATCCCTGCGGACGCGACCACACCAGCCACCCCCGCAACCCCACAACGACCAAAACCGTCGCGATCGCGTCCGAAGGCAGGCACCGAGCCTGCAAAGAACCTCATCGCGCACGAGCCGCAAGGCGAGCCAGGCGGGTACAACGAATCCCTGCGGACGCGACCACACCAGCCACCACCGCAACCCCGCAACGACCAAAACCGTCGCGATCGCGTCCGAAGGCAGGTTTCGAGCGTGCGAGAAACCTGATCGCGCAGCGAGCCGCTAGGCGAGTTCGGAGCGATGCAGCGATCGCACCGTAGTGTCCGCCGAAGGAAGGCCCTCTAGGGCCTGACGCCAAGGACACTACTGAGAAACACGCCGGTGTGGCTGGCGTCGACGGCGGCGACGTCCTCGGGGGTGCCGGTGGCGACGACGGTGCCGCCGCGGGAGCCGCCCTCGGGGCCCATGTCGATGATCCAGTCGGCGGTCTTGATGACGTCGAGGTTGTGCTCGATGACGATCACCGTGTTGCCCTTGTCGACCAGGCCGTTCAGGACGCCGAGGAGGCGGCGGATGTCCTCGAAGTGGAGGCCGGTGGTCGGCTCGTCCAGCACGTAGACGGTGCGGCCGGTCGAGCGCTTCTGCAGCTCCGACGCCAGCTTGACCCGCTGGGCCTCGCCGCCGGACAGGGTGGGGGCGGGCTGGCCGAGCCGGACGTAGCCGAGGCCGACGTCGTTGAGCGTCTTCAGGTGCCGGTGGATCGCCTTGATCGGCTCGAAGAACTCGGTGGCCTGCTCGATCGGCATGTCGAGCACCTCGGAGATCGTCTTCCCCTTGTAGTGGACCTCCAGGGTCTCCCGGTTGTAGCGGGCGCCGTGGCACACCTCGCACGGGACGTAGACGTCCGGCAGGAAGTTCATCTCGATCTTGATGGTGCCGTCGCCGGAGCAGTTCTCGCAGCGGCCGCCCTTGACGTTGAACGAGAACCGGCCCGGCTGGTAGCCGCGGACCTTCGCCTCGGTCGTCTGCGCGAACAGCTTGCGGATGTGGTCGAACACGCCGGTGTAGGTCGCCGGGTTGGAGCGCGGGGTGCGCCCGATCGGGGACTGGTCGACGTGGACGACCTTGTCGAGCTGGTCGACGCCGTTGACGCGCTTGTGCTTGCCGGGGACGCGCTTGGCCCCGTTCAGCTTCTTCGCCAGCGCGCTGTAGAGGATGTCGTTGACCAGCGTCGACTTGCCCGAACCGGACACGCCGGTCACGGCGGTGAGGACGCCGAGCGGGAACGACACGTCCACGTCGCGGAGGTTGTTCTGCTGCGCGCCCTTCACGGTGATCTCGCGGCCGCGCGTGGTGGGCCGGCGGATCTCCGGGACGGCGATCTCGCGGCGCCCGTCGAGGTAGGCGCCGGTGATCGAGCGCTCGGACTTCTTCAGCTCGTCGAGCGTGCCGGACACGACGATCTCGCCGCCGTGCTCGCCGGCGCGGGGGCCGATGTCGACGATCCAGTCGGCGGCGGCGATGGTGTCCTCGTCGTGCTCGACGACGATCAGGGTGTTGCCCATGTCGCGCAGCCGGAGCAGCGTCTCCAGCAGCCGGTGGTTGTCGCGCTGGTGCAGGCCGATGGACGGCTCGTCCAGCACGTACAGGACGCCGACCAGCCCGGAGCCGATCTGCGTGGCGAGCCGGATGCGCTGCGCCTCGCCGCCCGCCAGCGTCGCCGACGCCCGGTCGAGGGTGAGGTAGTCGAGGCCGACGTCCAGCAGGAACCCGAGCCGGGCGTTGATCTCCTTCAGGACGCGCTCGGCGATGTGCCGCTCGCGCTCGTTCAGCTCCAGCGCCAGCAGGAACTTCGCGGCCTCGCCGATCGGCATCGCGGCGACCTCGGCGATCGACCGGCCGCCCATGGTGACGGCGAGCACGACCGGCTTGAGCCGGGCGCCCTGGCACGTCGGGCAGGGGATCTCGCGCATGTAGCCTTCGAGCTTCTCCCGGCTGAGGTCGCTCTCGGCCTCGGCGTGCCGCCGCTGGATGTAGGGGATCACGCCCTCGTAGGCGGTGTAGTACGACCTCGTCCGGCCGTAGCGGTTCTTGTAGCGGACGTGGACCTGGGTCTCGTGCCCGTTCAGGATCGCTTTGCGCGCCTTGGCGGGCAGCTTCTCCCACGGGGTGTTGAGGTCGAAGCCCATCGCGTCGCCGAGCGCGGACAGCAGGCGCAGGAAGTAGTCGCTCACGTGCCCGTTGGACCACGGCTGGATCGCGCCCTCGCCGAGGGTCAGCTCCTCGTCGGGGACGACGAGCTCGCTGTCGACCTCCATGCGCGTCCCGAGGCCGGCGCAGCCGGGGCACGCGCCGTAGGGCGAGTTGAACGAGAACGACCGCGGTTCCAGCTCCTCGAACGACAGGTCGTCGTAGGGGCAGTAGAGGTGCTCGGAGTACATGCGGGTGCGGTTCTCGTCGTCCTCGGGGACGTCGACGAAGTCGAGGACGATCGTGCCGCCCGCGAGGCCGAGCGCCGTCTCCACCGAGTCGGCGAGCCGCTGCCGCGCCGAGTCCTTCACCGAGAGCCGGTCGACCACGACCGCGATGTCGTGCTTCTCCTGCTTCTTCAGCTTCGGGGGCTCGTCCAGGCGGATCGCCCGCCCGTCCACGATCGCCCGGGAGTAGCCCTTGGACTGCAGCTCGCGGAACAGCTCCAGGTACTCGCCCTTGCGGCCGCGGATCACCGGGGCGAGCACCTGGAACCGGGTGCCCGGCTCCAGTTCCAGCACCCGGTCGACGATCTGCTGCGGGGCCTGGCGGGTGATCGGCCGGCCGCACTCGGGGCAGTGCGGGTGCCCGATCCGCGCGTACAGCAGGCGCAGGTAGTCGTACACCTCGGTGATCGTCCCGACCGTCGACCGCGGGTTCTTGCTGGTCGACTTCTGGTCGATCGACACCGCCGGGGAGAGCCCCTCGATGAAGTCGACGTCGGGTTTGTCCATCTGCCCGAGGAACTGGCGGGCGTACGCCGACAGCGACTCGACGTAGCGCCGCTGCCCCTCCGCGAAGATCGTGTCGAACGCCAGGCTGGACTTGCCCGAACCCGACAGACCGGTGAACACGATCAGGGCGTCCCGCGGGAGGTCGAGCGAGACGTCCTTCAGGTTGTGCTCGCGTGCGCCACGCACGATGAGTCGGTCATGCACGGTGGTGATCCGGTTCCTCTTCTGGGCCGCGGCCGCCGGGAGAGACAGGCCGGTCTCAAGGCTAGCCAGGGGGTCCGACGGAATCCCCCGAACGCGATCCCCCGAGTTGATAACGGCGGCGGCCGCCGCCGCATTTCCGGCACTCCCCGCCCGGCCCCGCAGAGCCCGGGCGGGATGACCGTACCGTACACGTGTTCGAACACCCCTCGCGACCGGACCGCCGCCCGCGGCGTCCCGGGCCGGTGCCGCCTCCGGCGGAGATTTCATGATCGCTTGGGTGCCGCGCGGGCGGGGCGGTGCGAGGATGGAGGCTCTTCGCGGTGCTGGGAGGCGCGTCATGGACTGGCGAGAAGTGATCGACGAGCTGGATGCCGGCGTGGAGCGCGTCGCCGGGACGCTGGCGGACCTCGACGAGCAGGACGTGCGCGGCGCGTCGGCGCTGCCCGGCTGGACCCGGGGCCACGTGGCCGCGCACATCGCCAGGAACGCCGACTCCCTGTGGAACCTGCTCGAATGGGCGCGGACGGGCGAGGAGATCCCGCAGTACCCGAGCCTGGACGCCCGCAACTCGGCCATCGAGGAGGGCGCCGGGCGAGGCCCCGGCGAGCTGGCCGAGGACGTCCGCGCGAGCGGGGCCCGGCTCACCGAGCAGGCCAGGTCGCTCCCCGAGGCCGCCTGGGACGCGCACGTGCGGGCGTTCGGCGGCTGGGAGCACCCGGCCTGGTACACGCTGTACCGCCGCTGGAACGAGGTGGAGGCGCACCACGTCGACCTCGCGGCCGGATACGGGCCGGCCGACTGGCCCGAGCCCTATGTCCGGTGGGCCCTGACCAGCACGCTGGCGGACATCGCCGCGCTTCCGGGCGACGAGCGCGGGGAGCTGGCCGGGCTCCGGATCACCGCGACGGACTCCGGGGAGGCCGCCGACCTCGGGTGGGCGCCCGGCGGGCCGGAGGCGTCCGGGTCCGGGCGGGCGCTGCTCGGCTGGCTGAGCGGGCGCACGGACGGCTCCGGGGTGAGCGTCCGCCCGGACGGCCGGCTGCCGGCGCCGCCGCCGTGGCCGCACCGCCCCGCGGGTTTCTGACGCCTCGGCCGGCGCCGGCGGCCTCAAGACGGCTCAGTCGGTGTCGTGGCCGGCCAGGCGGTGCAGGGCGTCCACCGAGCGGACGACGATCGCGTGGCGGGTGACGGTCAGGCCGCCGCGGACCGGGTCGGCGGCGAGGATCTGCGCGACCTTGCGCCGGCTCATGCCCGCCCAGCGCCCGAGGTCCTGCTGGGTGAGCGGGATCCTGACCTCCACGCCGCCCGCCTCTCCGCCGGGCCCGTGCGCCTGCTCCGGGGCCGCGGCCACGCCGTCCGGCCGCTCCTCCTTGACGGGCGCCCCGAAGCGCGCCACCAGGCGCAGCAGCCGGCCCGCCAGACGGCGCTCCGGGGCGTCGGGGAAGTGGGCGATGCGCAGCTCGTTGGAGTCCCGGAGCCGCTCGGCGAGGACGGCGGCCACCGCCCAGGCGGAGCCGGGATGGTCGTCGAGGACGCTCCGGAACCGCGCGGCGGGCAGCACGAGCGCCTCCACGCGGGTCAGCGCCTCGGCGTTGGCGTGCCGGACGCCGCCGTCCACCGCCTCCAGCTCTCCGGCGAGGTCGCCCGGCCCGAGGATGTCGAGGACGGCGCTCTCGCCGTCCCGGTCGGCCCAGACCTTCACCGCCCCGGTGCGCAGCACGAAGACCTGGGACGCGCGGGTGTGCTCGCGCGTGAGGAAGGCGCCCTGCCTGATCACGACCGGGGTGCCGGCCCGGCGCAGCGCCTCGCGGACGCGTTCGGGAAGCGCGTCCCAGAAGGGGGTGGTCTCCATCTCGCCTCCTCCCCCGGATCCGGGCCCGGGGTCGCGGTCCCAGTGGACGCCGCGCTGCGCCGGTGGACCAGGTCTTCGGTCACATGTCGAGGATCTTGTCCGGTTCGAGCCAGCTGTCGAGGGCGCGGACCCGGCGGACGCAGTCGGCCGCCGCGGTCTCCTCGCCCAGCGCGAGGTGGCAGTCGCGCAGCAGTTCCAGGGCGCGCCGCAGGCCGCGCCGGTCGTCCATGTCGCGGCGGATGCCGGCCTCGGCGGTGACGTGCTCCACCGCGCGGGCGTGCTCGCCCAGCAGCCCGCAGGCGCGGGCCATGAAGTGCAGCGCGGACGCCTGCGCCCGGGTGTCGCCGAGTTCGGCGGTGAGGTCGTGGGCGCGCCGCCCGGCGTCCAGGGCGTCGGCGGCGCGGCCGAGGTCGAGGTGGATGGCGGCGAGGTGGGCCAGGGCGGTGCCCTCCCCGTGCCGGTCGCCGACCTTGCGGAGGAAGTCCAGCGCCTCCAGCTCGCGGTCGAGGGCCTCCTCGGGGCGGCCCGCGCGGCGCAGCACGGCGGCGAGGGTGTCCTTGCCGACGCCGAGGCCGTGCCAGTCGCCGCCCGAGCTGCGGATCCGCAGCGCCTGCCGCGCGGCGCGCTCGGCGTCCTCGGGCAGGCCGAGCCGGGAGTAGGTGCGGGCGAGGCTGCCGAGCGCGCCCGCCATGCCGCCCTGCGCACCGAGCTGGTGCCACAGGTCGAGCGCCTCCAGGCCGAGGACGAACGCCTCCTGGTGGCGTTCGAGGCGGCGCATGATCACCGAGAGGTGCTCCAGGTCGTGGGCCTCGCCGTCCTGGTCGCCGATCTCGCGGCGGATCTCCAGGGCGCGCAGGAGGTGCTCGCGCGCCTCCCGGAACCGGCCGAGGCGCCAGTGGACGATCCCGATCTGCGCGAGCGTCTCGGCCTCCCCGTGCCGGTCGCCGGTGTCGCGGTGCAGGCGCAGGGCCTGCCCGCAGTAGGTGAACGCCTCGGCGAACTTGGTGGCGTCGCACATCAGCCTGGCCAGGGTGGTCAGCGTGCGCGCCTCGCCGTGGCGGGCGCCCAAGGAGCGGTACGTGGCCAGGGCCTGCTCGGCGTCCTGCCGCGCCATGTCGCGAAGGCCGAGCGTGGCGTTCATGCGCGCCAGCTCCGTGAGCGCCTGGGCGGCGCCGTGCATGTCGGCGAGCTCCTGCCGGATGGAGAGGGCCTCCAGCGCGTGCGCCACCGCGTCGTGGACGTTCCCCTGGCGGCGGTGGACCTGGGCGATGGTGAGCAGGCTCTCGGCCATGCCGGGCAGGTCGTCGTTGCGGCTCCGTATGCCGAGCGCCTGCGCGGCGTGTTCGAGCGCCTTCTCGTAACCGCCGAGGCCGAGGTACGCGCGGGCGAGGGTCTCGTGGCCCTTGGCGACCGCCCTGCCGGCCGCGTCCGCCAGCTCCCCGTGGATGCTCAGCGACAGGCGGGCCTGCTCGATCGCCGTCAGGTAGCGGCCCAGCACCACGTGGACGTCGGCCAGGGTGGCGAGGGTGACGGCCTCCCCGTACCGGTCTGGCGGGTCGACGGCCCGGAAGCCGCGCCGCGCGTCCTCCCCGTACCCGATGGCCTGGACGGCGTCGCCCAGCTCGAAGTGCGCCATCGCCAGGTTGTGCAGCATCACGGCCGCCGCGGCCCAGTCCTCCTCGGCGCGGGCCGCGTGCAGGCCCGCCTGGTGGACGGCGATGTTGTCCTCGCTGTAGCGGCGGAAGTCCTGGAAGTCGAAGAGGGCGTCGGCGAGTTCCCAGCAGGTCCGGTGCAGACCGAGCCGTGCCGCCTGGTGGACGGCGGCGACGAGGTTGCGCCGCTCGGCCTCGAACCAGGCGAGCCCGGCCGCGCGTCCCGTCGCCTCCCGCGCCTCATGATGCGGCGGTTCGTCCCGCCGCCGCGGGGGCGTCCGGCCGAGGGCCGGGCGGGGCCGCCCCGGCACGGCGGCGCCGGCGTCGCGGGCGTCGGCGAGGTAGGCGGCCAGGAGCCGCTGCTGCGCGGCCAGCTGCTCGCCGTCGGAGTCCTCCAGCAGCCCTTGCTCTCGCGCGAAGTCGCGCAGGAGGTCGTGCATGCGGTAGCGGTTCGGCCCGACGTCCTGCACCAGGTACGCCTGGCGGAGGCCCTCCAGGCAATCGCGCGCCTCGTCCACCGTCCGGTCCTGCAGGGCGGCGAGCGCGGTGGGCGTGAAGTCGGGCCCGGCGACGAGCCCGAGCAGGCGGAACGCCTCCCGCTGGTCGCGGCGCAGGCTCCGGTAGGCGACGTCGAAGGTCGGGCTCACGGCGGCCCGCAGTTCCGTCCCGGACCCGCCGGGCACCGCGCCGTCGCCCAGCCCGCCGCCAAGTCCGCCGCCGGCCAGGCCCGGCCCGTACGGCGCGGCGTCCTCGGCGTCGCGGGCGGTCAGTTCCCGGACGGTCGCGGCGATCGACTCGCCGGGGTTCTCCGCCAGCCGCCCGGCCATGAGGCCGAGCGCCAGCGGCAGGTGCCCGCACTCGCGGGCGAGGCGCACGGCCGCCTGGTGCTCCTCGCGGACGCGGGCGTCCCCCGGGCCGAGGACGTTGGCGATGAGGTCCACCGCCTCCTGCGACGCCATCTCCTGCAGTTCCAGCGTCCGGATGTCGGCGCTCTCCAGCAGCGCGGGCAGCCGGTGCCGGCTCGTGACGAGGACCAGCCCGGACGTCGCGGCGGTCAGCAGCGGCCTGACCTGCTCGGGCCGCGACGCGTTGTCCAGGATCAGCAGCATCCGCCGGTCGCCCAGCATCGACCGGCACTGCGCGGCGAGCTCCGCCTCGGTGCGCGGGAGCCGGTCGCCGGGCACGCCCGCCGCGCGCAGCACCTGCCCCATCGCCTCCGCCGGGGTGACGGGGCCGCGCCGCGTGCCGCGCAGGTCGGCGAACAGGACGCCGTCGGGGAACCGGTCGACGGCCCGGTGCGCCCAGTGCAGCGCCAGCGTCGTCTTGCCGACGCCCGCCATCCCCTGGACGATCACCGCGCGGGGCCACTCGGACTGGCTCACCAGCAGGTCCAGCTTGCCGAGGCTTATCGCGCGGCCGGCGAAGTACGGGTTGTCGGCGGGGAGGCTGACCTGCGGCGGGCCGGCGCCGTCCGGGCGGACCGGCTCGGGCGCCGCGATCACCGCGTCCGCCGCGGGCCCGGCGGGCCGCGCCGGCACCGGGCCGGCGGCGGGCCACTCGTCGCCCCACGGGCTGGCGGCCCGGCGCAGCCGCTCGGTGTCCAGGATGGTCAGCGGGCGGGGCCTGCCGTCGAGGATGCCCTTGGCCCGCCACAGCCGGAACCAGCGCACCAGGGTCTCGCGCGAGATGCCGGCCCAGTTCGCCAGCTCCGCCTGGCTGAGCTTCAGCGGGATCCGCGTCCCCTGCCCGGGGGCGGGCTCGCCGAACCGGTGCGCCAGTTCGAGCAGGTGGTACGCGAGCCGCTGCGGGTGGTCGGCCGCCCGCACCGCGTGCCGGCGGCCGCCGTAGGTGACGGTCTGCGAGATCGCGTGCATCATCGCCTCGGCGACGTGCGGGCTCGCCGCGAGGAGGCTGCGGAACTTGCGGCGGTCGACGCGCAGCGCCGCGACGTGGTCGAGCGCGGCGACGGTGCCGCGCTGCGGATGGCCCCAGGGGCCGAGCGTGCCGACCAGGTCGCCGGCGCCGAACAGGTCGATGATCGACTCGTCGCCCTCGCTGGAGTCCACGAACTCCTTGGCCACCGCGTTGCTCGCCGCGGCGGGGGACGCCTTGAACACCACGTACACCGCCGGGGAGACCGACCCCTGGTGGCACAGCATCCCGCCGGGCGGGATGTCGGTGCGGCGGCCCATGGCGCGCAGCGCCTGCCGGTCGGACGGTTCGAGCCGCTCCCAGAAGCTGCCCGGCCGCACGCCCATGACGGGTCCGGGGGCCGGCCCGTCGCGCGGGACCTCCTCGATCAACCGATCACCCTCCCGCCATCGCCGCGGCCAGCGTCCAGAACAGGAACAGGACCGAGGTCGCCACCGCCCACGCGACCGCCTGCCAGGAGAGTTCGCCGCAGCGGTGCGCCGCCGACAGCAGCCGCCGCAGCTCCACGTCGCGGATCCGCTCGTCCAGCGCGACGGCGGAGCCGAAGGGGGTCCAGGGCACGCCCGGGTCCACGGGCGAGCCGGTCCGGCCGCGGACCTCCGCGAGCACCGCGACCAGCGTCCGGCGCGAGCGCACCGCGTAGCCGGCCGAGACCGCGAACGATCCGGCCAGCACGGGCAGCAGCGCGAGCGCGGTCAGGCCGGGCGCGCCGGCCGCCAGCCGGGTCGCGGTCCCGACCAGGACGAGGGCCAGGAACACCGCGGCGACGGCGGAGTCCCGGCCGCACAGCCGGACCAGTGTGCAGGCGTGCCCGAGGAGGTCCTCCGGCTTCTCGCTGTCCGGTCCGGGACGGAATGCGGTAACCAACTCCCTCACCGTCCTCCCGCTCTATTCGATCTTCCAAGGACAATGATGCGCTGGCAATACGGAGATTTCCGTCCGTGAGCGCACGGTTGGGCTGCGTCTGGTGACTCATTCGCGGCCGGGTGCCGGGTGCCGCGCGGAAACGGTGCGCCGATGATGGAGGATGGATCTCCGCACCACCGACGGGAGGACGCATGACGTACACGGGAAACGTCGAGGCCGGGGGCCGTCCGGACGTCCGGGAGCTGCCCGGGCTGGCGGTCACGAAGGTCTCGGTCGGCCCCTACGACAACAACGCCTACATCCTGCGGTGCACCGCGACCGGCGAGCGGCTGCTGATCGACGCGGCCAACGAGGCGTCCCGGCTGCTGGAGCTGATCAGCGACGGCCCCCTCACCCGCATCGTCACCACGCACCGCCACCAGGACCACTGGATGGCGCTGAGCGAGGTGGTCCGCGCCACCGGCGCGCCGGTGGCCGCGCACCCCCGCGACGCCGAGGCGCTGCCCGAGCCGGTGGCCGAGCCCGTCGAGCACGGCGACACCGTCCGGGTGGGGCGGGCGACGCTGGAGGTCGTCCACCTGCGCGGCCACACGCCCGGCTCGATCGCGCTGCTGTACGACGCGGGCGGCGAGCTCGCGGACCGCCCGCACCTGTTCACCGGCGACAGCCTGTTCCCCGGCGGCGTCGGCAACACCTGGGGCGACCCGGCCCGCTTCAAGCAGCTGCTCGCCGACGTCGAGGAGCGCGTCTTCGACCGGCTCCCGGACGCCACCTGGTTCTACCCGGGCCACGGGAAGGACTCGACGCTCGGCCGGGAACGTCCCGCGCTGCCCGAATGGCGCGCCCGCGGCTGGTAGTCCCGCGCCCCGGCCGGAACAAGCGGCGCCGAGCGTTCGTTGCCTCAACGCCGACTGCGGGCCGAGACCGGGAGACGACCATCCACGAACCCCAAGAGGTGGATCCAGGGCCCGCTCTGCGCTACCCGGCGGGCTCGCTGGTGCTCGTCGCCGGGCTTCCGGGCGCGGGCAAGAGCACCCTGCTGAACCGGCTGTACGGGCTCCGGGGCGACGAGACCGCCCCGGTGTGCGCCGGCGACGTCCGCGTGATCGACTCCGGCCAGTCCCGCAACTGGTGGTCGCGGGTGCTGCGCCCCTTACCCCGCCGGCTGCGGACCCCGCTCGTCCACGCCACGCACGTCTGGCGGGTCGGCCGCGCGATCCACGCCGGGCACGGCGTCGTCGCGCACACCCGCGGGACCTGGCCGCACATCCTGCACCTGTTCGCGTGGCTGGCGCGCCGGCACGGGCACGACCTGCACCTGATCCTCATCGACGTCGATCCCGGCACGGCCCGCGCCGGTCAGGTCGCCCGGGGCCGCGTCGTCACGCACACGACGTTCGCCCGGCACTGCCGCCGCTGGCGCCCGATCATCGCCGCCGCGCGCGGCGGCGGCCCGCTGCCGCCCGCCGCCGGCGTCACGATCCTCGACCGCGACGCCGCCGACAAGCTCCAGGCCATCCGCTTCACCTGAGCCCGCCGCCCCGCGCACGCCGTTCCGCTCGGTTCCGGCGGGTTTCGCCTGGTGGAAGCGGACCGGCGGGCCGGCGGGCAGGTATGTAGGGTCGAAGGAAGGTCTAGGCGAGGAGAGGCGGCACTATGGCGCAGCAGGTACGCGGGGTGATCGCGCCGGGCAAGGGCGAACCGGTGCGCATCGAGACGATCGTCGTCCCGGACCCCGGGCCCGGCGAGGCGGTCGTGCGTATCCAGGCGTGCGGGGTCTGCCACACCGACCTGCACTACCGCGAGGGCGGGATCAACGACGAGTTCCCGTTCCTGCTCGGGCACGAGGCCGCCGGCGTGGTGGAGCAGGTCGGCGACGGAGTGACCGAGGTCGAACCCGGCGACTTCGTCATCCTGAACTGGCGGGCGGTGTGCGGCCAGTGCCGGGCCTGCCTGCGCGGGCGCCCCTGGTACTGCTTCGACACGCACAACGCGAAGCAGAAGATGACCCTGGAGGACGGCACGGAGCTGTCGCCCGCGCTCGGCATCGGCGCGTTCGCCGACAAGACCCTCGTCGCGGCGGGCCAGTGCACGAAGGTCGACTCCCGGGCCAAGCCGGAGGTCGCGGGCCTGCTGGGCTGCGGCGTGATGGCCGGGCTCGGCGCCGCCATCAACACCGGCGGGGTCGGCCGCGGCGACTCGGTCGCGGTGATCGGGTGCGGCGGCGTCGGCGCGGCGTCGGTGCTCGGGGCGCGGCTGGCGGGCGCGGCGACGATCATCGCGGTGGACCTGGACGAGCGGAAGCTGGCCACCGCGTCCTCGCTGGGCGCGACGCACACCGTCAACGGCGAGGACGAGGACGTCGTCGAGAAGGTGCGGGAGCTGACCGGCGGGTTCGGCGCCGACGTCGTCATCGACGCGGTCGGCCGCCCGGAGACCTACGAGCAGGCGTTCTACGCCCGCGACCTCGCCGGGACGGTCGTGCTGGTGGGGGTGCCGACGCCGGAGATGCGGCTGGAGCTGCCGCTGCTGGACGTGTTCGGCCGCGGCGGGTCGCTCAAGTCGTCCTGGTACGGCGACTGCCTGCCCTCGCGCGACTTCCCGATGCTCATCGACCTCTACCTGCAGGGCCGCCTGGACCTGGACGCGTTCGTGTCCGAGACGATCGAGCTGGACGGCGTCGAGGCGGCGTTCGACAAGATGCACCGCGGCGACGTGCTGCGTTCGGTGGTGATGCTCTGATGGCCGCGCGGATCGACCACATCGAGACGTCCGGGACGTTCTCCCTCGACGGCGGGACCTGGGACGTCGACAACAACGTCTGGATCGTCGGCGACGACACCGAGGCGATCGTCATCGACGCCGCGCACGACGCCGCCGCGATCGCGGCGGCGGTCGGCGGGCGGCGGCTCGTGGCGATCGTGTCCACGCACGGCCACGACGACCACATCGACGCGGCGCCCGAGCTGAAGGCCCGCACCGGCGCGCCGGTCCTGCTGCACCCGGACGACCTGATGCTGTGGAAGCAGAGGCACCCGGACGCGAGCCCCGACGGGGACCTGGCCGACGGGCAGGTCGTGACCGTCGCGGGGATCGACCTGACCGTCATGCACACGCCCGGCCACAGCCCCGGCGCGGTGTGCCTGTACGCGCCCGCCCTGGGAACGGTCTTCTCCGGCGACACGCTGTTCAACGGCGGGCCGGGCGCGACCGGGCGGTCCTACTCCGACTTCCCGACGATCATCGAGTCGATCCGGGAGCGGCTGCTCACGCTGCCCCCGGAGACCGAGGTCCGCACCGGGCACGGCCCGTCGACCACGATCGGCGCGGAGGCCCCGCAACTGGAGGAGTGGATCGCCCGCGGGCACTGACCGCGATCCACGACCAGGGGGGCGGTCTGGGCCCCTGGTCAGGCGAGTTCCTCGATGAAGGCGGCGAGCTGGGTCAGGTTCCGGCACTCGTACATGGGGACGATCTCGCCGTAGCGGGACGCGGCGGAGTCGCCGGTGTCCCAGTTGCGGCGCGGCTCGGGGTTCAGCCAGTACGCGTGCCGGGCCCGGTCGGCCATGGACCGCAGGATCGGCAGCGACAGCTCGCCGTAGTTGGAGCGGGCGTCGCCGAGGATCAGCAGGGACGTCCTGGGCGTGATGGCGTCGCGGTACCGGTCGTCGAAGACCTTGATGGCGTGGCCGTAGTTGGAGCGGCCGGTGATCCAGACGAGGTCGGCCTCGGCCGCCAGCCGCGCCATCGCGTCCACGACGTCCACGCCCGGCGCGAAGAACCGGGTGATCTCGTCGGTGGCGTCGATGAACGCGAACGCGCGGACCTTGCTGAACTGCTCGCGCAGCGCGAACGTCAGCAGCAGCGTGAAGTGCGCGAACGCCGACACCGAGTCGCTGGCGTCGCACAGCACGACGAGCTCGGGCTTGTGCGGGCGGCGCGGCCGGTGGTGGGTGGTGAGCGGCACTCCCCCGCTGGCGAGGGACGCGCGGACCGTCCGGCGGAAGTCGAGCCGGCCGCGCCTGCCGTGCCGCTGCCTCTGCACGAGCCGGGACGCGAGCTTGCGCGCCAGCGGGTACACCTCGCGGCGCAGCGCGGCCAGCTCGGCGCGGCTCGCGGCGGAGAAGTCGAGGTGCTCCAGCGGCGGGCGGACGGTGATGCGCGCGGTCCGCTCGACGCCGGTGTCCTCGGCGATGCGGCGCCGCACCTCGCCCGCGACGAGGTCCTCGAACCGGGTGATGCGGTCGCGGAACGTCCGGCGGGCGACCCGCTCGGCCATCCCGCCGCGCTCCTGCCCGCCGAGGACGGCGTCAAGCAGCCGGGCCATGAGCGTCTCGGGCGACATGGCGCGCAGGACGCCGAAGGAGAACCACGATTCCTGGCCGGGGGTCCGGCCGTACTCGCCGACGGCGATGCGGGCGAACTGCCGCAGCCCCGCGTCGTCCCCGGACAGGAGCAGCTCGGCCAGCTCGTCGCGGCGGGCCTGGACCGCGGGATCCAGCGCCGGCGGGACGGGGCGGCCGTCGTCGTCCAGCGTCCGGGCGGGGCGGTCCCGCTCGCCGGACCCGGCGCCGTCCCCGACCGCGGCGGGGAACCACAGGTCGAACAGCGTGTCGAAGGTCGGGCGGTGCTGCGGCCGCTTGACGAGCGTCGCGGCGTAGGCGGCGCGCAGCGACTCGCGGTCGAGGAGGTCGACGGCCTGCATGGCGCGGACGGCGTCCAGGCCCTCGGCCACCGACACCGGCAGCCCGGCCCGGCGCAGCTCCGCGACGAACCCGGTGTGCCGGTCGATGAGGGAGGCCACGGATCAGCTCCGCAGGCCGAGTTCCCCGGCGGCGCGCTCCTGGTCGGAGACGTGCTTGAGGACGACGCCGAGGGTGCGGGCGACGGCGGCCTCGTCCAGCTCGTCCAGGCCGAGGGCGAGCAGGGTGCGCGCCCAGTCGACGGTCTCGGCGATCGACGGGGCCTTCTTGATCTCCAGGTCGCGCAGCGTCCCGACGGTGCGGACGAGCTGCTCGGCCAGCTCCGCCTCGATGCCGGGGACCTGCGCGAGGACGATGTCGCGCTCGCGCTCGGGCGCCGGGTAGCCGAGGTGGAGGTAGAGGCAGCGGCGCTTGAGCGCCTCCGACAGCTCCCGGGCGGCGTTGGAGGTGATGACCACGAACGGGCGGCGGACGGCGGCGACCGTGCCCAGCTCGGGGATCGTGACCTGGAAGTCCGACAGCACCTCCAGCAGCATGCCCTCCACCTCGACGTCGGCCTTGTCGGCCTCGTCGATCAGCAGGACGGTCGGGTCGGTGCGGCGGATGGCCGCCAGCAGCGGCCGCTCCAGGAGGAACTCCTCGGAGAAGATGTCGTCGTGGGTCTCCTGCCACGCGCGGTCGGACGGCGCGGCCTGGATCGCGAGGAGCTGCTTCTTGTAGTTGAACTCGTACAGGGCGCGGGCCTCGTCCAGCCCCTCGTAGCACTGGAGCCGGATCAGCTCCGCGCCGGTTGCGGCGGCGACGGCCTTGGCCAGCTCGGTCTTGCCGACCCCGGCGGGCCCCTCGACGAGCAGCGGCTTGCCGAGCGCCTGCGCGAGGTACACGGTGGTGGCGATCGCCTCGTCCGCGAGGTAGCGGACGCCCGCCAGCCGGCGCTCGACGTCCGCCGGGGACGCGAACGCCCCCGGCCCGGTGCCCGCGTCCCCGGCGGCCGTGCCCCGGTCGGCTGCTTCCCCGATGTCCGTCATCCACTGCCCCTCGTCGCGGGTGCCCGCCTGGCGGGTGCCTTCTTGTAGGTCTGGCTGGTCCCGGCGAACATGAGCGATCTCCCGTCCTCGGCGAGCGCGACGCCCCAGTAGGACGCGACCTGCGGGTCGCCGCCCTTCCAGGAGAAGCGGTACTTGCCGCCGCCCTCGGGGATGACCGTCCCGGTCCAGAGCCGCTGCCCGCCCTTCACCCAGACCCCGGCGCCGTCCGCCCGGAACTGGAAGAAGTCACCGGCGGTGCCGGTCCACCGGCCGACCAGCGGTTTCATGTCGGACGGCTTGACCACCGGCACCGGCGCGAGCGTCGTGGACGGGGCCGCCGAAGCCGCGCCGCCCGCGGGTCCGCCCTCGGCGCCGCCCGCCGCGCCGTCTCCCGAGCCGCCGCACCCGGTCAGGGCGAGCGCGGCGGCCGCGCAGACGGCGAGGGCGGTGACTCTCACGACGACCTCCCGGGCGTTCTGGGGTGAAGCGGCAGTTTACCGGCGGGCCGCTCCCAGTCCGGGCCGAGACCTGCGGGGTAACCGGTGGTTGGCCCCGCGGGGTGACGCGGGAGGTGCGCGCCGCCGCCTATAACCGAGGCATGACGACGCCACGACTTCCCAGCGACGACCTGACGGCCGCCATGGCGGCCCGGCGCGAGCTGGGCCCCGAATACGACGACGCCTTCATCGAGACGGTCGTCGAGCGCATCCAGGAGTCCCTCGGAACACGCCCGGCCGCCGGGCCCGCGCACCGCTCCCGGATAGGGGCGGTGCACGGGCACGGCGGCGGTCACGGCCTTGCCCTGGCGGTGCTGTCGCTGCTCGCCGCGATCCCGCTGAGCGCGATCGCGGTCGTCAACGCCGGCCTCCCCGGGCTGGTCGTGGTCATGGCCGGGATCGTGCTCCTCAACGTCGCCTACACCTGCCGTTCGTCCTAGCCCGGCTGCGTCACTTGCCCGGCTCGGGGTCGCGGGGCAGGCCGAGCAGGCGCTCGCCGATGATGTTGAGCTGCACCTCGGTGGTGCCGCCGTAGATCGTCATCGCCCGGCTGAACAGCATGTGCCGCGCCACGATCCCGCTCTCGGCCATCGGCACCTCGGTGGCCGACGCCGCGCCCTGCGCCGCCCAGCAGTAGTCGGCGACGTCCTGGTTGAACTGGACGCCGAGCAGCTTGCGGACGCTGGCCTCCGCGCCCGGCTCCACGCCGTTCAGCTGCTTGAGCGTGGTGCGCAGCCCGAGCAGGTCGATCGACTGGCCCTGCGCGATGAGCTTGCCGACCTCCACGGCGGAGACCGGGTCGAGCGTGCGGTCCTTGAAGAAGTCCAGCAGCTCGGGGACGCCCATGCCGAGGCCGCCGCCGGTCGACAGCGACACCCGCTCGTTGGACAGCGTGTTGCGGGTGACCTGCCAGCCCTTGTTCACCTCGCCGACCACGCGGTCGTCGGGGACGAACACGTTGTCGAGGAACACCTCGTTGAAGATGGCCTCGCCGGTCAGCTCCTTGAGCGGCCGCACGTCGACGCCCTCGGACTTCATGTCCACCAGGAAGTACGTGATGCCCTCGTGCTTGGGCGCGTCGGGGTCGGTGCGGGCGATGCAGAAGCCCCACTGCGCGTAGTGCGCGAGCGACGTCCAGATCTTCTGGCCGGTGAGCCGCCAGCCGCCCTCGACCCGCTCGGCCTTCATCGACAGCGACGCCAGGTCCGAGCCGGCGCCCGGCTCGGAGAACAGCTGGCACCACACGATCTGCCCGCGCAGCGTCGGGCGGAGGAAGGTCTCCTTCTGCTCGTCGGTGCCGTAGCGGACCAGGGACGGCACCAGCCAGGCGCCGATGCCGAGGTTCGGGGCCTTGACCTTGGCGGCCTTCAGCTCCTGCTGGATGAGGATCTGCTCGACCGGGCCGGCCTCGCGGCCCCACGGCTTCGGGAAGTGCGGGACGCTCCAGCCCTCGTCCCCCAGCTTCGCGTGCAGCTCGCCCTTGTCCTCGATGGCGGCGAGCTCGGCGACCTCGGCGCGGATGCGCTCGCGCACCGGCTGGGCGTCCTCGTCCAGTTCCAGGACGACCTCGCGGCGCGAGCCGGCGAGCGCGAGCTCCGCGACCTGCGCGGCCCACTCCTTGGCCGGCCCGAGCAGCGACCGCAGGGTCAGCGCGCGGCGCAGGTAGACGTGCGCGTCGTGCTCCCAGGTGAAGCCGATGCCGCCGAGGATCTGGATGGCGTCGCGGGCGGTCTGCACGCCCGCGTCGAGCGCGATGAGGGCGGCGACCGCGGCGGCGAAGCGCGTCTGCTCCGCACCGGCGGACTCGGTGCCCTCGTCCAGGACGCGGGCGGCGTCCCAGGCGGCGGCGCGGGCCTGCTCCAGCGCGATGAGGCTGCGCGCGGCCTTGTGCTTGACGCCCTGGAACTGCCCGATCGGGCGGCCGAACTGCTCGCGGACCTTCGCGTACTCGGCCGCGGTCGTCACCAGCCAGCCGGCGAGACCGGCCGCCTCGGCGCCGAACAGCGCGGCGGCGAGGTCCTTGACGCGCCCGGTGGTGAGGCCGTCCAGCACGCGGTCGGCGGCGACGGCGAGGCCGGAGACCTCGACGGCGGCGACGCGGCGGACCCGGTCCAGGCTCACGACGGGGGTGACGGTGACGTCGGCGGCGTCGACCGCGACCCACTGCTCCCCGTCGCCGTCGGCCACCGGCAGCACGAGCACGTCGGCGAGGGCGCCGCCGAGGACCGTCGCGGCCGTCCCGGACACCACGAGCGAGTCGCCCTCGCGGCGTCCGGTCAGCTCCCCGTCCAGCGCGACCGCACCGGTCCTGGACCCGTCGGCGAGCGCGGGCAGCAGCTCCGCGCGCACCTTGGCGTTGCTGGAGGCGTTGACGACGCTACTCGCGAGCACCGTCGGCAGGAACGGGCCGGGCGCGGCGGCGCGGCCCAGCTCCTCCACCGCGACCGACAGCTCCAGGAGGCCGAAGCCCTGGCCGCCGTGCTCCTCGTCCAGGTGCAGGCCGAGCAGGCCCTGCTCCGCCAGGGCCGGCCAGAAGCCGGGCCTGCTCTCCTCGTCGGCTTCCAGCGCGGCCCGGACGGCCGTCGCGGGAATGTTGCGCTCGGCGAAGCCCCGCACCGATTCGGCGAGCGCCTCGTGCTCCTCGGTCAGCCCGATGGCCATGCTGTGAACCCTCTCTCAGCCCGCTAGTGACCGCGATTCTAGAACAGGATTCGGTGCTGTGGTCCAGTGCGGGCCGACTTCAGCTCTCGCGGGTGACCGAGATCTCCTCGTCCGCCGCCGCGGAGACCTCCGTCAGCGGCGCCCGCTTCCCGCCGGCCCGGCGGCCGGCGGCGAGGCTGGCGGCGGTCGTCGCGACCAGGGTTCCGGCGATCACCGCGAGGGACAGCCAGATCGGCACCTCCGGCGCCCATCCCGCACCGTACTCGTGCGCCGCGTGGAGGATCAGCTTGACCCCGATGAAGCCGAGGATGAACGCCAGCCCGTGCGACAGGTAGACCAGCCGGTCGGTGAGCCCGCCGAGCAGGAAGTACAGCTGGACCAGGCCCATCAGCGCGAACGCGTTGGCCGTGAAGATCAGGTACGGCTCGGTCGTCAGCCCGAAGATCGCCGGGATGGAGTCCACCGCGAACAGCACGTCGGTCGAGCCGATGGCGATCATCACGATGGCCAGCGGGGTGACCATCCGGACGCCGTCGCGCCGGGTGACGAACCGCGTGCCCTCGTACTCGTCGGCCGTCGGGATCACCCGCCTGGCCCACCGCAGGAGGGCGTTCTCCTTCAGCTCGCCCTCGTCCTCGCCGGCGCCGCGGACCATGCCGACGGCCGTCCAGAGGAGGAACACGCCGAAGATGAAGAAGACCCACGTGAACGTCGAGATCGCGGCGGCGCCCACGGCGATGAAGATGCCGCGCAGCACCAGCGCGATGACGATGCCCGCCATCAGGACGGTGTGCTGGGCGTGCTTCGGCACGGCGAACCGCGTGAGGATCACCATGAACACGAAGAGGTTGTCGACGCTGAGGCTCTTCTCGGTGACGAAGCCGCCGAAGTACTCACCCGCGTACCGGGGGCCGGCGAAGACCCACACGCCGATGCCGAACAGCACCGCGAGGCCGATGTAGACGGCCGACCAGAACGCGGCCCGCCGGGTCGTGAACTCCCGCGTGTCGTTCCGGTGGATGAGGAAGAGGTCGGCGGCGATGACGACGAGGATCCCCGTGATCGTCAGGGCCCACACGAGCGGCAGGACGGACAACGTGTACCTCCAGCGGTCACCAAGGTTCGCCGGAGGTCTCTCCCGCCCTGCACGAGCGAGGGCCGCGGAACCCGGGCCGGTATGGACCGGCCGTACTGACGGGAACCGTGCGCGGGGATACTCCCCTCCACTGCCCCCTTCAACGCGGCCCCCGCGAGCGCGGTTCCACCTCGCAGGTATCTTTCTTCACTTTTTCCGAACCGGTGCGCCGAGGCGGGCGTCTAAGGTCCCGTCACCTCTCACGCCCGGGCCGGCGGCGGGTGCCCGCCAGGTCCCGGTACAGGTCGGCCAGCTGGGCGACGGCGTCGTCCTCGTCCGGCAGCATCGCCGAGCGCTGCGCGGCCGCCGAGCCGAGCCGCGCGGCGAGCGCCGGGTCGTCCAGGACGCGGCTCACCGCGCGCTCCAGGGCCGCGGCGTCACCGGGCGGCACCAGCAGCGCCGCCTCGCT
Source organism: Actinomadura sp. GC306 (assembly GCF_004348665.1). Classification (GTDB taxonomy): domain Bacteria; phylum Actinomycetota; class Actinomycetes; order Streptosporangiales; family Streptosporangiaceae; genus Spirillospora. The sequence goes on along the minus strand of NZ_SMKM01000086.1, from coordinate 2,816 downwards.
CTCGGGCCCGTGCAGCAGCGCGCCGCCCGCGTCCCCGCCCGCGCCGACCATGCCGGGGATGCCGCCGACCCGGGTCGCGACGAGCGGCAGCCCCGCCCGCAGGATCTCCTGCACGATCAGCGGCTGTCCCTCCCACACGCTCGGGACGACCGCGACGTCGGAGGCGGCCAGCAGCCCGGGGACGTCCGAGCGGCGCCCGAGCAGCCGCACGGGCAGCTCCTCGGCGTCGATCCGGGAGCGCAGCTCGTCCGCCAGGGGCCCGTCCCCGACGATCGCGACGAGCGGCGGCGGGGTGCGGCCCGCCCAGTCCCGCGCGGCGTCCAGCAGCGTCGGCAGGCCCTTCTGGTCGGCCAGCCGCCCCACCGTGATGACGAGCGGCCGGTCCCCGACGCCCAGCTCGGCGCGCAGGTCGGCGCGGACGGCCGGGCCCGGCGGCGCCTTCGGCGCGGGCGCGGGGACGATCGCGTGCCCGGCGGACCGGGCGCCGAGCGAGCGCATCCGCTCCTCCAGGTCGGGCGATACGCCGAGGACGCGGTCCGCGCCGCGCGCGACGATCCGCTCCAGCACCCCGTAGACGGCGGCCGTCCGCCCGCCGGTGATGACGGCGTTGTGCAGCGTGACGACCACCGGCGTGCGGCCCCGCGAGAGGCGCAGCGGGTCCGGCGCGACCCGCGCGCAGGCGGCGACGGCCAGGGCGCCGGCCCGCAGCCCGTGGGCATGGACGACGTCGGCCCCGCGCAGCAGGGTGCGGAGCCGCGCGACGGCCTTGGCGTCGTGCGCGGGCCGCGGCCGGTCGGCGAGGTCGACCTCCGCGAAGCGGACGCCCGCGCCGCTGAACCCGAACAGCTCCTCCGTGGACGCGGGCCCGCAGACCAGCACCCGGGCGCCGCGGGCGGCCAGCCCGGCGGCGACGGACCGCACGTGCCGGCCGACACCGCCCGCGCTGGTCCCGAGGACCAGCGCCACGCGCAGGCCGCCGACCTCCGGCCCCCGCCCGCCGCCGTTCGGCGGACGAGCTCCGCTCGACGCGTGCACATCCTTCTCAGACATCGCCGGTGACCCTTCGGTTGAGGACGGCCACCAGATCCCGGCCGTCGATCATGAATGCGATGAGCAGGAACGCGGCGCCGGCGGCGAGCGCGGCCGCCGCCCCCGTGCCGATGCTGTGCAGCTGCCCGCCCGTGCCGAGCAGCGCGGCGGTCGCGTAGCCGGCCGCGCCGCCCGCGGCCGCGCCCGCCAGCCCGGCGGCGAGCGCGCGGGGCATCCCGGCGACGGCCGCGGCGCCCCGGGTGCGGACGAGCGCCGCGACCAGCAGGACGCCCGCGACGGTCATCCCGGCCGCGTTGCCGGCGCCGAGCGCGGCGACCACCCACTCCCGGTCGACGGTGAGGACGAGCGCGACGTCGGCCGCCATCACGACCAGCCAGCCCGTGACGACCGCGGCGGCGGACGCCCGCCCCCGGTGGCAGGCGTACAGCACGCGCCCCAGGTGCGCGACGAGCCCGTAGCCGACCAGGCCGGGCGCGAACGCGAGCACCGCCCGCGACAGCACCTCCTGCTGGTCGGGGAGCCCGGGGTTGAACACGGCCGCGACCGGCACGGCGACGGCCGCGAGCACCGCGGCGCCGGCGCACGACACCAGGACCACCGCGCGGGTGGTGGACGCGGTGACCTCGTCGAACCGCTCCCGCTCCCCCGCGCTCATCCGCGCCGACAGGGCCGGGAAGGCGCTGGTCGCGATCGGCACGGCCAGGATCGCCCACGGCAGCAGGTAGATCGCCCACGCGTACTGGTAGTTGGCGAGGGCGCCGCCGGTGCCCTCGTAGCTGAGCCGCACGACCAGCAGCGCCGACAGCTGCTGCGCGGCGACCGTGGCGAGCCCGGCGGCGGCGAGGCGCCGCACCTTGCGCGCCACCCCGTCCGGGAACCGCAGCGTCGGGCGCAGCCGGAGCCGCAGCCGCCACGCCGCGACCGCGGCGGTCGCCGCCATCGCGACGCCGCCGAGCGCCGTGCCCACCGACAGCGTCAGCTCGGCGCTCAGCGGCAGGCCCGCCAGGTCGTTCTCGTAGCCGCGGCCGAGGGGCGCGAAGGCGAGGTAGGCGCCGATCACCACCAGGCTCGACATCAGCGGCGCGAGCGCCGGGGCCACGAACCGGCGGTGGGACTGCAGCACCCCGTACAGGACGACCGCCACCCCGTACATCACCATCTGCGCCGACATGACGACGAGCATCGAGGAGCCGACGTCCACGATGCCGGCGCGTGAACAGCCCTCCAGGTCGGCGCCGACCAGCAGTTCCATGATCGGTCGGGACGCGAGCGCCATCAGCGCCGACAGCGGGATCATCAGCACGACGATCCAGGTGAGCAGCGCCGACCCGATGCGGCGGACCTCGTCGCGGTCGCCGCGCTCGGCGGCGCCGGCCAGCACCGGCACGACCATGGCGGTCAGGGCGCCGCCCGCGACGATCTCGTAGACGATGAACGGGATCTGCGTGGACGTGAAGTACGCCTGGCTGAGGCACGAGGTCGTGACGGTCTGGGAGAACGCGTAGGTGCGCCCGAACCCGGCCAGCCGCGCCAGGACCGTGATGACCGCGATGACGACGGCGGCGCCGGCGAGGCCGCCGGTCAGGCGGCGGAGAGTTGACGGTGGCACGCTGCTCGACTGCTGCGGGGGGTGTCTCGTGCGCCTAGGCGGGGTCGGCGGTGACGCCGTTGCCCGCCACGCGGCCGCCCGCCGGACCGGCCTGCGGCGGGACGGACGGCCGCGGCACGTCCGCCGGTGCGGCCTTCGGGGCGGCGGCTTCCGGGGC
>NZ_SMKM01000085.1 GCF_004348665.1 Actinomadura sp. GC306 | reverse complement strand
GTTCGTCGAGCTGGCGAAGATGAGCTCGGGGTTTCACCGGCCCTGGGTCAACCTGCCGACGTCCGTGGCGGACTTCGAGGCGTATCTGGCGCGCTTCGACCAGGTCGGGGCGGTCGGAATGGTGGTCTGCCCGCGGGACGGGGACGACCTTGCCGGGATCGTCAACATCAACGGGATCGTGCGCGGCCCGTACCAGCGCGGGGTGCTGGGGTACGCGGCCTTTCAGCCTTATGTCGGACGCGGTTACCTGACGGAAGGGGTGGCCTTGGCGGTCGGGTACGCGTTCGAGCAGTTGGACCTGCACCGGGTCGAGGCCGATATCCAGCCGGGGAACGCGGCGTCCATCAAGCTCGTCGAGCGGCTGGGATTCCGCCGGGAGGGGTTCTCGCCGGAGTTCATCAAGATCGATGGGGTGTGGCGGGATCATGAGCGGTGGGCCCTCACCAAAGCCCCCTGAGCCCACGTTTAGTGATCTTGCAAACCAGACATACCTGTACGAACAGAAGCGCAGCGCCGTGTCTTGATCTCGGTGGGGGGTCAGCAGGTGGGCGTCCATAGCGACGAGCCCGGCAAGTCGATGGAATGGCCGGGCGCTCTGGACGTGCGCGGGCTCCTCGAAGGCGGCTGGCGTCCCACGCCGATCCGCGACTTCATCCTCAAGGTGCACAGCAGGTGCAACCTCGCGTGCGACTACTGCTACATGTACGAGATGGCCGACCAGGGCTGGCGACGGCAACCCCGGCGAATGTCCCGGCAAGTTCTCGAATGGACGACGCAGCGCATCGTCGAGCACGCACGGACTAATCGGCTTCCGGAGGTCCAGGTCGTCTTGCATGGTGGTGAGCCACTGCTGGCCGGCGTCGACCATCTGCGGTACGCACTGGAGACGGTCACTGCGACCGCCGGGCGGGACGTGGACGTCGGGTTCAGCGTGCAGACGAACGGCGTCCTCCTGGACGACTTATACCTGGACCTGTTCGCCGAGTACGGCGTTTCCGTTGGTGTGAGCGTGGACGGTGACGAAGAGGGGCACGATCTGCACAGGCGGCGCCCCGACGGCCGTGGCAGCTACCGGGCCGTGGTGGACGGCCTGGAGCGTCTCATGGGGCCGCGCTACCGGCATCTCTTCGGTGGCCTGCTCAGCACCATCGAGCTACGCAATGACCCGGTCGTGACGTATGAGTCGCTGCTGGCGTTCACCCCGCCGGAGATGGACTTCCTGCTGCCGCACGGAAATTGGGACACGCCCCCGCCCGGGCGTCCACCGGACGAGTCTGCGCCCTACGGGGATTGGCTCATCGCGATCTTCGACCGGTGGTACGCCGGAGAGGCCGACGTGGTGCGCATACGGCTGTTCAGCGAGATCATCAGACTGCTGTTCGGCCGGATGTCGGCCAGCGAAGCGGTCGGGCTGTCCCCGGTCGCGGTGGCTGTGGTGGAGACCAATGGTGAAATCGAGCAGGTCGACTCGCTGAAGTCGGCGTACGACGGGGCCGCCGGGACGCGGCTGCACGTGTCCCGCGACCCGTTCGACACGGTGCTGTCGCTGCCGTCCGTCGCGGCACGCCAGATCGGCCGCCGGGCGCTGTCGGACCAGTGCCTGGCCTGCCCGGCGCACGAGGTCTGCGGCGGCGGCCTCTACCCGCACCGCTACCGGTCGGGAACGGGCTTTCGCAACCCGTCGGTGTTCTGCCACGACCTGTTCAAACTGATCAGCCACATCCGGGACGTGGTCAGCCGCGACCTGAATCCGGTGCCCGTTGAGGCCCCGGTTGTGGTGGGTTAGATCGGCGGCGGGTCGAAGTCGGCGTCGAGCCGCCGTCCCTCCAGGAACACCAGTGCGTCGGGGTGGTCGAGGGTCAGGGTGCGGCGGTAGCCCTCCTCGGTGGCGGCGAACAGCTCTGCGGCCTCCTCGTCCCTGCCAAGCTCCCGCAGGTTCGCCACGGTGTTCGCTGCGGCGGACAGGGTCGTCGGGTGGTTCTCGCCCAGCAGGGCCTGGAGACGTCGCAGACTGCCGGAGGAGAGCCGGTACGCCGCCTCTGTCTCGCCGAGGGCCGCGAGGTCGGTCGCCAGGTTGATGGTGATCGTGAGGGAGTAGTGGTGGTCACGGCCGAGCTTCGGCTCCAGGCCCGCGAGGGCGTCTTCGTTGATCTTCCGGGCGATCTCCGGGTCTCCGGTGATCCGCCGCAATAGGGCCAGATTTCCGGCGCAGCCGTGGTTGTAGGGATGCTCGGCGATGTAGACGCGCGGGTAGCGGCGGACGGTGTCGTCCGCGAGCACTAGGGCGTCCTGGAACTGGCCCGTGGTGCGCTGGATGTTGGACAGGCAGATCGCCGCCGCGAGCGTGTCGGGATGGTCCAGTCCGAGCGTCCTTACGTAGCGCTGATGGATCTCTTCGGCAAGCTCCATCGCACGGTCGTAGTCGCCGGCTCGACGCCAGGCAATCGACAGATCCTTGCCTGTTCGGAGCGTCCAGGCATGGTCGGGCCCCAGAAGCTCGATCCCGTAGGCGTACGCGTCCTCGCCCAGGTCGCAGGCTTCCGAATAATCCCCGCCGAGCCGGACCGTTCTCGCCAGCCCAGTGTAAATATTGAGGTATGAGGCGGGGTTCGGGGACGGCTCGCTCGCACGAATCTCGCGGATCACCCCTTCGAGTAGCGTGCGAGCGTTGAGGTAATCGCTCTTGAGGCCGTAGTCGAGCGCCACACTGTTGACGGCGCGCCAGGTAGGCCAATCGTCTTTCCCAAGCGTCAGCTCGAACCGGCGCAGCGTCTCTTCGTCGATCTCGTGCGCCTGCCAGAAGTCGCCGCTGGCTCGGAGGTCGGCCGCCCGTCCGCGCAGGGCGCGCAGTGCGATGCGGTGGTCAGGACCGAGTGCCTTTTCGGCGGCTTGCAGTGTCTCCAAGTTGCTGGTCACGGCTTCGTCGTACTGGCCCAGTTCACGTAGAAGGTCGCCCAACTCCACCCTCATCTCCAGGACATTCTCATGGTCCGAGCCGGAGACCGACGACCACTCCCGGATGAAGGACTGCGCAAAACTTCGGGCGGATTCGTAGTCCGCCGAGGCGTACAGGAACCTGACCATGTTGATCGCGAAATTCCGCACCTGCGGCTCTTGGCAGATCGCGATTCTGGAAGGCCCGAGGTGGCCGAGCGCATTGAGGTAACCGGTCCAGTTGGCTGCGTCGCCCGGATCCTCCGGGGTGTACTCGGTCAGCAGTAGATGGACTTCGTGGCGGAGCCGGTCCTGCTCGGCCGCGGGCAGCTCGTCGCGAATGAGCGCTTGGATCAGCCGGTGAACCTGGATCGTCCGGGCGGGAACGTCCAACCTCGCCAAGGCGAAGCGATTGAGTTCGCCGATGGCCCGGCCCAGCCGGATCGGGTCGGCGATGAGCTTGGATAGCTCGGGGCTCAAGCCGGGGATCACCTTGTTGAAGGCGTCCCGTGGAATCGGCTCCGGACCGAAGAACGCACAGTAACGCAGCAGATCCAGGGCCTCGGGAAGCTTCTCCTCAAGGCTGGCCACCGAAAGAGCCCAGGCGGCCGTCATCGAGGCGGGGTATTCGCTCGGTCGCCCTTGAGAGAGCAACTGGCTGGTGCGTTGCGTCAGGAGGCGCAGGTACTCCGAGACCGTGATGCCGGTCTCCGTGTGGAGCGCGCCCGCCTGTTCGAGTGCCAGTGGAAGATCTCCGAGCTCCTCGGCGAGCCGATCTGCATCCTCCGGGGTGATCCCCTTCGGTACCCGCCTGGTGAGGAACTCCACGCTCTCCTCGCGGGTGAAGACGTCGATGGGGACGGCGTCCACAATGCTCGCCCACCGGTGGTTGCGGGACGTGATCAACACGTGCCCTGGCCCCTGCGGGAGGATGTCCGTCAATTCCTCTGGCTCGTCGGCGTTATCGAAGATGAGCAGCCAGTCGGTGTAGGGCTCACCTCGCCGGAGCGCCTCCAGCACGGCGTTGGCCGCATCCTCGACGCCGCTCACGGAAGCGGACGGAAGACCGAGATACGTTGCCAGGCTGGCGAGCGAAGAACGTACCAGAACGGGCTGGTCGGCCGGGATCCACCAGACGAGGTCGTAGTTGGCCTGGTAGCGATGGGCGTACTCGACCGCCATCTGTGTCTTCCCGACGCCACCAAGGCCGTGCAGCGCGTGCGGCAGCACTGCCGTGACCCGATCGCCCAGCCCTTGATGCAGGCGCTCGAGCAGATCTGTGCGTCCGGTGAAGTTCTTGTTCTTGGGAGGGATCTTGCCCCAGACCTGAGGAATCCTGGGAGGCGGGCCCGGCTGTGTACTTGTCACTCGATCCCCCTGCGTCATGCCACTGCCCACCGGGGGCACCTGCATCACGACGTGGTCAAGAATTACGTGCTACGAAGATAGAGTAATGATGCCGATCATTCCAGCCTGTGTCGCGTGACGCGTTGATCGGCATGACTATTTCGGATGTCGATAATATGGGTATACCGCATTCCGAAATCAGGGGACGTCGTTAGGTCTATGGTAAACGGTTCGAAACTGAGAAGATGGCGATGGTCGCCTACTTGCCGCGGGTGCCGCAGAGGTCAACTCGAACGCGGCTCGCACCCTCGGCGCAGAGGAGAGTTAGATGCACCATGCCGCCTCCCACCTCCGGAACTCCTTCCTCCTGGCAAGCGACACGATTTCGGTCGCCCCTGCGTCGCGTAACGGTCCGGGCCTTGCGCGGGTGAAGATCGAGCTGGCCAGGCCAGGACGCATCGGCGCCGAATTCGATAACCGGTCGACTCGGCCCCGTGGTGTGCAGAGGATGGACGCGGGCCGGCGTTCGTGACCGGCTAAGGCGGGCCGGCGGCGACCTCGGCGAGCGGATCGTTTCGGATCGTCCCCATGGGGAACCAGCGATGAGTTAGGCTCATGGAACCTGGGGCATTCCCCATCCTATGCCGATGGAAATCTCCAGCGGACAACCGCTCATGGGGACGGAATGATGACCGCGCAGTCTCCTCTCGGCCCGCGAGGTCCCCATGTGCGCATGCGCCCTTTCGATGAGGCCGACCGAGAGATGTTCCACGGCCGCAATCGTGAGACGCGTGAGGTCGCCGAAGCCTGGAAGTCCAACCGGCTTGTGATCCTTCACGGCAGTGCCGGTGTCGGCAAGACCTCGCTGCTGTGTGCGGGCGTTGTCCCACTGCTGAGGGAAGAGGGCGTCCACGTATTGCCCGTGGCCCACGCGGCGCACCGGTCGTCGTTTCCCGTGGCGGCGCTGCCCGAGCACGACCCGTTCCGGCTCGCTGTACTCGCGGCGTGGCACACGCGCGCGTCGCCGGCCCGTGTCTCCGAACTACCGATGGGCACGTGGCTGCGTCGGCACCCTCGCATCGACCGGTTCGGTGACGCGCTGCCGATACTCGCAGCCATCGACGATGCGGGGATGCTCCTACGCCGGTCGGAACGGCATGAAGGACATCGCCAGGACTTCCTCGCCGAGTTGGCCAAGGCCATACGGGAGGTACCTGACCTGCATCTGCTGCTCGTGGTCCGCGACGGCATGCTCCCCGAGGCGATGGACGTCGCCGATGAACTCGGCCAGGCGACGCCCGCCATCTATTCTCTAGACCCCCTGACTCCCGGAGTAGCTCGAGAGATCGTGCAGGCGTTCTCTCACCTTCCCACGGGGGTGCCCGAGAAGATCACGGCCGGTGCATTGGTCGACGAGCTCAGGACGGCACGGCTGGGAAGCTACGTGCAACGGACCTCGACTGTTCACCCCGTCCTGCTGCAGCTGGTTCATCGGCACCTAGGGCCACAGCTATCCGATGACGTCGGGATCCCTACAGAGAATTTGCGCTCTGAGGTCGACGCTGCGCTTAGGGATCACTGCGCGCAGAGCCTCTCCATGATCGCCGCCGACCACAGCTTTCCGGCGGGCGACCTGTTCGCCTGGTTCCGCTCCGTCTTCGGTGGGCCGCAAGGACGCGCGGGCGTCTCCGCGGAAGCATGCGAAGACGTGCCAAGCGCGGTGATCGAAGCAGTGCAGGATGCTCACCTCATCCGCGCCCGTACACGGGACGGAAGCCTGTACTACGAGGTGCTGCATCCCAGACTCGCCGAACCGATCACGCAACTCGGCGATCATGCCGTCCCCATCCGCAGACCTGGGCCCGTGGTACGTCTGAGCCAGGCGCACCGGGCCCTGGCCGACGGCAACGCCGAACTTGCGCGCCGCCATGCGGAAGCGGCCATCCGGGCCTGCGGCGAGGGAGACCTCAGGACCAAGGCGAACGCCGCCTCCTTCCTCGGTGACATCGCCTACGAGCGCGGGGATGCCGATGCGGCTGTGCGGCACTACCGGGATGCGGCGGCGATATTCGAGGCCGTCCCGGACAATGCCGCGGTCGGCTGGCTCCTGACCGGAATCGGCCGGATCCTCTTGGCACGTGATTCCGGGCAGGCCGTGCAGCAGCTCCGGGCCGCGGCCGGCAGGCTCCCACATGAGCTGTCGGTCCAGGCCGCTCTCGGCCGTGCGCTTCTGGAGTCCGGACGCACGCACGCCGCCCGCGCGGTGTTCGAGGACGTCCTGGGACGCGACAGCAATAACCGCGAGGCGCTGCGCGCGAAGAGGGCCATGTCCGGTATCGCGTGAACGCGACCACCGCCGGCCGCGTATCTCCTACGATGGCGATCGGGGCCGGGGGCGCCGTTACGCAGCGGTAGCAATTTTTTGATAACTATAGTGTTGCGATGCCTTCAATCCGGTATCCGACCTTTCCGGTTGAAGAGAACCTAGATGCTCCATAGCGATGACGCGAATCTTGCTTGGATATTCTTCCCCTAAGGATATCAAGATAGGTGTGTGTCTGGTTTGGGGCATTTCCCCATAGATGGGGTTCGGTGTCTGCTTGAGACCCGTATGGGTGCGGAGTTACTTGAATGGTAAGGGGTGTCGTGGAGCGGCGTCCCTTGTCTTGACGCGTCCGGACGCCGAACGCCTAAAGCCGGTGGGTTGGAATCCATTAAATTTCACGGAGCGGCGTCGCAACTTCGCGATTTTCTCCGGTGCGTCGGCGATATCACAGACTGGTTCCATGAGCGTGGCGGCCGCCGGGCCGCTGCTCGCGCTCGCCATCACGGGATCTCCAATAGCCGCGGGATGCGTCACCGCGGCCAGCGTGCTTCCCGCGCTCCTCCTTCAATTGCCTGCGGGAGCTCTGGTCGACCGTATGGACCGGCGCAAGGTGATGTGGGCGAGCCAACTGGTGCGCATGGTTTCGGCGGTCCTCGCCTTCGCATGCCTTGCCTTCTCCTGCGATTCGGTGATCGTCCTGATCGTCGCCGCACTGATCGACGGCTCCTGCTCGGTGTTCTACGAGGTCGCGGAGATCGCGGCGGTTCCGGACCTGGTCTCGAAGAAGTCGCTGAACCTGGCGATCGGCAGCAACGAGGCAAAACAAAACGCTTCCATGCTTTTCGGTCGTCCGTTAGGTGGCGCGTTGCTCGCTGTGGCGCCCATGATGCCCTGGCTCGTGGCCGCCGGTACGTCTTTCGTTTCGCTACTCGCCCTGCTGGTAATAGGACGCCCGAGACGCAGTGCCGTACCCGGAAGTCGCAAGGTCGGCCATCGGATGGCCGAGCGGAGCAGGCGAAGCCGTGGCGCCGCGGCCCGTACAGGGGCCGGCGGCGACGCCAAGGTTGCTGGCCTGCCACTGCGCGGTGTGCTGGACCGCCTGATGCGCGACGCCTTCTCGCGAACCGTGCTGGTGGTCTGCATTCTGGCGAACTTCCTCTTTCAGGTGATCGTACTTCTCCAAATCTTTCTGGCCGAAGAGCGAGGGATGCCGAGTTACCTGGTCGGTATTCTGCTTGCATGCTCCGGACTCGGAGGGTTTGTCGGCGCAGTCGGATCTCCCTTGCTCCTCCGTAAACCGCCATCCGTATCAGTGGTCCTGTGCGTACTGGCCTGGGTGCCGCTGGCCTGGATAATAGCCTTGAAGAACGATCCTGTCATCGGCCTTCCGGTGTGGGGAGTTTGCAGTGTCATCGGCGCGCACATTAACGTGGCCCTGCGTGCTCACCAGGCGAACACTTTTCCCAGCGAACTGCTGGGCAGGGTGACGGGTATCACTCGATTTCTGAGCGTGGGGGCGGTCGGACTGGGTGCTCTCAGCGGCGGCTGGCTCATTCACTTGCTGGGGGCACGGGGTGCCGCCTTGTTTATCGGCATGGCCTTCACCTCTCTCGCCATAATTCTGTTGAGTTTGCTCCCATTTGCCGCGATCCATAAATTTCTTCTCTTCGTTGTCGCGATCATACGGAGTGGAAAGCGGGACGTGGCGGCTCGGGCGCAGGCTGCTCAAGAGCCGGATGTGGGTCCTACCGCCGAGCCGGAAGGCTGGTCGGAAGGCCGACACGCCCCTGCTGCACACGGCTCAGCGCCTGGGGGGACGGCTGCCGACGCGGCGCGGGCCTCCGAAGCCGCGCCCGACATCGCCTTGAATGTGTCTTAGGACGCTGTTATCGACGCCTCTGTGCGTCATAGTGTGGCGGTTGGTTCACGGGCGTCCAGGCAGTGGTCGGCGGGCAGTGGCCATCGTCGTATGCGTGGGCAGGGGCGGAGGCACGGGGTTGTGAGCACGTCGCTGAACGTCGACGACCGGCATCGGTTAGTCAGAGCGATATTGCGCATCGACGCGATGAGCGTTCGGCGGGAGCGAGCCGTCCACCTCTCGGCACTGGAGCGAGACCTCGGGCACCGCCTGCACTACGTGCACCACGACAAGGAAATGCTGGACGTGTGGGCCCTCGTGGACGCTCTTCTCAACTATCCCGGAGCGGCGCACTCCCTGGTGAGGATCCTGCAGACCTTCTATCCGAAAAGCTTGTCGGTTCGGGCGCTCGACGAGCTCGTTGCCGAACTGCTCCCGGAGCCGTGGCTCGATCAGGGGGACCGGCGCGAGCTCCACGAACTGATCACGTGGCTGGAGCGGGTCGATCCAGGGATGACGCATCTCGGCAGGTTCCCGATGCTGTACCGGCGGGCGGTCGGGCCGGCCTGGCCGGCCCTGGACCGGGAGATCCACAGCATGCACGACGTCGTCGCTCTCCTGGAGGAAATGCCGGCGGGGGCTGAGGGCACGCCGCCACTGCTCGTCTTCGTGAGCGATCTGGCCGAGGACGCAGGCCACCCGACGGCTCCGGCTCTTCGTGACTGGGTGAGCCGTCAAGCGGAGGCGCAGGGACTGGACATGGCGCGATTTGAGCGCCGCTTCACACCGATCGAAGCGCGCAGCGAGCCGGAGCCCTCCGAGAGCTACCTCGTCATCGAATGCTCGCCCGACGCGCTGGAAGAGGACCGCTACCTGGTGACCGCGTGGCTCCAGGTGGGGCGCGAGCCCGGGAGCACGCTGGAGTGCGGCGATGAGCCGCTGCCGCTCAGCCGGATTCCCGAGCTGCTGGAGTGGTTGCTCACATCGGACAATTCCGTTGTAGGCAGGCGCAACCCGGATCTTACGATCGAATTCATTCTGCCCCGCTCGTTGCTGGACCACCCGTTCGAACAAGAAATGATCAGCATCGCCGGGGTCGAGTACCGCATCGGCATCAAGTATCCGGTGGTCGTACGGAGCCTCGACAGGATGCGCCTGGCGGCCGTCCACCCCGACTGGCGGCACAAGTGGGAGTGGCTGTCGAGTCACTCGGCCGACGTCCCGGTGTGCCTGGTGTCCCGGCGCGGCGAGTACGGCAGGGAGGAACTGCTCTCCCATCTGTCGGACGCGTCCAAGGCCGTCCTCGCCCTGGCCTTTCCGCCGTGGGGCGGCGCGGAGGATGAGACGGACGAGCATTGGGTCGGACTGGTCGCCGGTATCCCCGTGGTCGCCTGGTGCCGGGACGGGCGCGACCCCGCCCAGTTCGCCAGGGAGGCGAAAGACCTTCTTGCAGAAAACCTCATGGGGCTGCCGCGCAGGGCGTTGGAGCTGCGACGACGTGCGTTGAAAGGCGAGGGCGCCGGTGTCGGGCACCTCGGCCTGCATCTGACCCTCCTGTTCGACGATGCCGACCGCATCCCCGAACCGTACGTGCGGCTTCGACCCCCCGCATAGGACCGTATTTGGGAAGGCGTCCATGACCACTGAACCTGAGATCACCGGCCTCGCCGGGGACTGGCGCATCTATCGAGGCGACAGTCGGCCGCATGACCGGGCGAGGCGTCTGCCGCCGCCTCCTCCGTGGCGCCGATTCAGCCCGGAGGCCGGTGCTGACGGCCGTCGGGAGCGCGACCTCCAGCAGGCGATCTCCTACCGGCCGGACGAAGCGGTGATCGACCGGGTGAACGCCGCCGTCCTACTGCGGCGTCCCTTGCTGGTGACGGGCAAGCCCGGGTCCGGGAAGTCGACCCTTGCGCACAACGTCGCCTACGAGTTGGGGCTCGGGTCGGTCCTGTACTGGCCGATCACCAGTACCACCACGCTCCAGAGCGGGCTGTACCACTACGACGCGATCGGCCGCCTCCACGAGACGAGCCTGCGCGGCGCGGGCGGCCGGGAGGACACCGCCGAGCCGCCGGACATCGGGCGCTACATCCGTCTCGGGCCGCTGGGCACGGCCCTCCTGCCCGGTGATCTGCCGCGTGTCCTGCTGATCGACGAGCTGGACAAGAGCAACATCGACCTGCCGAACGACCTGCTCAACGTGTTCGAGGAGGGCAGATTTCCCGTCCCGGAACTGCAGCGGCTCCCGGAGGAGCAGTCGCGGGTCCACGTGATGACCGCGGACGGCGGCCCGCGGGTGCCCATCGACCGCGGTGAGGTGCGGTGCCGGAACTTCCCCATAGTGATCATTACCAGCAACGGGGAGCGTGAGTTCCCACCCCCGTTCCTGCGCCGGTGCATCCGGCTCGCGATCGAGCCGGCCGGCCCGGAGCGGCTCGCCGAGATCATCGAGGCGCATCTCGGGGTGGACGCCAGGGCCGCCAGCGAGGAGATCATCGAGGAGTTCCTGGTCCGCAGGTCGGAGGGGGCGCTCGCTACCGACCAACTGCTCAACGCCGTCTATCTCGCGACCTCCGGAAGCAGGCCGCCCGAGACGAAGTTCAAGGAGATCCTCGACGCCGTGCTGCGCCCGATCGAGCGGCCCGGCGCGGGATGACCGAGCAGTTCGTCGAGGCGATGCGGGCGCTCGCCCCCGAGCCCACGGCCGGGGAGCTGGCGGACGCGCTGTGGCTCGCCGATTGGCTCCGCGTCCACGACGGCCCTGTCCGCGAGGCGGCTCCCGGCCAGGAGGGACCCGAGGGGGGCGCACTCGCGGAGCGGACGGCGCCCCCGGCGGAACCGCCGGGACTTCCACCGGCGCCTGCACCGGAGCCCGCGCAGCCGCGGACGGTGGAAGCGGGGCTATACGTGGCCGAGCCGGAGGTGCCCGCCACGGTCTTCCCAGTTCGGTTGCCCGCGGCCCCGGCGATCTCGCATCCCCTTTCCCTGTCGCGCGCCCTGCGTTCGTTACGCGCCACCGTCCCCTCGCTGACCCGCAAGAACCTCGACGAGGAGGCGACCGCGGACCGGATCGCCGAAACGGGTGTGTGCGAGCCTGTGCTGGTGCCGGAGCAGGAACGCCGGCATGACCTGGCGCTGGTCGCGGACGTCGGCCCGTCCATGGTCGTCTGGCGGCAGATGGTCGAGGAGTTCCGGGTGCTGTTGCAGCAGCTCGGGGCCTTCCGTGACATGAGGACGTGGTACCTGGACTCGGGGTCCGCCCGGCTTTCCCTGCGCACCGGTTCCGCGTCCGGGGGCGGCGCCGACCGCGACCCCGACGAGCTCGCCGATCCGACGCGCCGGCGCATCATCCTGGTCGTCAGCGACTGCATCGGTCCGGCGTGGCAGGACGGGCGGGCCGCCGCGCTCCTCGACCGGTGGGGCCGCGGCGGCACCGTCGCGATCGCCCAGCCGCTGCCTCAGCGGCTGTGGCGGCGGACCGCGGCGGCCATCGAGCCCGTGCGCTTCGGTGCCTCCGGTCCGGGGGTGGTCAACGAGCAGTTGACCGTGACTCGGACGCACCTGCAGTTGCCCGACGATCGTCCGCAGGGAATCCCGATCCCGGTGGTCGAGTTCAGCGAACGCTGGTTGCGGTCCTGGGCGGAGCTGGTCGCGCGCGGTGGCCGGAACGTCATGGGCATGGCGCTCTTCACCGGGCGGCCGGTCGCGTTCCCGCCGCCGGCCGAGACCGGCCCCGAGGACGTATCGCCGGAGATGCGGGTCAAGCAGTTCCGGGCGTCGTCCACGCCGGCGGCCTTCAAACTCGCCACGTACCTGGCGGCGGCCCCATTGCGGCTGCCGATCATGAGACTGGTCCAGCAGGCGATGTTTCCGTCCTCCACGTCGGTCGACCTGGCGGAGGTCTTCCTCAGCGGAATGCTGCGGAAGGTGCCCCGCCCGTCCGATGGCGACGTGGAGGAGATCGTCTACGAGTTCCATGACGGAGTGCGGGAGATTCTGCTCCAGGGGCTGCGCCGTTCCGAGATGCTCCAGGTGCTGCGCGCGGTGTGGAGCGTCGTCCGTGACCGCATCGGATCGTCTCTGGACTTTCAGGCTTTCCTCTCCGCGGTAAGCCGGGGCGAGGCGCAGATTCCGCCCGACCGGCCGTTCGCGCAGGTGGCGGCTCAGACGCTGGTGATGCTCGGCGGGCGGTACCGGCAGGTCGCTGAACAGTTGACGAGTGAGGCCCCGGTCAACGCACAGCCGTACGAGGAGACCGGGCATGAGGACGGTGTGGTGTCCTCCGGTGCGGCTGGGCGTTTGACCGCCGACCCCGTACCCGAGCCGCGCAGCGACCTGCCCCGACGCAATTCCGACTTCGTCGGCCGCGATCGGCTCCTCACCGCGGTCCGGGCGACCCTGCGTGAGGGTATGGCGGCCCTTCTGCCGCACTCCGGTGCCGGTTTAGGTGGGGAAGGCAAGTCCAATCTCGCGCTGGAGTACGCCTACCGGCACATCGAAGAGTATGACGTCGTCTGGTGGATACCGGCGGAGCAGGCCACGTCCGCGCGAGCGGCGCTGGCGTTGCTGGCGCGTGAGTTGGACATGCCGATGAGCGACGACACCAAGAGCACGGTGGACGATGTTCTGCGGGCCCTGCGCGCGGGTAGGCCGTACGACCGCTGGCTGCTCATCTACGACAACGCCCAGGATCCGGATGAGGTCATCGCGCTGACCCCGCTAGGAGTCGATGGGCCCGAGACCAGGCTGGGCCCTGGGCGCCATGTTCTGGTGACGTCCCGCGATCGTGCGTGGGAACGGCACGCGTCCGTTGTGGACGTCGGTGTGTTCGAGCGGCCGGAGAGCGTGGCGCTGCTCCGGCGTCTGGTGCCGCGACTGTCGGAATCCGAGGCGGACCTGCTGGCCGAGCGTGTCGGCGACCTTCCCCTGGCGGTACAACAGGCCGCGGCATGGCACGCCGTCACCGACCACGCCGTCGAGGAGTATCTGCGCCTGTTCGACCGGCGGCTGTCGGAGCTCACCGAGGCCGACTCCTCCGGTGGGGACCTTCCGAAACCGCTGGCGGCGGGGGTGAGCCTGAACCTGGATCTGCTCCGCGAGCAGGACCCCATCGCCTGGGCGCTGCTGGAACTGTGGGCGGTCCTCGATCCCGAGCCGGTGTCCAGCGGGTTGCTGGCCGCCGGCCGCACGTCCGCGTTGCCACCGGGACTCGAGAACCTGCTCGCGGACGAGCCGCGGCTCCGCGGCGCCATGCGTGACATCTCCCGGTTCTCCCTGGGCAGGTACGACGAAGAGTCGAGCACTCTCCAGGTCCACCGGCTGGTCCGGGCGATCCTCAACGACCGGCTCCCGAGGGAGCGTCTGCGACAGGCCAGGAACCATGTGCACGCGATTCTGGCCGCGGCCACTCCGAACGAAGAACAGGCGGTGGAATCGACGTGGGCGCGCCGTTCAGAGATCACTCCGCACGTCGTTCCGTCCGGTGTCTTCGATGCCGAGGACGACGACATCCGGCGCGTGGGCTTTGACCAGGCGAACTTTCTTTACCAGTCGGGAGAGTACGAGGGCAGCCGCCGGATGGCGGAGATCGCCCTCGCCACCTGGCTGGGCCGCTACGGACCCGACGACGACATGGTCCTCGACATTTCCCGTGTTCTCGCGAACGCATTGCGTGGTCTCGGTGACAACAAGGCGGCCGCCGAGCTCAGCGAGGACAACCTCAAGCGGACGCGGCGAAAGTTCGGCGCCGATCACGAGCAGACGCTTTTCGCCGCCACCGGCTTCGGTGCCGACTTGCGCTTTCGCGGAGAGTTCCGCAGGGCCCATGAGATCGATCTTGAAGCATGGCGGCGCATGACAGGACTGCTGGGACCAGGCGGGCTCGGAACCCAGGTCGCCGCCCATAATCTCGGGCTCGACCTGCGCATCTTGGGCCAGTTCCATAGGGCGAACGAGATCGACCAGGAGGTCTTGGAAAGGCAGAATAAGTTCGACGAGTCCTACCGGCAGCGTTTCCGCGCCACCCACAATCTCGCGCGTGACCTGCACGCTTTGGGACGGTACCACCGAGCGTACGAGATGCAGGCGGAGAGCCTCGCCAATCTGCGCTCGGTCCTCAGTCCGGGGCATGCGATGGTGCTGCAGGCGAAGATGAGCCACGCGGGAACACTGCGGAAACTCGGCCGGTACGCGGACGCGCACCGCTTGGCGACCGAGACGTTCGCCGCTCATGTCCGGCGATTCCGTGAGGAGCATCCGAACACACTCGCCAGCAAGGTATGCCTGGCTCTCGCCACCGACGCGGTCGGGCTACCTGCCGAGGCGTTGCCGCTTATCGACGAGGCACTGGACGGCTACCGCCGGGAGATGGGGGAGGATCATCCCTTCGTTTCGGTATGTGCGATCAACAAAGCGGTCGTCCTCCGGAGGCTGTCGGAGGTGTACGAGGCGCAGGCCATCGACCAGGCCGCGCTGGCGAAGCTCGAAGCCGGTGACCTCGGCCCCGACCACCATTACGCGTTGTGCGCCAAGTCAGGCCTTGCCAAGGACTATTACCTTCTAGGCGAATTGGATGCCGCGATCCAGTTGCTTACCGAGGTGCGGGAAAGATTCGTCACCTCCCTCGGAGAACGGCATCCGTACTCGCTGGCCGTCACGCTCAATCTGGGGCGGGCTCGCGCCGCGACGGCGACCGGCGGGCACGACGTCGACTCGGTCCTGACCCTGCTGGTTCACGCGCTCGGCCGTGACCATCCGGAGGTCCAGGCTGCCGAGCGTGGTGAGCTGCTCGAATGCGACATCGAGCCCACCGCTCTTTGACCCGGTCATCCCAGAGGTCAGCGGCTCTGCGCGGGCTGAGCCGCCAGGGCGAGGTCGTGCTGGACGGTACGTCCGATGTGGCTGATCAACCTCATCAGGTCCGGGCAGTACACGGACGGGTTGAGGTAGCCGTGGCCTTCCCGGTAGCGATGCGCGTAGAGGCCACCCCCGCAGATGTCGCGGACCGCGCACGTCTTGCACATCGGAGCCAGGGCCGCGAGGCCGATCTGGCGCGCGACCACGCCTGGATGCAGCATCGCGTCGTCGAATCGGTGGTCGAAGACGTTGAGGCCGGTGTCGGGGGCGCCCTGGTAGGAGGTCTTCAGCGTGTCGACCTGTTGGAGCGTCCCATCGGTGTCGACGACGAGCATCGCGACCGGGGACAGTCCGATGTTCTCGCTCCGGCTCTGCCCGCCGAGCAGGAGATTGATGATCTCCTCGAACAGTCGCACGCCGGTCTCTCTGCGCGGCGCGTGGTACCAGCGGTCGAACACCGCGATGAGCCATTCGGCATAGGGCGTGCCGCCGCCTTCGGTCGGTCGTCGGGGTGGCGGTGTCGTCCAGGTTCCGTGGGGAAGCAGGAAATCGATGCGCGGGGGCCGTGTCTCGATGAGCGCCTCGTACGTCCGGACCGGATCGTTGTCAAGGTCAACAGTGCAGAGCAGCCCGTGGTAGAGCCTTCGGTAGGAGTTCGTGAGCCGGGCCAACCCGCGGATGACCTCGGAGTGACTCCCGCGTCCGTTGGCGTGGATACGGTGCCGGTCGTGCCCGGCACGGTCACCGTCGAGGCTTACGGAGATGCCGACCTCGTGCTCGTCGAATATCGCCAGCATCTCGTCGGTGAGGAGCACGCCGTTCGTCTGCAGACACACCTCGACCTTGCAGATGGGAGGCAGGGCCGCACGGAATCGTCCGACGGCGGCAGCTAGGTTGGCCTTTCCCGCCAGCAGCGGTTCGCCCCCATGGAGGACGACCGTCACCTTGGTGAGATCGTGGTCGCGGGCGTGCTCGGCGAGCCTTGCGGCCGTGGCGGCGACCACCTGGGGCGGCATTGATCTCGGCCTGTCCCGCCACGATCTGTCCGCGCTCTCGTAGACGTAGCAGTAATCGCATGCCAGGTTGCACCGGCCGTGAATCTTCAGGACGAGTTCGGAGAAGGGCAGCGGGCGCCATCCACCGGCCATCAGGGCGGCGACGTCGAGGCCGTTGGACGGCCATTCGCCGGACTCTGCCACGGTGGCTCAGCCGCGGGTGTCCGCCGGCGGTCCCGTCAGGTTGTTGTCGAAGGATGCTCGGGCGGGCCGGGGGGCATGGCGCTCGGCGCTGGCGCGTTGCAGCGCCGCGCTCAGCACCGATCCCTCGGCGGGGCGCGCCGCGTTCAGCTCGGAGAGGGCGGGCGGAGCCCAGGTGAAGGGGTCCACGTGGTCACCAGACTCTGAAGCGCTGCCATGAGTGACCGGCACGGCCGTCTCCCCCTCTAATTCCGCCTATTGGAAAAGTGTCGCGTTTCCTATGTGGTCTCAGGGGCACCAGTTAAGCCGCGACCTGACGAACTATACGGATCCGCGATGCCGCGATGCGAGACGATGGGCGGGGGACGCGCCAAAGATTTTCAGGCGGTGCCCCGGCGCCGAGGACACTCGGGACAGTCGGGTGTTCAGGGGGACGAACCACGGCCGTATTGGGCGCCGGACGACCGTGGCGGGTGACGCAATCTCCTTGCGGGCGGGGGCGCAGGGTTGCAGAGTGGAGTCGGCAGCGACCATCGGTGAGGTGCCCGTGACGGAGACCGTGCGCCCGGCTTCGGGGCGGTGGAGGCCGAGGGGGATGTGCTCGTTCCTCGTCTGTGACATCGCCGGGTTCAGTGATCCGTCCCGCGTTGATCCGGTCCGGGTGCGGGTGCGGAAGGCCATGTACGACGGGCTTGAGCGGAGCCTGGCGGAGTTGGGCCTGCGACCGCACGAGTGGTACGAGGAGGACCGCGGGGACGGGGTGATGGTCGTCCTTCCGCCGAGCGTCACGGTCGAATCGCTGCTGACGGCGGTGGTCGGGCGGCTGCGCGCGGAGGTGCGGCACCACAACGGGGCGGCGAGCGAGACGGCGCAGATGCGGCTGCGCGTCGCCGTCAACGTGGGGGAGGCCGAGTCGGACGGGCGCGGCATCGTCAGTACCGCGTTGACGCACGCGTTTCGTCTGCTCGATGCGGCGCCGCTGAAAGAGGCGGTGGCCGAGGCCGAGACCGGGATCGCGGTGATCGTGTCGCGCCGGGTGTACGAGGACGTCGTCGCCCATGGCCGGGGGCTGGTCGATCCCGGGGACTACTACCGGGTCGAAGTGCGGGTGAAGGAGACCTCCGACCTGGCGTGGATCATGGTCCCCGGAGGGCGGCCCGTCCGGCGGGCCGAGGCTCCGGCGGTGGTGGAGCCGGAGCGGCCGGTGCACGGGGCCGGCGGGCGCCCCCTGGAAGCGGCGGACGTGTCGCCGGTGTCGCTTTTCCGGATCGTGGACGCCCTGCTGGACATCGGGCCGCTCCGAGCGGAGCGCGGCCGCGACCAGCTGGTCGGCGCGTTGTCGGCGGATATCGCGGGTGCCGTGCCGCGCAAGGCGGAGGCTCGGCTCGATCTGTACGCCATCGTGCGGACGTGCCTGGACTACCCGGGCGGGCTTCAGGATTTCCTGCAGACCGTCCGGGGGTTCGTGGGGGAGTCGATGGCGGTGCGGCGGTTGGAGCAGACGATCGCTCGGGCCCTGCTGCAGGAAGAGGACGGCGGGTGGTCCTGATCAGGGGCGGGTGATCGTGGCCATGGCGCGGTCGGGTTCCCAGTGGGCGCGGAGGGACGTGATCAGGCCCGCATCGTCGACCCGGTAGATGAGGACGCAGTCGATGGTCATCGTGGAGCCGTCGTCCGTGGTGGTGGTGATGGTCGCGACGTTGGCGCAGCAGTCGCCGTTGGCGAAGGAGTCGGCGATGGTGAAGCGGAAGCCTGCGATGGTGGAGACGAAGGTGTCCCAGAATGCGCCGATGGCGTCGTGACCGCGGTGCCCGTTGCCGGACGGGTCGAGGAAGGACGGGCCGACGGGGTCCTCGACGAGTGCGTCCGGGGCGAACAGCCGCAGCCAGTCGTCCTTGCGGCCGCCGATCACGGCCGTCATGGAGGCGCGGGCGGCCCGCCGGGCCGGGTGGTCGGCGTCCGGGGCGTCCCAGGTGATGGCGTCCATGGCTCGGACTGTAACGTGTTCTCGTTCAGCGGTCGACCTTGGCCATGACCGTCTCGGCGAAGCGTTCGAGGTGCTCGATCTTCTTGGCCAGCGGCTGGGTGTCCGGGCCCTTGGCGTAGGGCATCCGGAAGCCGACGATGACGTCCGTGACGCCCTTTTCCTCCAGGCGCTTGACGCCGTCGGGCGTGTAGGCGTCCATGGAGATCACATGGATCTCGAACGGGTCGCCCGCCTTGCCCTCGGCCTCGCGGACGCGGTTCAGCTTCGCCAGGAGGGCGTCGAGGTCGTCGCCGCCCGCGTGCATCCAGCCGTCGCCGCGGACGACGGCGCGGCGCAGGGCGGCCTCGCTGTGCCCGCCGACCAGGATCGGGAACGGCTCCGCCGGGGTGATCTTGATGGCGGGGATGTCGTAGAACTCGCCGTGGTACTCGAAGAAGCCGCCGCGGCTCAGGCCCCGCACGACGTCGATGGCCTCGTCCATCCGCTTGCCGCGCCGCTCCCACGGGACGCCCATGACCGCGAAGTCCTCGGGCCACGGGCTGACGCCCACGCCGAGGCCGAGCCGTCCGCCGGTCAGGCACGCGACCGACGTGGCCTGCTTGGCGACCAGCACGGGCGGACGTACGGGGAGCTTGAGGACGAACGGCGTGAAGCGGATCGTGCTCGTCACCGCGCCCATGGCCGCGATCAGCGTGAACGTCTCGATGAAGTCCTTGTCCTCAAGGAACTCGCGGCTGCCGTCCGCGGTGTAGGGGTACACCGAGTCGGACTCCTTCGGATACGCGAGCGAGTCGGCCACCGACATGCTCGTGTACCCCGCCGCCTCCGCGGCCTGCGCCAGCGGGAGGTAGAAGGACGGGTCGGTCATCGCCTCGGCGTAGGTGAACCGCATCCCCGAATACTAGAACCTGTTCCATTTTTCCGCCATAGCCGCCCGCCGGACGGATCACCGCCATGACCGACCCGCGGACCTGGGAGCGGCTCGTCGCCGAGGGCACCGAGCGGCGGTTCCGTCCGGACGAGGCCCTGCTGCACCAGGGCGACCCGCCCTCGCACGTGCTGGTCCTCATGGAGGGCAGGGTCAAGGTTCTGCTGACCCTTCCGGACGGCGAGGTCCTGCTGCTGGCCGTCCGCGGGCCGGGGGAGCTGCTGGGGGAGATCGCCGTGCTCGGGGAGGACGGCCGCTCGGCGACGGTCATCGCGGTCGACGCGTGCGTCACGCGCGTCCTGCCCGCGGAGAGGTTCCGCCTCCTGGTGCGGTCGGCGGGGCTGGAGGCGGAGCTGCTGCGCCGTGCCATGCGGCGGATCCGCGAGGGCGAGGTCTGGCGGGCCGAGACCGCGTCGCTACCCGCTGGTCCGCGCGTGGTGCGGGCGCTCGTCCGGCTCGCCGTGCCCGGTCCGGACGGGCCAGTGGACGTGGGGCTCGGCCAGACGGAGATCGGCCAGGCCGTGGGGCTGTCCCGCAGCATGGTCGCCGCCGAGCTCGCCCGGCTCCGCGCCCGGGGCATCGTCACGACGGCGCGCCGGCGGATCGTGATCACCGACATGGCGCGGCTGCGGGCGCTGGCCGAGACGGGCCACGGGCCTGTCTGATTTCCGACACTTCTCCCGCCGGTCCGCGTGCAGGGTGGTGGCCGAAACCGCCGTCCGAACCGCCGTCCGGCCCACCGGGAGATCGCCATGGAAACGTACCGCTCCGTTCTCGTCGTCGATGCCGAGAAGTTCAGCGCCCATCGCGATGCCGAGCTGCCGGGCGTCCACCTGGAGATCCGGCGCGTGCTGGCCGCCGCCTGCGACAGGAGCGGCCTCGGGGAGGTGTGGGCCGGGGTCCGCTTCATGGAGAGCACCGGGGACGGGGTGCTCGCGGTCCTGCCGCACGAGGCCCTGTCCGCGCTGATCGATCCGTTCCCGCGGTATCTCCAGGAGGCGCTGGCGGAAGCCGCGCCGGGGCTGCGGGCGCGGGGGCTGCGGCTCAGGCTCCGCGTCGCGCTGCACGTGGGGCTGGTGGACGACGAGCACCCGGACGCGCCCGGCATCTCCACCGCCACCATCGACGTCTGCCGGCTGCTCGACGCCGCGCCGCTGCGGGACGCCCTCGCGCACAGCGATCCCGAGGTCACCTTCGCCGCGTTCCTCATCTCCGGTGACGTGTTCAACGCCTACGTCGCCGGCGGGCGCAGCGGGCTGCGCGAGAGCCAGTTCACCGAGGTCGAGGTCAAGGTGAAGCAGTACGCACGGGCCGCCTACCTGTACGTGCCGACGCCGTCCGGCGGGCGCGGGTTCCGGCCGCCGGAGGAACCGGGCGGCCCGCCGCCCCCGCCGCCGGGCGGGGGGACTTCCATCAGCGGTGTCACGATCACTGGTGAAGGGGCGCAGACCGCCTTCGGCAACACCGTAGGCGGCGATCTTCGCCAGGAGCGGCCGTGACGACGATCGAGGACGTCACGATCACCGGTGACGGGGCGCAGACCGCGTTCGGCAACACGGTGTCGCGCGATCTCGTCATCACGCAGCTCAACTTCGTCCGCGGACGTCCCTCGATGGTCCTGTCGGAGGGGGAGATCCGCGACCGGGTCGCGGGTTATGTGCCCGCGCTCAACCACGACCACATCGTGGCCGCGCTGAGGCACCGCAACGCCGTCGCGCTCGCCGGGCCGCCGGGCGCCGGGGTGACGACCACGGCGGTGGCGGCGCTGCGGGAGTTGCGTCCCGGCCTCCCGATCCGGCTCTTCTCCACGGATGAGGACGACATGGAGGAGATCTCGGGCGCGCCGCACGGGTACCTGGTCCGCGCCGCCGATGAGGAGGAGACGCGGCTGCGCGCGTGCCTGGAGGCGGTGCGCGCGTCCGGCGGGTTCCTGCTCGTGGTCGGGACGGAGGCGGATCAGCGGCGGTTCGCGGAGTTCCTCCCGGCGATCCCGGTGCGGCCGCCGGCCGCGGACGCGGTCTACCGGCGGCGCCTCGAACGCTGCGGTCTCGACGGCACGCACTGGCCGGGGTGGCCGCGGGCCAAGGAGCTGCTGAGCGACGCCTCGCCGGGCGACGGACGCCGCCTCGCCGACCTCGTCGCGGCGACCGGGGACGAGGGGGAGGCCGAGCGGGCCTACCGGGGGTGGGCCGAGCAGTTGCGCGGCTGGTTCGCCGAGCATCCCGGGCTGCGGGACCGGACGCTCCTGGTGGCCGCCGCGACGATCGCGCCGGCGGACGAGACGAGCGTGTACGGGGCCGCGCTGTCGCTGGCCCGCCAGTTGAAGATCAAGGTCGAGGGCGGCGGGCTGGCGTGGTGCCCGTCCACCGGGCTGAGCAAGCTGCTCGGCGCGGACCGCGAGGACGACGCGCTCGTGTTCCGGCGGCACGGTTTCGCGGACTCGGTGCTGCGGCACGTCTGGGACGACTACCCGCTGGCGCGGACGGACCTGCTGTCGTGGCTGTCCGCCCTGCCGACCGACGACGTGGTGACGCTCCGTCCGGAGCTGCGCGACAAGCTGGTCGGGGTGTTCGCCGACCTCGCGGCCGACCACGGGTACGCGGAGAAGATCGTGCAGATGGCGGAGCGGTGGGCCGGCGACGCGTACCGGGCGGCCGACCTCTCCTACATCGCGCTCGCGCGGACGTGCCTGCACCCGCTCGTGGGAGGCAGGGTCCGCAGGAGGCTCTACGAATGGTCCAGGGTGCGTCAGGCGCCGCAGACGCTGAAGCTCACGGTGGTGAGCGTCTGCCAGGTGCTCGGCCAGACGCACGTGACGATCGCGCTGACCCGCCTCAAGCACCTCGCCACCTACGGGAACGAGCAGGTCCAGGACGAGGTGCTGGACGTGGTGCGCGCGCTGGCGGAGAAGCATCCGCGGGCCGTCGTGCAGGCGGCGATGGACTGGTGCCGGACCTCCGTCCAGCTCGCCTCAGGAGCGGACGCCGCGCGGCGGGCGCGCATGGGGCTGCGGATCCTGCTCGATCTGCCGTCCGTCGATGACCGGCACGTGGTGGCGGTCATGGAAGACCTCGCGCTGCGGGGCGGGGAACCCGTCCGGTCGGTGGTGGTCGAGGGCGCGCGGGAGCTGGCGGTTCGGAATCGGGGGCTCGTGCTCCGGATGGCGCTGGCGTGGGCCGGGAACGCCGACCACCGCCCCTACCAAGCGGCGCTGCCGTGCGTGAAGCTCGGGACGGCCCTGTTCCTTGAGCTGGCGGCCGAGATGGACGCGAACGGGCTCGCTCTGACGCTCACCGGCCCCGGGGCCGTCCCGGCGGCTGCGGGTGCACTGCCGTGGGCCGTTGCGCTGGCCGTGGAGGGGAGTGTCGAGGGCGGGTACGACGACTTTCCCGATGCGGCCTGGCTCTGGCTGGACACGGCCGATGCCCGGCCGGATCTGCGGCCGGGCGTCGTTGAGGTCTTCGTCACGGCGGCGGGAGCCGATCCCATGAGACGGGCTCTCGTGGTCGACTGCGTCCGTGCGTGGCGGCGGGGGCGCGGCGGCTCGCGGGAGGTCGAGGAGGACGTGCTGGTCCGGGTGCTCGACCCCGGGTGGCAGCGGCTGCTGCTGAGGCTGTGGGTGGGGCTGCGGCGCACGCTCGCCGGCGGGTAATGGC
>NZ_SMKM01000084.1 GCF_004348665.1 Actinomadura sp. GC306 | reverse complement strand
GCCAGGACCACTCGGCGGGGTGGGGCTGAGGGGTCGGCGGACAGCAGGCGCAGCGAGGCGCGGGCGGCGGCGGACATCGCCGCGTACTCCAGTTCCTCCAGGTCGCCGCCCGCATACCACTCGCGGAGCGCGGGCGTCACCGCGTGCGCGGTGAGCGGCGCGGGTGCGATCTCCTTCGCGGCGTGGACGCCGGCGAGGAGCGGGAGCGTGGACGGCAGGTAGACGCGCATGACGGTCAGCCAGTCTGCCAGACCGTCAGGCCAGCAGGTCGAGGGCGCGCAGCTCGGAGATGGTCGTGTCGGGCGAGGTGTGGTGGATGCCGCGGATGCCGAGCCGTTCCGCGGCGCGGATGTTGTGCTCGATGTCGTCGATGAAGACGCATTCGGCGGGTTCCGCGCCGAGGAGTTCCAGGGCGTGCCGGAAGATCCGCTCGTCGGGCTTGCGCATCCCGACCTCGCTGGAGATGACGACGGCGTCGAAGAGGTCGGCGAACAGGTCGTGGGGGTACTCGTTGCCCCAGGAGTTCGACAGCAGCGCGGTCCTGGTGCCGCGGGCGCGGGCGGCGCGCAGCGCGTCGTACATCGGCTGGACGGGGCTGAACGAGCCGAACATGCGGGAGATGAGCCCGGCGGCCTCGACCGGGTCGCCGTCCACGGTGAGCAGTTCGGCGGCGAGGAGCCGTTCGAACTCGTCGGCGGCGAGGGAGCCGTCCTCCAGCCCGTGGATGGGGTTGGTGCCGGCGCCGTCGTACGCCTGCTTCACCCAGGCCCGCATGACGCGCTTGTACTGCTGGACGTCGATGCGGTCGGCGGCGAGCCAGACGTCGATGGCGTCGTTGAGCGGGGAGGTCAGGACGCCGCCCCAGTCGGTGATCACGGCCTTGGCTGCGGGGGATGCTTCGTCGGACACGGCCCGATCGTAGGCGATCCCCGCACAATCCCCGAATCACGTTCGGCGGCTAAGCGTGATCACACGATCGGCATCGGCGGCGATCGCGTGATCACGGGCCCCCACCGGCCGGCGTCTCCCGCGCCGGGCCGTCCCGTCCGGGGCGGCGGGCTCGGGCCGCCCGCCCCGGTTCGTCCGATGCCGGGGATCAGGCCGACCGCAGCCGCTGCAGCGCCTCCCGGACGCCCCCGTCGGTCTCCTCCAGCACCATGGTCGCGCGGGCCGCGGGCACCTCGCCGAGCAGCGAGACGAGTGCGACGCGGGTGTTCCCCCCCGCCTCCGCCAGCGCGTTCTCGCAGGTGCGGGAGTCCATCCCCGTGGCCTCGGTGAGGATGCGCACCAGCCGGGCGCGCAGTTTGGAGTTGAGCGCGTTCACGCTGATCATCAGGTTGGAGTAGGTGCGGCCCATCCTGATCATCAGCGTGGTGGAGAAGGAGTTGAGCACCAGCTTCGTCGCGGTGCCGGCCTTCATCCGGGTGGACCCGCTGATCACCTCCGGTCCGGTGGCGAGGCCGATGTGCACCTCCACCTCGTCCCCGTACGGCGTGTGCGGATTGCAGCTGATCAGCGCGGTCCGGGCGCCCACCGCGGCGGCGGCGCGCAGTGCCCCCACCACGTAGGGGGTGCGGCCGCTCGCCGCGATGCCGATGGCGACGTCGCCGGGCTGCACGTCGTGCGCGTCCCGGCGGCCGAGCTCGGCGTCGTCCTCGACGTCGGATATCGCCTGCGACAGGGCGCCCGGCCCGCCCGCGTGGTGGGCCACGACCCGGCCCCAGATGCCGAACGTCGGGGGCAGCTCGGCGGCGTCGATCACCGCGAGCCGGCCCGACGTGCCCGCGCCGAAGTAGTGGACGCGCCCGCCCGCCCGCAGCGAGTCGACCGCCAGGTCGACGAGCCGGGCGACCTCCGGCAGGACCGCGGCCACGACCATCGGCACCGTCGCGTCCTCGGTGTTGATCAGGTGCAGCACCTCCAGGGTCGGCAGCGTGTCGACGTCGAGGGTCCGGGGGTTGCGTCCCTCCGTGGGGAGCTCGCAATCGATCACCGACGCCTCCGGTCGGGTCGCACGGTCCGTCCGCGGACCGCCTCGAACGTGGCTTCCAGGGCCTTGCGCGTCGGCCCGTAGGTACGCTGCGCCACCCCCACGAACAGGCAGTCGACCACCGTGAGCTGCGCGAGCCGGCTCGCGGTCGCGCCGGAGCGGAAGGTCGTCTCCCGTGCCGCCGTCGTGAGGATCAGGTCCGCCGTGTCCGCGATGGGGGACTTGGGGAAGTTGGTGAGCGCCACGGTCGTGGCGCCCCTGCTCCGGGCGACCTCCAGGGCGTCGATGGTCTCCACCGTCGCGCCCGTGTGGGAGATCCCGATCGCCACGTCGCCGCTGCCCAGCACCGCGGCGCTGGTCAGCATGATGTGCGCGTCCGCCCAGGCGGAGCAGACGCGTCCGATGCGGTGGAGCTTCTGCTGGAAGTCGGCCGCGACGAACGCGCTGGCGCCGACGCCGTAGACGTCGACCCGCTCGGCGGCGACGACCGCGTCCACCACCTGTTCGAGCATCTTGATGTCGAGCTGTGCGGCGGTCTCCTCGACGGCGCGGGCGTCGGCGAAGGTCACCTTCTCGACGATCTGCTCAAGGGAGTCGTCGGGACTGATGTCGCTGCCGATGACCCGGCCGCCGCTGGCGCTCTGCGCCCGTCCCGCCTCGGTGGCGAGGGTCAGCCGCAGCTCCGGGTAGCCGTGGAACCCGATCGCCCGGCAGAACCGGATGACCGTGGTCTCGGACGTACCGCACGCCTGGGCGAGCTCGGTGATGGTGGAGTTGGCGACCCCTTCGGGGTCGTCGATGACGCGCTGCGCGACGCGCCGTTCGGCGGGGGGCAGGGAGGGCAGCAGCGACCGGACCCGGACCACGGTGCTCAGCGGCGTGGCGTCCCTGTCGCCCTGCCGGGCGGCCGCCTCGTCCCGCGGCGCGCCGGGCTCCCCCATGGTCCCCCGCTCGGGGCGCTGCTCGGGGCTCCGTTCGGAGCCGATGGGTTTCCTCATGATGGAAATTTTCTTACGTACGGGATGTCACGTCAACGGTAGAAAAGGCTACGGTCGCCATGTGTTGACCCATTTGGCCGGTCCTTACGTGGTCGGTATCGACGCGGGTGGCACGAAGACCCGCTGCGTCGTACTGACGCTGGGGGGCGCCCTGGCCGGTTCCGGCACCGGCCCCGGGGCCAACCCCAACTCTGGAGGCGACACCGCAGGCGCGCTGACCACCGCCCTGCGGGAGGCCATCGGGGACCTGGACCGAACCCACATCCTCACCGGCGTCTTCGGGATCGCCGGTGCGGGCTCGGCCGGCCGGCCCGCCGCCGTGGCGGCGGCGCGGCAGGCATGGCAGGCGGTCGGCCTGCGCGGCTCACCGGCGGTGGTGACCGACATCGCGGTGGCGTTCGCCGCGGGGACCAGCGAGCCCAAGGGCATCGTTGTGTTCTCCGGCACGGGCGCCGGCGCGGCGGTCATCAGCGACGGGACGATCGTGCAGCGCGCGGACGGCTACGGCTGGCTCGTCGGGGACGAGGGTTCGGCGGTATGGCTGGGGAAGGAGGCCGTCCGGGCCGCGCTCGCCGCCTACGACGGCCGCGGCTCCCCGACGCTGCTCACCGATTCGGTCCCCCGGGCCCTGCTCGGCGCCACCGTGGTCGCGGAGATCGACTCGGAGCGGCGGCGGCCCCGCCACCCCAGGGCGCTGGCCCTGGCCGGGGCCGGCCCGTCCTCCCCGGGCGGCTCCGTCCTCTCCCAGGCCGCCACGCTCTCGTCGGGGGGCGGCTCCCCCGGCGCGGGCGGCGCGCGCGGACCCGACGGCGGTCCGGGCGCCATGGGCGGTCGCCTCCACCTGAACGGCACGGGCACCGCCGTGCTGGACCCCGATGCCCACGGCCCCCCGCACGGGCCCCGACCCCAGTCCGCCGACTCCGCCGGCCCGCACGGGCCGCCCGGCGCGCACGGCCCGCCCGGCGCGCACGGCCCGCCGGGACGCGGGTCGCCCGCCCATCCGGGGCCGCCGGGACACGCGGTGGTCCCCGCCCCGGCGGCGCACCCCGAGATGACCCGGACCGCGCTCAATCCACGGCTCGCCCAGGCGATCATCAAGGAGGTGTACGGCCGTCCTCCCGCGGCCCTGGGCCGGCTCGGCCCGGTCGTCGCCGCCGCCGCGGCCGCCGGTGATCCGGTGGCGCGGCGCATCACCGAAGAGGCCGCGCAGTGGCTGCTCCGCGACGTGGACGCGGTGCGCCCGGCCCTGTCCGACCCCGCCGCACCGGTCGTGATGCACGGCTCGGTGCTGCGTGAGGGACCCGTCGCCGACGCCGTCCGCACCGGGCTGCGCGACCGCTTCCGGGCGGCGCCGCGCTGCGCCGGCGACGGCGCCGTCGGCGCGGCCGGGATGGCGCTGCGCCGCCTCGGCCACGCACTGCCCGGCTGAGCCGCCCTTCCCGGCACGCCGGTCCCCGGCCAGGCCCGCTCGATCCGGTCCGGCCGCCCCCCGCTAGGCAGACGGCACCGAAGCCGTCCGGGGCCATCGCGATGGACCCCACCAGATCCGCGCTCCACCGCGATCCGGGGTCCATCGTGATCGGGGTGTTACCAGGGAGACGGCGGGTTCGCGAGAGCTTCTGCGATGGCGCCGTGACCTGTGGGACCGCCGCCGGGGGCGCGCCGTCCCGGCTGATCGGTTCGACAGCGGGGCGGGGAGCGAATAACGTCGCGGCGACCGATGCGACCGAGGAACAGAGCCATGCCGGGGGGCCTGGTCGGGTGCGTGCTTCACCTCCACGCGCGGTCGCGGCGGCCACGCTGGCCATGATCATGGTCGCGGGCTGCAGCGGCGGCGAGAGCGGCAGTGGCGGACGGGCGTCGTCCGCCCCGTCCGGCGCGTCCGCCGCGTCCGCGGAGCCGGCGCCGGACGCCTGGATCCCCGGCCACGTCGCGAAGATGAGCGTCGCCGACAAGGTCGGCCAGCTGTTCGTGCCGACGTTCTCCAGCCGCGCCGACGCCGTCGCGAAGATCCGCAAGTACCGCGTCGGCGGGCTCATCTACTTCCCCGAGAACATCAGCACCCCGGAGCGGACGGCCGCGCAGTCGAACGCGCTGCAGAAGGCGTCGAAGATCCCGCTGCTGCTCGGCGTGGACGAGGAGCAGGGCATCGTCTCGCGGACCCCGTTCGTCACCCGGTTCCCCGGCAACATGGCGCTCGGCGCGACCGGCGACCCGGCGCAGGCGCAGGCCGCCGCCCAGGTCACCGGCCGGGAGCTGCGCGCCGTGGGGATCAACCTCGACTACGCGCCGGACGCCGACGTCAACGTGAACCCGCGCAACCCGGTGATCGGGCCGCGGTCGTTCGGCGCCGACCCCGCCCTGGTGGCGAAGATGGTCGCCGGCGCGGTCGGCGGCTACCAGTCCGCCGGGGTCGCGGCGACCGCCAAGCACTTCCCCGGGCACGGCGACACCGCCACCGACAGCCACACCGGGCTGCCGGTGATCCAGCACACCCGCGCGCAGTGGGAGCGGCTCGACGCGCCGCCGTTCCGGGCGGCGGTGGACGCCGGCGTCGACATGATCATGACGGCGCACATCGTGATGCCGAAGCTCGACCGGTCGGGCGATCCGGCGACGCTGTCCAGGACGGTCCTCACCGGGCTGCTGCGCGAGGAGCTCGGCTACCAGGGCGTGATCACGACGGACTCGCTGCTGATGGCGGGGGTGCGGGAGAAGTACGGCGACGCGCAGGTCCCGGTCCGGGCGATCAACGCGGGCGCCGACCAGCTGCTGATGCCGCCGAGCCTGCCGCGCGCCTACCGGGCGGTGCTCGCGGCCGTCCGCTCCGGGAAGATCAGCGAGCGGCGGCTGGACGAGTCGGTCACCCGCATCCTCCGGCTCAAGCAGCGGCGCGGCCTGTTCCAGGGGACGGCCGCCGACCCGGCGAAGGCCGCCGCCGCGATCGGCACGCCCGCGCACCGGGCCACGGCCCGCCAGGTCGCGGAACGCTCGGTCACCCTCGTCCGCAACCGGAACGGCGTGCTGCCGCTCAGGGGCAGGAAGGTCGCGGTCACCGGCCCGCAGAGCGAGGCGCTCGGCGCGGCGCTGCGCCGGCACGGCATCGCGGTCGTGGCGCCCGGCGCGGCGGACGTCACCGTCCTGACCACCGAGAACGCGGGCCAGGCCACGGCCGCCCGCATCCGGGCGCTGGGCGCGAAGCCGGTCGTCGCCGCCGCCCTCGGCCGCCCCTACGACCTCGACGCCGCCGGCGGTGCCGCCGCGGCGCTGGCCACGTACTCGGCCAAGACCGTCTCGGTCAACGCGCTGGCCAAGGTCCTGAGCGGCGCGGCGAACCCGGCGGGCCGCCTCCCGGCCCCGGCAGCCGGCAAGCCGGTAGGCCACGGCCTCACCTACGAATAACCCGCAAGACCGGGCAAGCCCGACCTCCACCGACCGCACCCCGGTTCGCGATCCTCGTTGACTTGCGGCGTGTTGTTGTTATGGGCACGCCCATAACAACAACACGCCGCAAGTCAACGCACTAGATCCCTAGGTCGGTCAGGGCGGGTAGGTGGGTTCGGGCCGCTTCGCGGGCCTGCTCCGGGGTGCGGGACGCGCGGGCGGCTGCGGCGGCCCGGCGGCATTCGGCCAGGGTGTGGCGGGCCAGTGCGGCGCGGACGAGCGGGAGGGACGGGGCGCTCATCGACAGCGATGTCACGCCGAGGCCCACCAGGACGCACGCGAGCGCCGGGTCGCCGGCCGCCTCGCCGCAGACGCCGCACGGGACGCCCGCGTCCGCCGCGGGGGCGACGAGGTCGAGCAGCGCCGGC
Organism: Actinomadura sp. GC306; assembly: GCF_004348665.1. Classification (GTDB taxonomy): domain Bacteria; phylum Actinomycetota; class Actinomycetes; order Streptosporangiales; family Streptosporangiaceae; genus Spirillospora. The sequence continues at coordinate 16,324 of NZ_SMKM01000084.1, read as the reverse complement.
CGCCACGGGTCCTGGAGGTGCGCGAGGCCGCCGACCTGCCGGTCGGCCGCGCAGGCGTACTGCGCGAGGTCGTTGGTGCCGAGGCTGAAGAACTCCACCTCGGGCGCGAGGTCGCGGGCGCGGAGCGCGGCCGCGGGCACCTCGATCATCACGCCGGGGTGCCGGATGCCGGCCTCCCGGCACGCCGCGGCGAACCAGGCGGCCTCGTCGGCGTCGGTCACCATCGGGGCCATGACCTGGAGTCGTGCGGTCAGCCCGGCGGCGGCGCGGGCCAGGGCGGCGAGCTGCGCCGCCAGGACGTCCGGGTGCCGGCGCATCATCCGCAGGCCGCGCTCGCCCAGCGCGGGGTTCGGCTCGTCACCGGGCGCCGGGAGGAACCCGAGGGGCTTGTCGGCGCCCGCGTCGAGGGTCCGGACGACCACGCGGCCGCCGGGGAACGCCTCCAGGACCTTCCGGTACGCCTCCTCCTGCTCCTCGTCCGACGGGGGCGCCGAGCGGTCGAGGAAGAGGAACTCGGTGCGGTACAGGCCGACGCCCTCCGCGCCGTGCTCCAGCGCCGCCTCGACGTCCTGCGGGCCGCCGACGTTCGCCAGCAGCGGCACCTTGTGGCCGTCCTTGGTGGCGCCGGGCCCGGTGGACTCCGCCAGCGCGGCCGCGCGGGCCGAGATGGCGGCACGTGCCGCGGCGACCTCGGCGTCGGTCGGGTCGGGCCGGACCGTCCCCGCCGACCCGTCCACGAGGACGCGGGTCCCGTCGGCGAGGGACGTCGCGCCGGGCAGCGCCACGACGGCGGGCACGCCCATCGTCCGGGCGAGGATCGCGGTGTGGCTGGTCGGCCCGCCCTCCTCCGTCACGAACGCGGCGACCCGCGCCGGGTCGAGGACGGCGGTGTCGGCGGGCGCGAGGTCCCGGGCGACCAGGACGAACGGCTCGGCCGACTCCGGGACGCCCGGCACCGGCAGCCCGAGCAGCCGCGCGACCGCGCGGTCGCGGATGTCGTCGAGGTCGCTGACCCGGGCCGCCATGTACTCCCCCAGGCCCGCGAGCATCTCGCGGTAGACACCGAACGCCTCGTAGACGGCGCGGGGCGCCGCGACGCCCTCGTCGACCTTGGCGCGCACGCCGTCGGCGAGTCCGGGGTCGCGGGCCATCAGCGCCTGCGCGTTCAGCACGTCCCGCCCGGCGGGGTTGCCCACCGCCGCGGCGCGGTCGCCGCGCTCCTCCAGGTCGGTGGCGACGGCCTCCAGCGCCGCGAGGGCGGCGACGCGCTCGGCCGCGGCGTCGCCGCCGTGCCGGGACCCGGCGGGCGGCTCCGGCACGGCCCCCGCGATGACGCGGACCGGCCCGGCGCCGACGCCGGGGCTGACGCCCGCGCCCCGCAGCACGCCCGGCCTTCCGGGTTCGGGCCTTCCGGGTTCGGGCCTTCCGGGTTCGGGCCTTCCGGGTTCGGTGTCCGGCACGTCAGGCTCCCTCGGGCTCCGGCGTGGACAGCAGCTTCTCCAGGCTGTCGAGCAGCTCGTCCGCGCCCTCGCCCTCAGCGGCGAGCGTGACCTCCTCCCCGTGCCGGGCGTCCAGCCCCAGCACCGCGAGGATGCTCTTGGCGTTCACGGGTTCTTCGCCGCGCCTGGCCACGGTCACGTCCATCGGGGCCTGGGCCGCGGTCTGCACGAACAGCGCGGCCGGCCGCGCGTGCAGCCCCACCCGCGATTCGATCTTGACGTTCCGCTCGGTCACCGCACACTCCTCATCGTTCCGGCCGGGTTCCGGCCCTTCACGTTTCCGGATCTCACCGGTGTTCAGTTGTCCAGCGTCCGGCCCGCGCGGCGGGCCGGGCCGCGCACCCGCAGCGCGGGACCCGGCACGACGTCCACCCCCTTGAGGTCTGCCACGACGTGGTCGGCTCCGGCCAGCGCCGCCACCGGCTGCGTGGTGCTGACGCCCACGCACGTCATGCCGGCGGACTTGACGGCCGCGACCCCGGCCGGGGCGTCCTCGAACCCGACCGCCTCCTCCGGCGGGACGTCCAGGCCGCGCGCGGCGGCCAGGTACCCCTCCGGGTGCGGCTTGCCGGTGCCGACGTCCCCGGCGGTCACCACGATGTCCAGCAGGCCGCGGACGCCCAGGTCGTCCAGCAGGCCCTCGGCGTACCGGCGCTCCGCGGACGTCACCACCGCCAGCGGCACGCCCGCGTCCGCCAGCGACCGGACGAGCTCGACCGCGCCGCCGACCGGCGCGATCGGCGGCATCTCCGGCAGCGCGCCGTAGGCCACGACCTCCGCGAACAGCTCCTCGACCGGACGGGCCGGGAACAGGTGCGCCAGGTCGCCGAGCACCTCCACGCCGCGGCGTCCCGCGAACGACGCGATGAGCGCGTCGTCGTACGGGACGCCGTGCGCGTCGAACAGCCGCGACCACATCGCGCGGTTGCGCGGCTCGGTGTCGATGAGGGTGCCGTCGAGGTCGAAGACCGCCGCACCCAGTCCGATCACCGCCATGCGGCCGGCTCCCCGCTTCCAGCCGTCGGATTCATCTCATCAGCTCCCTGGAAATCGCGTCAGCTCCATGTGAACAGTTCGTCGCCCGTGGAGACCTCGCCCGACTCCACGACGTCCGACAGGGCGTCGGCGCCGGCGTCCAGCGCCACGACCGCGCAGATCGGCGAGCGGCCGCCCGCCTCGATCGCGGCCGGGTTCCAGCCGACCACCGGCTGCCCGGCGGTGACCTCGTCCCCCTCGGCGACGAGGAGCTCGAAGCCCTCGCCCTTCAGCTTGACGGTGTCGATGCCGAGGTGGACGAGGACGCCGTGGCCCTCGTCGTCCACGACCACGTAGGCGTGCGGATGCAGCTTGACGATCTTCCCGGTGACGGGGGCGATGGCGTGGCCGGGCCCCCGCTCGGGGTCGACGGCGGTGCCCGGACCGACCATGGCCTGGGCGAACACCGGGTCCGGGACGCCGGCCAGGCCGACGACGCGGCCGGCGACCGGTGACATGACTCGGGTCATGGGAGGGACCCCCTGGGTCGGTCGGGGACGGGTCAGTCGAGGATGTCTTCGATGTCGGTGGCGATGGTGTCGGCCTCGGGGCCCACGACGACCTGCACGACGGTGCCGCTGCGCATGACGCCGTGCGCGCCCGCCCTCTTCAGCGCCGCCTCGTCGACCTTGCCCGCGTCGGTGACCTCGGTGCGCAGCCGGGTGGCGCACGGCTCGATCTCGACGATGTTGTCCGCGCCGCCGAGCGCGGCGACGATGGCCTCGGCCTTGTCCATGTTCTTCTCCTAGTCGGGGTGGGCCCGGGGGCCGCGACGGGTGTCGGAGCTCAGTCTGTCTGGGTGACCTTGCGCAGGCCACGGGGAACGTCGGGATCGAGGCCGAGCCGGCGCGCCAGGTTCTCCACCAGGAGCTGGCCCGGCACGATCAGGCCGAGCGGCGCGGCCCATTCGGGCAGCGCCGGGCCGGGCAGCGCGGCCGAGCACGCCTCCGCCAGCCGGGCACCGCCGCCGACGCCGTACGCGCGGGCGCCCGCGCCCTCGACCCGCTCGGCCAGCGCGACCGTCCCGGCGAGCGTGGGGCCGGAGTCGGCGGCCACCAGCAGCGCGGGGGTCTGCTCGTCGACGACGGCGATCGGGCCGTGCAGCAGGTCGGCGTAGGACAGGCCCATGGCGTGCAGGTAGCACGCCTCCTTGATCTTCAGTGCGAGTTCCAGCGCGGTGCCGAACGCGAGGCCGCGGCCGGACACCACCGCCCCGGGCACCGCCGCCAGCGCCTCGACGATCTCCGGCAGCGCCGGGGACTCCTCGGTCAGCGCGATCACCCGGGCGATCTCGTCCGGGACGCGGCGCAGCTCGTCGGCGGGCACGGCCGCGCCGAGGCCCAGCCCGAGCACCGCCACCGCCGCGAGCTGGGTGGTGTAGGTCTTGGTCGCGGGGACGGCGAGCTCGTCGCCCGCCTGCGTGAGCAGCGCGACCTCGGCGGACTCGGCGAGCGGGGAGCCGGCGCCGTTGGTGACGGCGACGGTCCGGGCGCCGCAGGACGCGGCCCAGTCGAGCGTCTCGACGATCTCCTCGGTCTTGCCGGACTGGCTGATCGCCACGGCCAGCACGCCGTCCAGGTCCAACCTGCGCCGGTAGACGGTGGCGATCGACGGCGCGGCGAGCGCGGCCGGCCGCCCGGTGTGCGATTCGACCAGGTAGCGCCCGTACACCGCCGCGTTGTCGGACGAGCCGCGCGCGATGAACAGCACCTGCCGCGTCTCACCGGCCAGCGCCGCGAGTTCGGGGAGGCGGGGCAGCAGCGCGTCGATCGTCCGGGCCAGCGCGCCCGGCTGCTCGCCGATCTCGGCGCGCATCTGACTTGTCATGATCCCCCTCCGAAGACTTTCTGCCCGCCGACCCAGGTGGCAAGCGCCCGGTGGTCCGGGCCGAGCCAGACGAGGTCGGCGGCGGCGCCCGCCGCGATCCGGCCGAGGTCGGAGCGGCCGATCAGGTCGGCCGGGACGCGGGTCGCGGCATCGACCGCCGCGGCGACGTCGACGCCGATGCCGACCGCGTTGCCGACCGCCTCGTCCAGCCGGAGGCCGGATCCCGCGATCGTGCCGTCGGCGCGCAGCGGCGGACCCTGCTCGGGCATCGTGATGGGCTCGCCGCCGAGGTCGTAGGTGCCGGGCGGCATCCCGGCGGACGCGGCCGCGTCGGTGACGAGCACGACCCGTCCCGGCGCGGCGCGGAACACCAGCGCGGCGGCCTCGGCCGCGACGTGGTGCAGGTCGAGGATCAGGCCGGGGCTGAGCCGGTCGTCGATGAGCGCCTGCACGGCCACGCCGGGGTCGCGGTGGTGGACGCCGGTCTGCGCGTTGAAGATGTGGGTGACCTTGCGGGCGCCCGCGTCGGCCGCGGCGCGGACCTGCGCGGCGGTCGCGTCGCTGTGCCCGACGCTGACCAGGACCCCCGCCTCGGTGAGGGTGCGGATCGCCGCGAGGGCGCCGTTGCGCTCGGGCGCGAGCGTGACCAGCTTGACCAGGCCCGTCTCCAGCAGCGCCGAGATCGCCTCGGGCGCGGGGTCGGTCAAGTGGAGCGGGTTGTGCGCGCCCTTGCGCTTCTCCGACAGGAACGGGCCCTCGGTGTGGACGCCGAGGACGCGCGTCCCGGCGGGCAGGCCGGGCAGGAGGTCGCGGGTGCGGCGCAGCGCCGCGGCCTGCGTCGCGACCGGGGCGGTGATGAAGGTGGGCAGGAACGAGGTCACGCCGGTCTCGGGGAGCCGGGAGACGACGGTGTGCCAGCCGGCCTCGTCGGCGTCGACCATGTCGTACCCGTAGTAGCCGTTCACCTGGAGGTCGACCAGGCCGGGCGCCAGCAGGCCCTCGGTCAGCTCGACGTCGGGGGTGCCGGGCGGGGGGCCCGCGCCGGCTTCGGCGATCACGCCGTCCGCCACGCGCACGAATCCGGGAGACAGCACGCGGGTAGGAGCCCCGTCCGGGGTAATGATCATGTTGGTGGCCGTGATCAGTAGTGATGCCATGGCTCCGCGCACTCTCCGCGACACGACGAATCGCTGGTCATTCCGTCCGGTTCCACTGGTCTAGTCCGGACTAGACCAGTACGCACCATACTCCACGGATCGAAGGGGACCGCAAGATGGCGGACGCGACAGATCCGACATTCCGCCGGGGATCGTTCCACGCCGCCGGGCACCGCCCGCCCGCGGGGCGCGACCTCCGATGTGACGGCGGGCCACCAGGTCCGGCCACCGTGCCGGAAAACGGACCGGACGTCCGGGAGGCGGGGCTGACCTGGGAGTTCCTGCGTCCGGGCGGTCGTCGCGGCGTGATCCGGTCGTTACGAATTCGTGCATTGACATGTCTTTCGATCCTGTGGTCTAGTCCGGCCTAGACCAGTACAAACCCCCGAAGACCCACCGAAGTCCAAACCAACCTCATACCCGTCAGACCCTGCGAATCCCATCGATCCGGCCACGGCCGTCGAGGACCCTCGTGACGACCATCGATCCGCACAGTCCCGTGCCGAAGTACTTCCAGCTCCGCGCGATCCTGCTCGACCTGATCGAGACCGCGGAACTGCCCGTCGACGCCCCGATCCCGTCGGAGCGCGAGTTGTGCGCCAGGTACGAGCTGTCCCGCATGACCGTCCGGCAGGGGGTCGACCAGCTCGTCTCCGAAGGCCGCCTCTACCGCGTCCCGGGCAAGGGCACCTTCGTCGCCCGCCCCAAGATCGAGGTTCCGCTCCGGCTCGTCTCCTTCACCGAGGACATGCTGGCCCGCGGCCTGCGTCCCGGCGCGATCGACCTCGACCGGCGGACGGTCCCCGCGGACGCGCGCCTCGCCCGGATCTTCGAGATCGAACCCGGCACCCCGATCCACGTCGTCGAACGCCTGCGCACCGCCGACGGCGAGCCCATGGCCGTCGAGCGCTCCCACCTCCTGGCCTCGCTCGCCCCCGACCTGCTCGACCGCCGCCTCGCCGACCGCTCGCTCTACGGCGTCCTCGAAGCGGTGTACGGGCTGGTCTTCGACGCGGGCGACCAGACCATCGACGCCAGCCTGGCCGACGCCGCCGACGCCAGGCACCTGCAGATTCCCAAGGGCAGCGCCGTGCTGTACCTGCAACGCCGCTCGTACACCGGAGGCGTGTGCGCCGAGCTGGGCGTGTCGACCTACCGGGCGGACCGCTACCAGATCCACACGGCCCTCGGAAACCCCCCACCGCGCTCCTGACCAACCCCCTGAGGAGGAATGTCGCGATGACGTCGACGACAGTGGATTCCGCACCACGCCGAGGGTCCAGCGCCCTCGCCGTGCTGCAGCGGATCGGCCGCAGCCTCATGCTGCCGATCGCCGTGCTGCCCGCCGCCGCGCTCCTGCTGCGCTTCGGCCAGGCCGACATGCTCGGCGACGACGGCCTCGGCTGGACCCGCGTCGCGGAGATCGTCGGCGAGGCCGGCAACGCGCTGTTCGCCGCCCTGCCGCTGCTGTTCGCGGTCGGTGTGGCCATCGGTTTCGCCAAGAAGTCCGACGGCTCCACCGCCCTCGCCGCGGTCGTCGGGTACCTGGTCTTCGACCGCGTGTCCAAGATCATGTTCTCGCACACCGAGGAGCTCAAGGGCAACGTCACGATCACGACGGTGACGGACGGGGCCGAGTCCGAGGTCATCAACTGGGGGGCGACGAACCCCACCCAGGTGCTCGGCGGCATCATCATGGGCCTCACCGCCGCCCTGCTGTACCAGCGCTACTACCGGATCAAGCTGCCGACCTGGCTGGCGTTCTTCGGCGGACGGCGGTTCGTCCCGATCATCACCGCCCTCGCCGGCCTCGTCATCGGCATCCTGATCGGCTTCATCTGGCCCCTGCTCGGCAGCTGGCTCACCGACTTCGGCGAGTGGATCACCGGGGCGGGCGCCGCCGGAGCCGGCATCTACGGCGTCATCAACCGGCTGCTGCTGCCGTTCGGCCTGCACCACATCCCGAACTCGCTCATCTGGTTCGTGTTCGGCACCTACGAGGGCCCCGACGGCACCGTCACCGGCGAGATCAACCGCTACCTGGCCGGCGACCCCGACGCGGGCGGCTTCCTCGCCGGGTTCTTCCCCGTGCTGATGTTCGGCCTGCCCGGCGCGGCCCTCGCGATCTGGCGCGCCGCTCCCCCGCACCGCCGTCCCGCGGTCGGCGGCATCATGGTCTCCGCCGGGCTCACCGCGTTCGTCACCGGCGTCACCGAGCCGATCGAGTTCGCGTTCATGTTCGTCGCGCCGGTCCTGTACGGCGTGCACGTCGTGCTCACCGGCATCTCGATGGCGATCCTGGAGGCCGCCGGCGCCCAGCTCGGGTTCGGCTTCTCCGCGGGCCTCATCGACCTGCTGCTGAACGCCCGCAAGGACAACACCGAACAGCTCTGGCTCATCCTCGGCCTGGGCGTCGTGTACTTCTTCCTGTACTACTTCATCTTCAAGTTCATGATCGAGAAGTTCAACTTCGCGACGCCGGGCCGGGAGCCCGAGGGCGAGGAGTCGACGGCGGTCGACCCCGCCGCCGACCCGGAACTGGCCGGCGCCACGTCCGCGAAGAAGCGGGACCGCAAGGCGGCCGACCGCGAGGAGGCCGAGCCCGCACCGAAGGAGTCCCCCTCCGACGGCTGATCCTCGGGGCGCCGCGGCCCCTCATCCCCGCGGCGCCCCCTCCCGGGCCGGTCAGCCCACCGGCCCGGCTCCCACGGGTCCCGGACTCCCCGCACGGTCCGGGCACCCGCTCCCAGGCGGCGGGACGCCCTCCGGCGTCCCGCCGCTTCCCATGTCCAGACGCTTCCACGTCCCGAGGCTTTCCACGTGTCCGGACGCGGCTCCCGGCCAGCGCGGTCGACGACATGAGCCAGAGGACCACCTGCGGCGAGGAGCGCCTCCGCCGCCTCGGCCGTTACGCCCGGGGCCGCATGTGGCCAGGACGTATTTATCGCGGGCCGTGGGACTCCTGTCTGCAAACGAGCCAGGAGGTATCGCATGCGTCCACGTTCAGCCGCGCCGTCCGCCGTCCGCTTCATCCGGTACCGCGGCGCACCGTCCGGCGGCCCGTCCAACGCAGGGTCCACCCCACCGTCCCGCACACCGTCCGGCGGCCCGTCCAGCACAACGCCCGATGCGCGACCCAGCGCAGCGTCCGGTGCCCGACCCGGCGCGGAGTCCGGTGCGATGACGCGCGGTGCGCTGGCGCTCCGGCCGGCGGCGCCGCCCCCGGCCCCGCCGCCCGGACTGCGGCTCGTCCGGCCGGCGGACGGGATCGACGCCGAGGTCCGCGCCGTCGCGGACGCGGCCGTGCGGCTCGTCGTGGAGATCCTCGCGGGGACGCGCCCTACCGCCCAGTTGTCCCTGGTCGCCGTGCCGCAGGTGTGCCGGGAGATGGCAGTGCTCCGCTCCACGGCCCGGCGCGGGGCGCGGATCGTCCCGCCGAAGGTGCTGTCGACGAGGCTGCAGCGTCCCGCCGCCGCGGTCGCCGAGACGACCGCCGTCGTGTTCGTCGCCGGCCGCGTCCACGCCCTGGCCCTCCGCCTCGAACACGCCCGCGGCCGCTGGCGCTGCACGGCCGTCGAAACAACCGCCCACGGAACCGCGTAGCCGGCCCGTGCACGGAAACGCGAAAGCGGCCGCCCGGAGTCCGGGAGGCCGCTTTCGCGTGGTCCTACTTGTTCTTGTTGCGGGGGTCGCCGTGGCACCGCTTGTACTTCTTGCCCGAGCCGCAGGGGCACGGGTCGTTGCGGTTGACGCCCGCGTACTCGTCCTTGGTCTCCTCGGTGTGGTGCTCCACACCGCCGTCACCGTCGATGGTCGGAGCCGAGTAGTCGAGCTTCTTCGGACGCGACGGCTTCTCCAGCCCCTTCGCCTTGATGGCGGGGGTCTCGTCGGCCTCCTCCACGTCGTCGGCGGGGACGGTGTCGTCGTCCGCGCCGGTGGCGGGAGCGGACTTGGCGACCGACACCGGCTTCGCGCCGACCGCGGGGGTCTCCGGCTGGTCCTCCACCTCGACCTCGAGGTTGAAGAGGTAGCCGACCGACTCCTCCTTGATGCCGTCCAGCATCGCGTTGAACATGTCGTAGCCCTCGCGCTGGTACTCCACCAGCGGGTCGCGCTGCGCCATGGCCCGCAGGCCGATGCCCTCCTGGAGGTAGTCCATCTCGTAGAGGTGCTCGCGCCACTTGCGGTCCAGGACCGACAGGACGACGCGGCGCTCCAGCTCGCGCATGACCTCCGGGCCGAGCTGCTCCTCGCGCTTGTCGTAGGCCGCCTGCGCGTCGTCGCGGATCTTCTCCGCGAGCGTCTCGGCGTCCAGCGCGGAGATGTCGCCGCCCGCGTCCTTCTCCAGGTCCTCGACCGTGATGGAGATCGGGTAGAGCGCCGTGAACGCCTTCCACAGCTTGTCGAGGTCCCACTCCTCGGCGAAGCCCTCGGAGGTGGCGCCCGCGACGTAGCCCGCGACGACCTCGTCGATCATCCGGCGGACCTGCTCGTGCAGGTCCTCGCCCTCCAGCACCTTGCGGCGCTCGGCGTAGATGACCTTGCGCTGCCGGTTCAGGACCTCGTCGTACTTCAAGACGTTCTTGCGCATCTCGAAGTTCTGCTGCTCAACCTGGCTCTGCGCCGACTTGATCGCATTGCTGACGATCTTGGACTCGATCGGCACGTCGTCCGGGATGTTCAGCCGGGTCATGATCGACTCGACGCGGGCCGAGTTGAACAGCCGCATCAGGTCGTCCTCCAGCGACAGGTAGAACCGGGACTCGCCCGGGTCGCCCTGCCGGCCGGACCGACCGCGCAACTGGTTGTCGATGCGCCGCGACTCGTGCCGCTCGGTCGCGAGGACGTACAGGCCGCCGGCGTCGACGACCTCCTCGTGCTCGCCCTTCACGGCCTCCTGCGCCTTCTCCAGCGCCTCGGGCCACGCCGACTCGTACTCGTCGGGCGTCTCCAGGGGGGACAGCCCGCGCTGGTGCAGCTCCAGGTCGGCGCGGAAGTCGGGGTTGCCGCCGAGCATGATGTCGGTGCCGCGGCCCGCCATGTTCGTCGCGACGGTGACGCTGCCCTTGCGGCCCGCCTCCGCCACGATCGTCGACTCCTGCTCGTGGTGCTTGGCGTTCAGCACCTGGTGCGGGATGCCGCGCCGCTTGAGCATCTTGCTCAGCTTCTCGGACTTCTCCACCGACGTGGTGCCGACCAGGACCGGCTGGCCCTTCTCGTGCCGCTCGGCGATGTCGTCGACGACGGCCTCGAACTTGGCCTGCTCGGTCTTGTAGACGACGTCCGCCACGTCCTGGCGGACCATCGGCTTGTTCGTCGGGATCGGCACGACGCCGATCTTGTAGGTCTTGTTGAACTCCGCCGCCTCGGTCTCGGCGGTGCCGGTCATGCCGGCCAGCTTGTTGTAGAGGCGGAAGTAGTTCTGCAGGGTGATCGTGGCGAGGGTCTGGTTCTCGTCCTTGATCGCCACGCCTTCCTTGGCCTCGATGGCCTGGTGCATGCCCTCGTTGTAGCGGCGGCCATGCAGGATGCGCCCGGTGAACTCGTCCACGATCAGGACCTCGCCGTTCATGACGACGTAGTCCTTGTCGCGCTTGTACAGCTCCTTGGCCTTCAGCGCGTTGTTCAGGAAGCTCACCAGCGGCGTGTTCACCGAGTCGTAGAGGTTGTCGATGCCGAGCCAGTCCTCGACCTTCTCGACACCGGACTCGGTGATGCCGACCGTGCGCTTCTTCTCGTTGACCTCGTAGTCGCCGGGGCCGTACTCGTCGACCTGCCCGGCGGTGCTGATCAGCTCGGCGCGCTTCAGCCGCGGCGCGATCTTGGCGAACTCCCCGTACCACTTGGAGTTCTGCTCGGCCGGCCCGGAAATGATCAGCGGGGTGCGGGCCTCGTCGATCAGAATCGAGTCGACCTCGTCGACGATGGCGAAGTTGTGGCCGCGCTGGACGCACTCGTCCAGGCTCCACGCCATGTTGTCGCGCAGGTAGTCGAACCCGAACTCGTTGTTCGTCCCGTAGGTGATGTCGCAGTTGTACGCCGCGCGGCGCTCCTCCGGCGTCATCTGCGCCAGGACGACCCCGACCTCCAGGCCCAGGAACTGGTGGACGCGGCCCATCCACTCGGCGTCGCGCTTGGCCAGGTAGTCGTTCACCGTGACGATGTGGACGCCGTCGCCGGACAGCGCGTTCAGATAGGACGGAAGCACCGCGGTCAGGGTCTTGCCCTCACCGGTCCTCATCTCGGCGATATTGCCGAGATGCAGGGCGGCTCCACCCATCACCTGGACGTCGAAGTGCCGCTGCCCGAGAACACGCTTGGCGGCTTCGCGTGCGGTCGCGAACGCCTCCGGCAGCAGGTCGTCCAGGGTCTCGCCGTCGGCGAGGCGCTCCCGGTACTTGTCGGTCAGCTCGCGCAACTCGGCGTCGCTCATCTCGAGGAAGTCCTCCTCGATCGAGTTGACCTGATCCGCGAGCTTCTTGAGCTTGCGCAGGGTTTTTCCCTCGCCCGCACGAAGGATCTTGTCGATGACTGGCGGCACTCTCGAAGGCTCCTTGCAGATCGTGGTTCACCGCTCCAGGCGGCACGCACACCACACGTACGATGCCCATCGTAGGCGAGACCCAGAATGGTCTAGGTCACTCCGCAGCGCAATCCACTGCGCATCCCGTTTGACGTTCCGGGTCCCGGAGAGGATGTCCTCACAGCATGGAGGGAGACGCAATGTCCGGAGAGTCCAACGGGTCACACGCCGGCCGCCCCGCTTCCTGGGTGGCGGTCAGCATCATCTTCATCGGATTCGTCGTCGGCGGCGTCGCGCTCTGCCTGGGCCCGATGTGGATCATGTTCTGGGTCGGCGCGGGCATCATCGTCGCGGGCTTCGCCGTCAGCTGGGTGGTCCACCTGTTCTCCGACGTGGTGGTGGACGCCCCCCGGGTGATCCCCGAGATCGTCGACTACTCCGTCTTCGGCACCCGCACCGACAAGCGCCGCGGCGGCCCCGAGGGCGAGGCGGTCGAAAGCCCCGTCGCCACCGACCCCCAAACCCCCCCACACGGCTGACCTCCCCAAACTCCAAGGCCCGGGGCCACCAACCCCGGGCCTTCGCCTTGCCGACCCGCCCCCCACCTCAACCGCTTTAGGTGGGGGTGGTGGTCTTTAGGGCGGTGTCGAGTAGGGCTGGGGGGAGGTCTGTTCGGTCTACGTGGATGTTGTTGCAGTCGACCCAGGTTGCGGCTTGCCATAGGGCTTTGGCCAGGGCGGTTGCTGCGGTCTCCGTGCGGGACGGGGTGCTTGTCGCCCAGGGTTCCAGGGACACCTGGCGGGCGATCAGGGTGCGGCCTTCTCTGGCGGGGTCGACGCGTCCGATGAGGCGGCCGCCGGAGAGCAGGGGCATCGCGAAGTAGCCGTGGACCCGCTTGGCCTTGGGGACGTACGCCTCCAGGCGATGGTCGAAGCCGAACACGCGGGAGGTGCGGGCCCTGTCCCATACGAGGGAGTCGAACGGGGAGAGCAGGGTGGTGGCGTGCCTGCCGCGCGGTGGGTCGGCAAGGGCTTCGGGGTCGGCCCAGGCGCGGGACCAGCCGGCGACCGTGACGGGGACCAGGCCGGTTCCGTTGATCACGCTGTCCACCTGGTCCTGCCTTAGGCGGTAGTAGTCGGCGAGGTCGGCGCGGGTCGCCACGCCCAGGGCTCGGCCGGCACGGGTGACGAGCGCCGTCAGGCAGGCGTCGTCGTCGGGGTCCTGCGCGAGGAGTTCCGCCGGGACGGCGCGTTCCGCCAGGTCGTAGACGCGGCGCCAGCCGACGCGCTCGACGCAGACGACCTCGCCGATGTCCAGCAGCCACTCGATGCCGATCTTGTGGTCGCTCCACTGCCACCAGTCGGCGCCGGCCTTGGCGCCGCCGAGTTCCCGGGTGGTGAGCGGGCCGTCGGCCTTCAACCGGGCGCGGATCTCGTCGCAGACGCCCTCGGGAACCTTGTGCCAGCGCCAGCCGCGGCGCAGGTAGGCGCGGCGACGGAAACCGAACAGCGGCCAGTCGTCCATGGGCAGGATCGACGCGGCGTGGGCCCAGTACTCGAACGCCTCTGCGTTTCCCCAGTAGGCAGCCTCGATCGCGCGGCGGCGCACCGGGCCGAGACGGGCGTACGAGACCAGCTCGTGGGACCTGGCCAGGACGGAGATCGTGTCGAGTTGGACGGCGCCGAGCCGTTGCAGCAGCGCCGGTACGCCGCCCTTCCGCCGCGCGCCCAGGAATCCCTGGGCGCGCAGTTGCAGCCGCCGTGCCTCGTCCGCGCTGAGCTCTACCTCGACCACGCCGGTGATGCTACGGCACGACACCGACAAAAGCCGATTGCCGGTCGCGTCAGGTGATCTCCAGCAGCTTCTCCCGGACGGCGTACACCACGGCCTCCATCCGGGAGTGGAGCTGCAGCTTCTCCAGGATGTTGCGGACGTGGTTCTTCACCGTGTTCTCCGAGATGAACAGCTCCCGGGCGATCTCCCGGTTGCCCAGGCCGCGGGCGACCAGGCGCAGTACCTCCATCTCGCGCTCGGTGAGGCGGGGCGCGGGGACCTGCTGGGTGCGCTCCTCGCTGCGCTTGGCGAGCGCGGCGAACTCGGTGATGAGCTTGGACGCCATCGACGGGCTGATCAGTGACTGCCCGCCGTGGACGGCCCGGACCGCCTGGGGGACCTCGTCGATGGAGATCTCCTTAAGCAGGTAGCCGCTGGCCCCGGCCTTGATCGCCTCGAAGAGGTCCTCCTCCTCGTCGCTGATGGTCAGCATGACGATCTTCGCGCTGGGCGCGGCGTCCTTGATCGCGGTGCACGCCTCGATTCCGCTGCGGCGCGGCATCCGGATGTCCATGAGGACGACGTCCGGCAGCAGGTCGCCGGCCATCTCGACGGCCTCGTGCCCGTCGCCGCCCTCGCCGATGACCTCGATGTCGTCCTCGCCTTGGAGGACCATCTCCAGACCTCTGCGGAACAGCGCGTGGTCGTCGACGATGAGCACGCGGATCGGGTCGGCCGCTCCGGGCGGCGGTGCCGCCTCCCGTGCGGCGGGGGCGGCGCCGGCGCCGCGTCGCCGGCCCCCGGCCTGCCGGGGTACCGCCGCGGCGTCGCGAGCCTCGGGATTCTCGCTCACCAGAGTCGCGGCGTGGAGGAGACGCCGCTTCCCCCCTTCACTATTCAGCGATGTGGATGTACCGGAGGGTCGTGCTACGACGGGACGTTCCCGGAGGGGATCCGGGTACGAACCCAGGGGATTTCGGGTCGGGTGCTCCCGGAGTGAACTGCTGTGCGCCCCGGGAGGTTCCCGGGCCGCCGCCGCGGGGCCGGGCCCCCGCGGGACGTGCCTCCGCGGGGCGGTGCCCCGCGGGTCCCCGGCCGGTGCTCGCGCCCTGCCGGAACCCCCGCGGCCACCGCGCCCGCGGATCGGCTGATACGCCTTCGCAGATCATTACACGGTTCGGACGGTGACGTGACGCGAGTGCCGCATCACTCTTCGACGAGCCTGATGACTCCGTAGTCCCAGCCTCTCCTCTTGTATACGACCGAGGGGAGCCCGTTGGCCTTGTCGCGGTACAGGAAAAAGTCGTGGCCGACGAGCTCCATCTCGAAGAGGGCCTGCTCGATGCCCATCGGCTCGGCCTTGTGGAACTTCTCCCGGACGACGAGGGGGCCGTCGCCGTCCATGGGGATGGGGACGAGGTCCTCGTCCTGCCGCGCGGCCTGCGCCGCCTCCGGCTCTTCGGGCGCGGACTCGCGCGCGGTCTGCACCGGTTCGGGGAGCGTCTCGGGGAGTGTCGTCTCCATCGTGGCGAGCTTGGCGCGGCCCTTGCCGCCGTGGCCCTTGCGGCGCTCGGCGTCGCGGCGCAACCGGGACTCCAGCTTGTCGAGCGCCATGTCGAGGGCTCCGTGCCGGTCGTCGGCGGCGGCCTCGGCGCGGATCACGGGGCCGCGGGAGCGGATCGTGAGCTCGACCCTCTCGCGCTGATCGGCGAGCCGCGGGTTGTGTTCCTCGGACACCTCCACGTCAACGCGGATCACCTTCTGGTTGAGCCGCTCGATCTTGGCCAGCTTGTTCTCGACATGCCGGCGGAACCTGTCATTGACCTCGGTGTGCCGGCCCCTGACGGTGATGTTCACGCGGGCCCCCCTTCTCCCGGTTACGAGTTGGCCTGCCCGGGATCCCTGGCGAAACACGTCCCGGCCCTGGTGATATGCACCATGTGTCGGCCTTCGACACATGCGGGAGGGAAAGTGGCCATGGCCGCGGGCCTGCCCACAGGACGGTGGGTCGCACCCGCCCGGCCGACCTGGTCTTCGTCCCCACATCCGCCTGCTGAGGGGCTCGCGGCGCTCTCGCCACTACTGCCCTTCTCCCGGTTCGGGGGATGTCGGATCCCTCGACGGGGCAGGACTTACCTCTAAGGCGCACCGTGATCGGTCGACGAGAAGTCGCCTTACGTGGGCCGTTTCGCCTGCGCCTGGCATCGGCTTGCCGGACCACCGGTCGTGCTCTTGACGAGCACAGCGGTCCGACGCAACCACGGACCCGGGCGGGTGCCATGCCAGGAACGCTAACCCCTTACGCCACGAATGTCAGGGGGGTGGCCTGAGGAAAAACTCACGGACCGTCATCGGAGGCTGTCCGAGCGGGCACCCGGGGACCCCATCACATGCCGTGAACCCCCGCATGCACGGCAGTTACGCCGCCCGCGGCCCCGCAGGTCAGATCCCCCTCTCCCGACGGTGAGTTTCCCCATCCGGCTCGCCCCTTCCGCGACGCCGTACCGCTG
>NZ_SMKM01000083.1 GCF_004348665.1 Actinomadura sp. GC306 | reverse complement strand
CCATAGGGGGGTGTTGGGCGGGAGGCCCGCCTCGGCGGCGGCCAGGGCGGCGGCTGAGCCGCCGTCGAGGAGGCGGCGGAGGGTGGCCGCGTCGCGTTCGCCGGGGCCCGGCTCGCCGCTCGCCTGCGCCTCGCGGTGCGCTTTGAGCAGGCGGGAGCGGACGGCCTCCGCCCAGTCGTCGTACAGCTCCCGCGCGTCGAGGAGGAGGCCCGCGCCGATGCCCTCGGCGGCGGCGACCTCGCGGGCGCGGGCCCAGATGGCGCGCTCGGCGACGTGGATGGCGCTCAGCACCGCCTCGATGGGCACGCCCTGCCGTGCCCGGGTGACGCCGAGCTCGGCCACGAACGACAGCTCCGCCTCGGTGGGGCCGCGCCGGGCCGCGATCGCGCGGGTCGCGGCGGCGAGCAGCGCGCGGGTGTGCCCGGCGATGTCGGCGGGCGGCAGCACCGACACCTCCCGGACCATCGACGACACTCCGGCGACGACGGACGGCAGCAGGTCCTTCTCGGCGGTGACCCGCTCGATGAGGTCGATGACCGGGGTCCAGTCGGTGTCAGCGTTCACGCAACCGATTGTGGGGGACCACAAGCAGGACCGCCAAATGCGTGGCTCCGTCCATGTTTACGTGCGGGAACTCCCGACTAGGGTTGGATCCCACCACAATTGACCTTGAGGGAGTGGCGCATGACCTGCCGTGTCGCCGTGATCGGTGCCGGCGCGGCCGGCCTTGCCGCGGGCAAGGCGATGCTCGACGCGGGCGTGGAGGTCGTGCTGTACGAGAAGGGCGACCGCCCGGGCGGGCTGTGGGCGCGCGACAACGCCAGCGGCCTGTCGCCCGCGTACGCGTCGCTGCACACCAACACCAGCAAGGGGCGCACCGAGTTCGCCGACCTGCCGATGCCCCGGTCGTGGCCGGACTACCCGTCCGCCGACCTGGTCGCGGAGTACCTCGCCGGGTACGCGGAGCGGTTCGGTGTCGTCCCGCACATCCGGTTCGGCACCGAGGTCGTCTCCGTCGAACGGGACGGGGCCGAGTGGGTCGTCACGACCGGCGACGGCGACGCCGCCCGCTTCGACGCGGTCGTCGTCGCCAACGGGCACAACTGGGATCCGCGCTGGCCCGACCCCGCCTACCCGGGCGCGTTCACCGGGATGCAGCTCCACGCCCACGACTACCGGACCCCCGAGGTCTTCCGCGACCGGCGGGTGCTCGTCGTGGGCATGGGGAACTCGGCCATGGACATCGCCGTGGACGCCTCCCATGTGGCGCACGGGCCCGTCCTGCTGTCGGCGCGGCGCGGCGTCCACATCGTCCCGAAATACCTGTTCGGCCGGCCGGCGGACGCCACGGGCGGCGCGCTCGCGGTGCTGCCGTGGCGGCTGCGCCAGCGCGTCGCCGAGACGATGCTGCGGCTGGCGGTGGGGAACCCGCAGGACTACGGGCTGCCCGCACCGGCCGGCGGCCTCTTCCAGAACCACCCGACGATCAGCGACACGATCCTGCACCGGCTGACCCACGGCGAGGTCGAGGCGCGGCCCGGCATCGAGCGCATGGACGGGGAGAAGGTCGTGTTCGCCGACGGCACCGCCGACCCCGTGGACGTGATCGTGTGGGCCACGGGCTACCGGGTCGGCCTGCCGTTCCTGCCGCCCGCGCTGGTGGGCGACGACCCCGAGCGGCTGCCGCTGTACAAGCGGGTCTTCCACCTGGACGAGCCGAGCCTGGCGTTCGTCGGCCTGATGCAGTCCACGGGCGCGGCGCTGCCCATCGTGGAGGCGCAGGCGAAGCTGGCCGCGGCGTACCTCTCCGGCCGGTACGCGCTGCCGCCCGCGCCGGAGCGGCGGCGCGCCGTCGCCCGCGACCTGCGCGCCGCGCGGGCCCGGTGGGGCGACCGGCGCCCCATGATGCGCGTCGACTTCGACCGGTACGTCGCCGACCTGCCCCGGGAGGCCAGGGCCGGCCGGGACAGGCTCGCCCGCGGCGCCCGCCCCTTCACCCCCATGGACCGTGAGGAGACCACCCACATGAGCGATGCGGACCGGGAAGGCACGGCCGGCCGGCACCGGGCCGGCGAGCGGCGGCCGCCGGGCGAGCGCGACCCGCGCGGCCTGCGGGTCCTGGTCACCGGCGCGTCGGGGACGTTCGGCCGGGCGATCAGCGCCCGGCTGACCGGTCTCGGCGCCCGCGTCGTCGGCCTGGACGCGGCGCCGCGCCCCGACGACCCCGTCGAGGTCATCGCCTGCGACCTCACCGACGACGCGGCCGTCCCGGCGGCGGTGGCGGCGGCGATCGAGAGGCTGGGCGGGCTCGACGTGCTCGTCAACAACGCCGGGATCGGCGGCCCCGCGCCGGCCGAGCTGCCGCCCGGCGAGGAGGTGCGCCGCCAGCTCGACGTCAACCTCCTCGGCACCTGGCGGGTGACCGCCGCGTGCGTGGACGCCCTCGTGGAGTCGCGCGGCCGGGTCGTCATGCTGTCCTCCCGGATGGCCGTCATGCAGCTCCCGCTGGCCGCGGCCTACGGCGCGTCCAAACGAGCCCTCGTCGCCTATGCGGACGCACTCCGCATGGAACTCGGCACCCATGTCGGCGTGACCTGCGTGTACCCGTCCGCCGTGCGGAGCCCCATCCACGATTCGACCGCGGCGGCGGGGCTCTCGCTGGAGGGCATGAGCAAGTACGAGCCCCTCGACGGCGTGGTGGACGCGGTGCTGCGCGCCGCGCTGTCGCGCCGGCCCCGCCGGGACGTGCCGACGACCCGCCGCGGCGCCGTCGAGTTCTTCCTCGCCCGGCACGTGCCCGCGCTGACCGACCGGATCGTGGCGCGGACGTTCGCCGGCCGGGTCCGCTCGGGGGCGTTCAAGGGCGCGGCACTGGCGGCCGGAGCCGTCCGCCGCCACACTGGCCGAGCATGAGCACCACGCAGAACAAGTCGCAGCCGGATTCGGCGGCGCGGCCCCGCGCCCGCGATCTCGTCGGCTACTCCGCCGGCTCGCTCGGGATGGGCGTGTGGGTCACCGTCCCCGGGCTGCTGCTGCTCTACTTCATGACGCACACGCTCGGCGTGTCCCCGTTCCTGGCCGGCCTGACCCTGCTGCTGCCGAAGGTCCTGGACGCGATCGTGCACCCGTGGTTCGGCTCGGTGTCGGACCGGCAGGCGCGCCGCGACGGGCACCGGCGCCGCATGCTGCGCTGGGGGCTGCTGCTGGCGTTCGCCTGGATCGGGCTTTTCTCGGTGCCGGCCGGGCTGTCCGGCTGGTCGGCGGCGCTGTGGGTCGGCGGCTTCTACATCCTCGGCAACGTCCTGTACGCGTGCTTCCAGGTGCCGTACCTGACGACGCCGTCCGACCTGAAGATCGGGTACCACGAGCGCACCCGCGTGTTCATGTACCGGATGCTGCTGCTGACGGTCGGCCTGCTCGGCGCGGGCGTCGCGGCCCCGGCGCTGGTCGCGTCGGGCGGCCGCGGCGACTACGCCCGGATGTCGGTGCTGCTCGCCGGCGCCCTCGTGGTCACCGGCGTCCTCGCGATCGTGTTCATCCGGCGGCTCGCCGACCACACCGGCTTCCGGGTCCCGGACGGCGGCCACGCGCACTCCGTCCTCGACGACCTGCGCATCACGTGGCGGGACCGCGACTTCCGCGCCCTGACGCTGTCGTACCTGTTCACCGGCATCACCACGCACATCTTCCTCGCGGCGGTGCCGTTCTACACCGAGTACACCTTCGACGACGAGCGGCTGACCGCGGTGTTCATGGGCTCGTTCCTCGTCCCCGCGGCGATCGCCGGGCCCGTCTGGAAGAAGGTGTCGGAGCGGGCGGGCAAGCAGCGCTGCCTGCTGATCTGCCAGGGCGTCTTCGTCGCGGGGTCGCTCGCGCTGTGGCCGGGCGAGGCGATGGGCGTGGCGCCGACCCTCGCGGTGATCGTCGTGCTGGGCTGCGCGTTCGCCGGCCTCCAGCTGTTCGCGTTCTCCCTGATCCCCGACATCGTGGCCGCAGCCGAGGCCCGCGGGACGGCCCGCGCCGGCGCCTACACCGGGGTGTGGACGGCGACCGAGGCGACCGGCACCGCGATCGGCCCCTACGTGTACTCGGCGGTGCTCGCCGCGGGCGGCTTCGTCTCCACGACCGAGGGGCGGGCCATCGCGCAGTCGGACTCGGCGATGCTGGCGCTGCTCATCGGCGTCACGATCGTGCCCGCCGCGCTGATGGCGGTCGCGGTCGCGTTCCAGCGCCGGTTCGCCCTCGACCGCACCGCCGCCCGCTGACGGCCGCCCGCTGACCGCCGCCCGCGGGGCGGCGGTCAGCGGGCGCTCACTCGGTCGCGGTGTGGATCCGCCGCGCCCGGTACACGACGTCGGGGTGGGCGTGGGCGCGCAGGCCGCGCAGCAGATCGCGCCACTGCGCGGGCCAGCCCGCGCGGTCTCCGTGCCGCTCGGCGAGCGCGCAGGCGAACAGGCCGCCGGCGAGGTCGCCGCGCGCCGCGAGCCGGACCGCGTGGGGGTGCGCCTTCTCCGGGGCGGGCCGGGTCGGTGCGGGGTACTCGACCGGCCCGGTGGCGAGGGCGTCCGCGATCTCCAGGAGGGCCAGGGAGCCGAGTCCCGCGCACCGCGCGGCCAGCGCGTCGATGACACCGGCGGCCCCGGGCGCGTCCCAGCGGACGGTCGCGGCCTCCAGTTCGGCCGCGAACGGCTCGGGCAGGCGGCCCGCCACCGCCCGGACGGCGTGCTCCCCGAGCGTCCGGTGCCGGCCGGCGGCGTCCCGCACCGCCTCGGTCAGCGCGCTCAGCCGCTGGAACGCCGGCAGGTCGCGTTCGGGCTCGGCGTGGGGCGCGTCCGGGGCGGCGGCCAGCGCGGCGGCGGCCGCGCCGAGCTCGGCGGCTCCGCCGCCGGTCGCGGCGCAGCGGACGAGCGAGTACAGCGCGCCCTCCCACGCGTCGGTCTCGCCGAGGTCGGTGACCAGGCCGGCGAGCAGCGCGGGAGCCTCCGGCGCCCACGGCGCCCAGGCGGCGACGGCGGGCAGCGCCGCGGCGCGGGCCTCCGGGTCGGCGGAGCGCGCGACGCGCAGCACCAGCGCGGCGTAGCGGCTCCGGAACCGCTCCTCGACGTCCATCGGCGGGGTGCCGATCACCTGCCGGGCGAGGTCGCGCGGCCCGTCCGCGGCCTCGGCCAGGATGCGCTGCGCGGCCGGCTCGTCCAGGCGGGCGCGGACGGCGGAGGCGATCGCGGCCCGCACGTCCCGGTGCTGGCCGGGGTCGTCCCAGGCGGCCGCGAGGACGTCCAGGGCGTCCGGCACCCGGTTGCGGAGCAGGATCCGCGCGGCCTCCTTCCGCGCGGTGATCTTGCCGCCGGCCAGCACGGGCCGCAGCATCGCCGACAGCGCGGACGGCGGGATGAACCGCGCCGCGCGGGCGGCGGCGTAGGCGGCGACGTGCGCGTCGTCCGACTCGGCGCGGGCGAGCAGCTCGGGCAGGACCTCCTGCGGGGACGCGGTCCACGGGAGGGCGGTGAGCGCGGTCCGCCGGAGGTGCGGGTCGGGGGAGTCGAAGTAGGGGCGCAGCCGGGACGCCTCCGTCCCGGGGATCCGCGCGAGGGCCGCGACGGCCTCCGCCCGGCGGGTGGCGGGCGCCTCGCCGTCCGCCGCGACCCGTTCGAGCAGGGCGCGGTAGGCGTCGCGCTGCCGGGCCGTCCAGCGCGCCGCCCAGGCCGGGACGATGCGCGGCACGTAGGTCACGTCGGGCCGCCGGAAGCGCCCGGCCCGGGTGGGCCCGGCGAGGACGAGGTCCAGCAGGTCGGTGCGCTCGCGGGCGATCGCCGCCAGCACCGCCGGGACGGCGACCGCCGACGGGTCGCGGGCCACGACCCGCCCGGCGCGCTCGGCGCGCGTCCCGGGCGCGGCGAGCCACAGTGTGATCGCCTGGGTGAGGACGCCGTCGTCGCGCGCGTCGAGGGCCGCCTCCAGGGCGTCCTGCAGCACCGGGACGTGGTGGGCGCGGCGGTCCAGCGCGCGGACGGCCAGCAGCGCGAGCCGGTGGTCGTCGCGGCGGGCGCCCGCCGCCAGGTGCGGCGCCAGCGTCGCGGCGAGCCGGTGCTCCTGCCCGCGCCGCAGCACCCGGTCGAAGCGGCCGACGGCGAGCGACCCGGTGCCGGCGGCGATCCGGCCGACCAGCTCCAGCCCGGCGAGGAGGAGGTCCGCGTCGTCGCGCACGGCGCCCTGGCGGCACAGCGCCGCGGCGATCTGGCCGAGGTAGCGGCGGGTCTGGTGGGACGTGTCGCGGGCGTGCAGGGCGTCCTCGGCGAGCCGCGCGATCGCCGCCGTGTGCCCGGCGCGCAGCAGGCCGTCCGGGACGGACGACAGCGCGGCCAGCGCACTGACCCGGACGGGGTCCTGCTCGTTGCGCAGTCGCGTGAGCGATTCCAGGAGCGTGCCGAGCACCGCCGGGTCGCCGGAGCGTCCCGCGCACCGGATGAGGTGGATGTAGCCGGTGGCGCGCTCACTGGAGACGGGGCGGCGGGTCAGCTCGCCGAGCACCGGCACGGCCTCGTCGTACGGCAGGAACGCCGCCACCGCCCACGTCCGCGACGGCGACTCGGCGACCTTGCGCAGGCCCATCATGCGCCGCGCCTCCCGGTACCGCAGGGCGCGCGGCAGGACGTCCAGCAGGGTGTCGCCGAGTTCGGCGGCGCCGCGGTCCACCCCGCGCATCGCCGCCTCGAACACCGCCTCCCGGCGGCTCGGCGGGAACGCGCTCAGCAGCCGCCGCAGCGCGCCCGTGTCCGTGCGGACGGCGCGTGCGACGGCGGCCAGGTCGCCGTCCCCGAAGCGGGCGAGCCGCTCCCGGACGGACCTGCGGTCCAGCAGGCGGTGCAGGTCGAGCCGGTGCGCCTCGGTCAGCAGCAGGGCGAGCATGCGGTCCGGCTCGGCCGCCAGCAGCGCACCGGCCGCGGGGTCCAGCGCCTGGGGCAGCGGCCGGGCGGCGCAGTACCGCTCCAGCAGCGCGACGACCCGGCGCGGGTCGTGCGGCAGCGCCGCCGCGACACCGGGCCCGTGCCGGAACCACCAGCCGTTCCGTGCCGCCTCCGGTAGCTCGGCGAGGCGGCGTTCGGCGTGGCCGAGCACGGCGTCCGGGTGGGCGCGGCCCAGCGCCGCCCAGTTCCGGACGGCGTGGTCGAGCGCGCCGAGGCGCTCTGCCACGACGGACGCGCCGCAGGCGGGCAGCAGCGCCGCCGCCTCGTGCTCGCCCCACCGCTCCGCGACCCGCCCGATGAGCGCGTCGGCCAGGTCGCGGCGCCGGTGCTTGCGGACGGCGTCGTACAGGGCCGCGCGCACCGCCGCGGGCGCGTCGTCCAGCCCGGGGAGGAACGCCTCCGGGCCGGCGCCGTGCCGGACCGCCTGCCGGATCGCCCGGCAGGCGAGGCCGGCGTCCGGATCGCCCGCCGCGCGCACCAGGTGCGCCACCGACGCCGCGTCCCGGACGGCCGCCGCGATGAACAGCGCCACCGACCGCTCGTAGTGGCCGCGCCGGGACAGCTCGTCCAGCAGGGCCGCGAGGGCGGGGTCGCCGACCAGGCCGCGCAGGTCCGCGAGCCTGCGGCAGCGGGCCTTGAACGGCAGCGGTTCGATCTCGGACAGAAGCTCGTCGGCGCGCATGGCACGCCATCCTGCCGGATCGAAGATCCCGCTTTCAGGTGATTATTCGGCCGCCGGGTGCGGGATCGACTTGTGCTCCAGGTAGGCGTGCAGGCCCTCGGGGCCCAGCTCGCGGCCCAGGCCGCTGCTCTTGTAGCCGCCGAACGGGGTGTTCGGGTCGAGGGTGTACATGTTGACGCCGCAGCTGCCGGTGCGGATGCGGCGGGCCACCTCGACGCCGTGGTCGACGTCGGCGGTCCAGACCGAGCCGCCGAGGCCGTACTCGCTGTCGTTGGCGATGCGGACGGCGTCCGCCTCGTCCTCGTAGGGGATGAGGGCGAGGACCGGGCCGAAGATCTCCTCGCGGGCGATGCGCATGTCGTTGGTGACGTCGCCGAACACGGTCGGGGCGACGTACCAGCCGCGGTCGTGCGGGCGGTTCAGGCCGCCGGTGATCAGCTTGGCGCCCTCGTCCTGCCCGACGCGGATGTAGTTCTCCACCCGCTCCTGCTGCCGTTTGGCGACGAGCGGGCCGATCTCGGTGCCGTAGTCGGCGGGGTCGCCGACGGCGAGGCCGCCGACCATGGCGGCGAGGGCGTCGGCCACCTCGTCGTAGCGGCGGCGGGACGCGAGGATGCGGGTCTGCGCGGCGCACGCCTGGCCGTTGTTCATCAGGGCCGCCAGCTTGAAGCCCTCGATGGTGGCGGCGAGGTCGGCGTCGTCCAGGATGATCGCGGCGGACTTGCCGCCGAGCTCCAGGGTGACGCGCTTGAGCTGCTCGCCGCAGACCGCGCCGATCTTGCGTCCGGCGGCGGTGGAGCCGGTGAAGGAGACCTTGTCGACGTCCGGGTGCGCGACGAGGTGCGCACCGACCTCGCGCCCGGCCGGGACGATGTTGACGACGCCGGCCGGGATGCCCGCCTCCTTGATCCACTCGGCCAGGAGGTAGGTGTCCAGCGGCGTCTCGGGGGACGGCTTGGCCACCACCGTGCAGCCGGCGATGAGGGCCGGGGCGAGCTTGAGCATCAGCGTGAACTGCGGGACGTTCCACGGGACGATCGCGGCGACGACGCCGGCCGGCTCCTGGGTCACGGTGACCGGGCCGAGCATGCCCTGCCGCTCCTCTTCCCAGGTGTAGGTGGCGGCGAGGTCCACGTAGTACTGCAGCACCATCTGCGGGATGGCGGCCTGGCCGAACACCGAGAACATGATCGGCGAGCCCATCTCGGCGGTGACGAGGTCGGCCATCTCCTGCTGCCGCTCGGCGTAGATGGCCGACAGCCGCCCGACGATCTCGGCGCGCTCCGCGGGCGTCATCCGGGGCCAGGGGCCCTCGTCGAAGGCGCGCCGCGCGGCGGCGACCGCCGCGTCGATGTCGGCCTCGGTGCCCTCCGGCACCCGGCCGAGGACCTCCTCGGTGTGCGGGGAGATGACGTCGATCGTGCCGGTGCCGGCCGGTGCGGCCCACTCGCCACCGATGAACAGCCGATCGTGCTCACGCATGCTGCCGTGCCTCCTGACCGAGTGCTTGCTTGGGGCACAGCATCGCACGCCCGGGCGCCCGGCGGAAGACCGATGAGACTCGCGTCTCACCCGGAGTCCTGTGCGGCCGTGCACGGCTAGAGCAGGTGGGTGTTGGGCTCCTGCGCGCGCGGGGCCAGCTCCGGGATCTCGGTCAGCGTGACGCCCGCCGCCGTGAGGATCTCCGCGCCGCGGCCCTCGGTGAACAGGGCCGGCTCCCGCCAGGCGAACACGACGCGCCGCGCGCCGGACGCGACGATCAGCTCGGCGCACGTGCGCGGCCGGGACGCCCGGTGCCCGCACGGTTCGAGGGAGCTGTAGACGGTCGCGCCGGCCAGGTCGGCGGCCGGGTCGCCGGCCGCCTTGGCGAGCGCGGCCTCCTCGGCGTGGTCGTGCGGGTCGCCCTCCCGGGAGAAGCCGCGCGCGACCTCCCGGCCGTCCGCGCCGACGACGACCGCCCCCACGGAGAACGCGGTGGCCGACGGCGGGCACAGCCGCGCGAGGTCGCAGGCCAGTTCCAGCCAGCCGCGGTCCGGGTCACCCACGCGCGCCCCCGATCAGGTAGCGCAGCAGCGCGAGGTCGCCGATGCGGGTGGCCTCCGCCAGCCGCATCGGGCGCTCCGGCGACTGCGGGAACACCCCCGACCGGACGAAGCGCGGCGCCGACGGGTCGCCGATGAAGAACGGCGCGACGACGAGCTGCACCTCGTCCACCGCGTCCGCGGTCAGGAACAGCGTGTGCACCCCGCCGCCGCCCTCGACCATGAGCCGCCGGACGCCCCGCGCGGCGAGATCGCCGAGCACCCGGGACAGCGCGAGGGGGTCGCCCGCGTCCACGACCTCGGCCAGGCCGTCGAGCCGCGGCGCCAGCTCCCCGGCCGCGGCGGACGGCGCGTACACCAGCTTCGGCGCGTCACCTGTGGTGAAGAACCGTGCGCCGGGGTCGAGGTCGCCGCTCCACGTCAGCGTCACCTTGGTCAGGTCGGCCGGCAGCCCCCGCGCGACCCGCTTGGCGCGCCGCGCCTCGGAGCGGATCAGCAGCTTCGGGTCGTCGGCCCGGACGGTCCCGGCGCCGACGAGGATGGCGTCGCAGCCGGCGCGGACCGCGTCGACCCGGTCGAAGTCCGCGGCGCTGGACAGCCGCAGCCGCTCCGGCGTCGCGTCGTCGATGTAGCCGTCTGCGGACATCGCGCAGCTCAGCAGCACGTACGGACGATCACTCACCCCGCAACCCTACGGGAGCGCCGGCGGCCGGGACGGCGCGGCCGGCGGAGATCGTTTGGGGTGACACGGCGTTTCTGCGCGGGATGTGTCGGAGGGGGTGCCTATGGTTGCTGCGACATGCGATTCCTGCACACCTCCGACTGGCATCTCGGCAGATCGTTCCACCGCGAGGACCTGCTGGCCGCGCAGGCGGCGTTCATCGACGACCTCGTCGCGACCGTCGCCGCGGAACGGGTCGACTGTGTGCTGATCTCCGGGGACGTCTACGACCGGGCGCTGCCCCCGGTCGACGCCGTCCGGCTGTGCGACGAGGCGCTGCGGCGGCTCGCCGCGCTGACCCGGGTGGTGCTCATCGCGGGCAACCACGACTCGGCGCGGCGCCTCGGGTTCGGGTCCGAGCTGATGGACGACGCGGGCGTCCACATCCGCACCGACTTCGCCCGGGTCGGGGAGCCCGTCGTGATCGGGGACGCCGCGGTCTACGGCATCCCCTACCTGGAGCCCGAACTCGTCCGCCACCCCTGGGAGCTGGACGAGCGCAGCCACGCCGCCGCGCTCACCGAGGCGATGCGCCGCATCCGGGCCGACGCCGCGGGCCGCGCGGAGCAGCCGGTCGTGCTGGCGCACGCGTTCGTGACGGGCGGCGCGGCCAGCGAGAGCGAACGCGACATCTCGGTCGGCGGGTCGTCGCAGGTCGCGGCGGCGGTGTTCGAGGGCGCCGCCTACGCCGCGCTCGGCCACCTGCACGGCGCGTGGGACGTCACCGGCCGCGTCCGCTACTCGGGCTCGCCGCTGGCGTACTCGTTCTCCGAGGCCGCCCACGTCAAGGGCTCCTGGCTGGTCGACCTGCGCGGCGGCGAGGTCGCGGCCGAGTTCGTGGAGGCGCCCGTCCCGCGCCGCCTGGCCCGCCTCAGAGGGCGCATCGACGACCTGCTCACCGACGCCTCGCACGAGGCGGTCGAAGACCACTGGCTCCAGATCACGCTGACCGACCAGAGCCGCCCGTCCGCCGCGATGGAGCGGCTGCGCCGCCGGTTCCCGCACGCGCTCGTCCTCGGCTTCGAGCCGGAGGGCGGCGGTGCGGCCGACGCCCGCACCTGGTCCGAGCGCGTCCGCGAGCGGTCCGCACCCGACATCGCGGGCGACTTCGTCGCCGAGGTCACAGACGGCCCCGCGACCGCGGCCGAGCGCGCCCTGCTGGACGAGGCGTTCGAGCACTGCCGCCGCAAGGAGGCCCTCGCGTGAGGCTGCACCGGCTGCGCATCACGGCGTTCGGCCCCTTCTCCGGCACCGAGGAGATCGACTTCGACGCGCTGTCGGACGCCGGGCTTTTCCTGATCCAGGGCCGCACGGGCGCCGGCAAGACCAGCATCCTCGACGCGGTGTGCTTCGCGCTGTACGGGCAGGTCCCCGGGGTGCGCAACGCCGTGAAGGGGCTGCGCAGCGACCACGCGGCGCCCGGGACGGGCCCGTCCGTGGTGCTGGAGACGACGATCCGCGGCCGCCGCCTGCGCATCACCCGGTCGCCCGCCTGGGAGCGGCCCAAGCTGCGCGGCACCGGGACGACCACCGAGCACGCCAAGGTCATCCTGGAGGAGCTCGAAGACGGCGCGTGGGTGGGGCACAGCACGCGGCTCGACGAGGCGGGCGATCTGATCTCCGGGCTGCTGGGGATGACCGCCGTCCAGTTCTGCCAGGTCGCGATGCTGCCGCAGGGCGAGTTCGCCGGGTTCCTGCGGGCCGGGGCCGACGAGCGCCGCAAGGTGCTGGAGCGGCTGTTCGCGACGGAGGTGTTCACCCAGGTCGAGAAGTGGCTCGCCGACCGGCGGGCCGCCGCCGGGCGCGAGGCCGACGAACGGGCCGCGGCGGCGTCCTCGATCGCCGGCCGCATCGCCGAGACGACGGGCGCGTCCGCGCCGGGCGGCGACCGCCCGGCGGTCCCGGCGCCGCGCCGGGCCGAGCCCGCCGCCGAGGCGTCCGCCGGGGTCGGGGCGCTGCCCGGGTGGGCGGCCGAGCTCGCCGCCGGGCACGCGGACGTCCGCGAAGTCACCGATGACCTGCGGCAGGAGGCCGCGGCGGCGCTCGCCGCGGCCCGCACGGCGTTCGACGACGCCAGGGCGCTCGCCGACCGGCAGCGCCGGCACGCCGATGCGCTCGCGCGCCGCGACGCCCTCGGCGCGCGGGCCGAGGAGAAGTCGCGCATGGCGTCGCGGCTCTACGCCGCCGAACGCGCCGGCCGGGTCATCGCGCTGGTCGACGCGGTCAAGGCGCGGAACGCGGAGGCACAGCGGGCGCGCCGCTGGGCCGACGAGATGCGCGCCGGCGTCGGGGCCCTCCTGCCGCCGAACGCCTCCGAGGACGTCCTCACCAAGGCCGAGCGGGCCCGCCGCGACGAGGTCGCGACCCTGGAGAGCATGCGGGGCCAGGAGGCGAGGCTCCGGCGGATCGCGGCCGAGCGCGCCGAGCTGGCCCGCGAGCTGGCCCGGCTGGAGCCCGAGGAGGCGCGGATCGCCGCGGCCCTCGCCGAGCTGCCCGCCGTCGTGGCCGCCCGCCGCGCCGAGCTGGACGAGGCCAACATCGCGGCGGCGGGCCGTCCCGGAGCCGAGGCCGCGGTCCAGGACGCGACGCGCCGCCTCGGCGCGGCGCACCGGCGCGACCAGGTGGTGCAGCGCCTCGCCGAGGCGGAGGCGGCGCACCGCACGGCGGTCGACACGGCCCAGGCGGCCCGGCAGCGCGTCCTTGACCTGCGGCAGGCGCGGCTGGACGGAATGGCGTCCGTCCTCGCGGGGGAACTGCGCGACGGCGAGCCGTGCCGCGTCTGCGGCTCGACCGAGCACCCCGCCCCCAGCGCATCGTCCGCCGAGATCCCGGGCGAAGACGAGGTGGAGCAGGCGCAGGCCGAGGCCGACGCCGCCCAGGAAGACCGGGAGCAGGCTTCCAACGCAGTGGAGGCGCTGCGCTCCGACCGCGACCACCAGCTGGAGATCGCCGGGGAGACCGACGCCGACGCCATCGCCGCGGAACTCGAAGAGGCCGAGCTGGCGCTGCGGGCCGCGAACGCCCGCGCGGCGGAGGCCGAGCGGCTGGAGGAGGCCCTCCACAAGGCCGGGCAGGAGCTCGAACAGGCCCGCGAGGAGCGCGAGGCGGTCTCCAACGGCCGCACCGGCAACCGCGCCCGCGACGCGGAGCTGGCCGCCGAGCAGGCCAGGCTGTCGACCGAGCTGGACGAGGCGCGCGGCGAGGACGCGACGCTCGAAGCGCGCATCGGCCGCCTCGGTCGCGAGGCGGACGCGCTCGCCGAGACCATCGAGGCGCTGCGCGCGTCCGGCCGCGCCGCCGAGGAGCTGGCCGCGGCCCGCGCGAGCGCGAAGGCCGCCGCCGAGGCGGAGGGGTTCCGCACCCCGGACGAGGTCGTCGAGGCCGGCATGTCCGACGAGGACCAGGGCGCCCTGCGCGACAGGATCCGCCGCCTGGACGACGAGGAGGCCGCCGTCCGCGACCTGCTCAAGGACCCCGCGCTGGTGCAGGCCGCCGCCGAGCCCGCCCCCGACCTGCCGGCCCTCGAAGCCGCGCTCGCCGCGGCGGACGCGGCGCACACCGGGGCCGTGAGCGCCGCCGACCGCGCCCGGTACCGCTGCGACCGCCTCGCCGACCTGCGCGGGCGGCTCGGCGAGGCCGTCGGCGCCTGGCGTCCCGCGGCCGAGCGGCACGAGGTCGCCGAGCGGCTCGCGGGACTGACGTCCGGCAAGCACCCCGCGAACCGGCACGACATGTCGCTGTCGGCGTACGTGCTGGCCGCCCGGCTGAGGCAGGTCGTCGACGCCGCCAACGAGCGGCTCTCCCGCATGTCCGGCGGCCGCTACGCCCTCGTCCACACGACGGAGAAGGCGGCGGGCGACCGCACGAGGGGCGCGGGCGGTCTCGGGCTGCGGATCGCCGACGCCTGGACGGGCCTCGAACGCGACCCGGTGACGCTGTCGGGCGGCGAGTCGTTCATCACCTCGCTGTCGCTGGCGCTCGGCCTCGCCGACGTCGTCACCGCCGAGGCGGGCGGCACCGAGATCGGGACGCTGTTCGTCGACGAGGGCTTCGGCACCCTCGACGAGGAGACGCTCGACGAGGTCATGGACGTCCTCGACGGCCTGCGCGACGGCGGCCGCGCGGTCGGCGTCGTCAGCCACGTCGCCGAGCTGCGCGCCCGCATCCCCGCGCAGCTGCGCGTCACCAAGGAGCGCGCCGGCTCCACCGCCGCGATCACCGTCTGACGGGCCGCGCCCCGCCGCGGCTCACAGGTAGAGGCCGGTGCCGTGCTCGGGCCGCTCGCTGGCGATGGCGTGCAGGTCCCGCTCGCGCATGACGAGGTAGTTCTCGCCCTGGATCTCGACCTCGAACTGGTCGCCCGGGTGGTACAGGACCCGGTCGCCGGGCTTGACGACGCGCACGTGGTGGCCGACCCCGCAGACCTCGCCCCAGACCAGGCGGTTGGCCTGCTCCACCGTCGCCGGGATGACGATCCCGCCGGTGCTGCGGCGCTCACCGCCGTCCTTCTCGGTCTTGATCATGACGCGGTCGTGGAGCATCTGGACTTCGAACTTAGGCTCGGACACGCAGGGGAGTGTATCCGCCGGCCCGGAGCAGAACGTTCCACCCGCACGATGGCCGTCCGCCCCGGGCCGCCCGGTTCAGCGGACGGTCGGCAGGTACCGGTCGCCTCCGGCGGGCCGCGGGTCGGGCGGGCCGGGGTCCTCGTGCCGGGGGAACATGATCAGCGCGGTGAGCGCCAGCGCGAACCCGCCGGTGCGCAGCAGGAACGGCACGGGCTCGCTCGGCCAGTCCTCGCCGAACAGGACGGTGCTGCCGAGGATCAGGTACGTCCGGCCGATGACGGTCAGCACGACCGCGATGATCGCGATGCGGCAGCGCTGCAGGGCGACCTGCAGCTGCCCGAGCGCGATCGCGGCGGCCCCGATCGTCAGGTACGGGTAGAAGGACTCCAGCACCGCCTGGACGCTCCCGGTGTCCATGTACACGATGGAGATGCCGCGGATGCCGGCCTCCGCGAGCCCGGCGCAGGCGCCGGCGCCGAGGCCGTAGGCGACCCCGGCGAGCTTGCGGGCGTGCCGGCCGCCCGCGCGGCGGTCCCCGACGAGCCACACGAGCGTGGCGATGACCAGGGCCGGGGCGCAGATCGCCATCATCGTCCACGGGCTCTTGAGCGTTCCGACCAGCGTGTGCTCGGCCCGCACCTCGCCCCCGGAGGTGGCCGAGAGGCCGATGAGGACCGTGGCGAGGACGAACAGCGCGACGCTGGCCCACTCCCGCCGGCTCAGCCGCTCGCCGAGGAAGCGCACCGCGAACCAGACGAGCAGCACCAGGCCGGCCGCGAAGATCGGCTGCGCGACGGGCAGCGGCACCCGGGAGAAGGCGACGACCTCGTAGCCGAGGCCGAGGAAGAGCAGGAGCCCCCCGCCGAGCCAGATCGGGTCGGTGAGCATCAGCCGCGCGACGCGGAACGGGCGGCTGCCGCGCAGCGGCTCCATGCGGCGCGCGGAGATCCGGAAGACGAGGAACGCGATGTAGTAGATGGTCGTGGCGAGCAGCGCAAGGGCGGCGTAACCCAGGTCGGGACCCATCGGGGGCAGAACCTCTCGACAGACGGGCAAGGCTGGACGGGTGTCGTTCGCGCGCCAAACCGAATCGACCTCCTGCCAGCCTGCCCTGTCACACCGTCCGGGACAAGCCCGGGGGCCTTGACCGCAAGATCACTTGTATTTACGGCCCGTGTTGGAGGACATCCGGGCGAGCAGGCCGCGGGGGAGGAGCCGGGTGGCGCCCACGATCGCCTTGTACTGCGGGCTCGGGATGCTCACCGGGACCCCGCGCCGCAGATCGCGCAGCGCGGCGTCGACGACGTCGTCCTTGTCCAGCCACATGAAGTCCGGGACGTCCGACATGTCCATCTGGGCGCGCTCGTGGAACTCGGTGTGCACGAAGCCGGGGCAGAGCGCCATCACCCGGACCCCGCCCCCCGAGCGCGCCCGGATGTCGGCGGCGACGCCCTCGCTGAAGCTCACCGCCCACGCCTTCGACGCCCCGTAGGTGCCGCGGGTCGCGAACGCCGACACCGACGAGACGTTGATGACGCCGCCCCGCCCGCGCTCCAGCATCCCCGGCAGGACGGCGTGGGTGAGCCGCAGGACGGCCTCGCAGTGCACCTTGAGCATCGTCAGCTCGTCCGACACCGGGACGTCGAGGAACTTGCCCTTGTTGGCGAACCCGGCGTTGTTCACCAGGAGGCCGATGTCCCCGCGGACGCGCTCCTCCGCGGCTTCCAGGCCCTCCTCGGTGGACAGGTCGGCGGTCAGCGGCTCGGTGCGGACGGCGTAGGTCTCGTGCAGCTCGGCGGCGGTCCGCTCCAGCCGCGCGGTGTCGCGGGCCAGCAGGACGAGGTCGAAGCCGTCGGCGGCGAGCCGGCGGGCGAAGGCGGCACCGATCCCCGCGGTGGCGCCGGTGATGAAGGCGGTCGGCATGGCCCGAGCCTATGCCGAAGCCGGTGCCGGCCGCGGGCCGGCGGGGACGCGCCCGCGGCTACCGGGCGGCCGCCCGCGCCCGGAAGTGCCGCGGGTCGGGGCGCCGGGTGGCGCGCCGGTAGGCGAAGGTGAACCCCGGCCAGTTGTTGACGACCTTGCCGTCGGCGGTCTTGTACCAGCTCTCGCAGCCCGTCTCCCACACGGTCGAGCGCATCCGCTCCCGCATGTCCCGGGTGAACGCGTCCTGCACGTCCGGCCGGACGTCGATCCAGTCGAGCCCGTGCCGGCGCAGCGCCTCCACACAGCCGAGCACGTACGCGAACTGCGACTCCAGCATGTAGATGATCGAGTTGTGCCCGAGGTTGGTGTACGGGCCGTACAGGAGGAACAGGTTGGGGAAGCCGCTGACCGTGATGCCGAGGTGCGCCGTCGCGCCGTCGCGCCACGCCTCGTTCAGCTCCCGGCCGTCCCGCCCGACGACCTTCATCGGGGCGAGGAAGTCGCTGGTCTGGAAACCGGTGGCGTACACGATGACGTCGGCCTCGTATTCGCCTCCGGCGGTCCTGATCCCGGACGGGGTGATCGCCTCGATCGGGTCGGTGACCACGTCGACGTGCGGCCGCGCGAGCGCCGGGTAGTAGTCGCCGGAGAGCAGGATGCGCTTGCAGCCCACCGGGTAGTCCGGGATGAGCTTCCGGCGCAGGGCGGGATCGTCGATCCCCTCCTCCAGCGTCTTGCGGAACTGCCACTTCAGCGTCGACATCAGCTTCGGGTACTTGATGAACCCGAGCGCGCGCGACTCGAACAGCGCGTAGATGCGGGCGCGGCTCAGCGCGTACAGCCCCGGCACCTTCGCCAGGGCGGCCTGCTCC
The DNA here is from genome assembly GCF_004348665.1 of Actinomadura sp. GC306. Taxonomy (GTDB): domain Bacteria; phylum Actinomycetota; class Actinomycetes; order Streptosporangiales; family Streptosporangiaceae; genus Spirillospora. Next base: position 5,847 of record NZ_SMKM01000083.1, on the reverse strand, counting down.
CACCGCCGGTACTCCCGGTCCGGCTTGTCCACCACGTACGGCGCGGACCGCTGGAACAGCCGCAGCTCCGCCGCCTCCTCGGCGATCTCGGGGACGATCTGGATCGCGCTCGCGCCCGTCCCGACCACCGCGATCCGCTTGCCGCGCAGGTCGGCGCCGTGGTCCCAGCGGGCGGAGTGGATGCTCGTCCCGGTGAACGAGTCGCGCCCCTCGATGTCCGGCAGGGCGGGCCGGTTGAGCTGCCCGCATCCGGACACCAGCACCCGCGCCTCCAGCTCGCCGGCCGTCGTGGAGATCCGCCAGACGGCGTGCTCCTCGTCGAACCGGGCCTCGGTCACCTCGGTCCCGAACCTGATCTTGTCCAGCACCCCGTACTCGCGGGCGCAGTGCCGCAGGTAGTCGAGGATCTCCGCCTGCGGCGGGAAGCGCCGCGACCAGTCCGTCTTCCGCTCGAAGGAGTACGAGTACAGCAGGGAGGGGACGTCGCAGGCGGCGCCGGGATAGGTGTTGTCCCGCCAGGTGCCGCCGAGGTCGCTCGCCTTCTCCAGGATCACTACGTCGTGGATCCCGGCCATCCCCAGCCGGATCGCCATGCCGATCCCGCCGAACCCGCTTCCGATGATCACCGCACTGTGCGCCATGGCGTCCGAACCTCATTCTGTTGCGGTCCTGCCCAGAGCGTAGGTGACCATGAGGTCACTGAACAGACGTCGCGCTCGCGGTTCTGCGGGATATTCGGCGGAAGGGCCGGAGTGGTGCGCGCGCCGTCCGTCTGGGAGCATCACGACCGTGTCGATGACGGTGCTGTCGTGGGCCGGCGCTGCCGGCGCCTGGCTCTTCGTCGCGACGTTCCTCCTGGACGGGTGGACCCGCCCGGGGTACCGGCCCGTCCGGCATGCGGTCAGCGCCCTGGCGCACGGTTCGCGGGGCTGGGTCCAGACGGCGAACTTCATCCTGTGCGGCCTGCTGATCACGGCGGGCGCCGCGGCGCTCACGGAACCGCTGGGCGCGGGCCCGGCGATCGCGGTCGGGGTCTTCGGCGCCGCCCTCGTGGCCTCCGGGGTGTTCCCGATGGACGCCATGCGGGGCTACCCGCCGGGAACGCCCGACGGGACGCCCGATGAGGTGTCGGCGCGCCACAACCTCCACGACTGGGCAGGCACGGCCGTCTTCGGCGCACTGCCGGTCGCGGCCCTCATGGCGGCGTTCGGCGCCTCCGACGCGGGGTGGAAGTGGTACTCCGGCCTGACGGCCGCGGCCCTGGCCGCCGGCTTCCTCGCGTTCGGGTCGGCATGGGAGCGGGACTCCGCGTACGCGGGGCTCGTGCAGCGCGCGACGATCATCGTCGGCTGGGTCTGGCTGGGCCTGCTGTTCGCCTACGCGGTGGGGTAGCGGCCCCCCGCGACCGGCCGCCGCCGTGATCAGGTGTCGACGAACGACCGCGGGACGACGACGCGCAGCGCGTTGCCGCGCAGCCGGATCGACACGGGAGTGCGGCCGCGGACCTCGCCGTCCACCTCCACCCGCAGCGGCGGGTCGGTCTCGATCTCCACCTCGTCGGTGGTGAGGAACGCGTCCTCGCTCAGGCTCCGCCGCCGGCCGGTGAGGACGTGCCGGGCCGTCGCCGAGGCCAGCCGCAGCCGCCGCTCGTCGCCCAGCCGGTAGATCGCGAGCCGCCGGTTGTCGGGGCTGGCGTCGCGGGCGATGGGCTGGCCGCTCTGGTGCGCGCCGTTGGCGATGTTGAGCTGGTGCGTCGTCAGCTCCGTCGTCTCGCCGCCGATCGTGATGCGGGCGGTGAAGGCCCGGTGCGTGGCGAGCAGCGCCGCCGCCGTCAGCCCGTAGGCGGGACGGCCCACGACGCCCTTGAGCGCGTGCGGGACCCGGTCGGCGACGTGCACCGACAGGCCGAGGCTCACCATGTTCGCGAAGATGTGCTCGCGCTCCTCGCCCGGCCCCTCGCCCCGGGGGTCGCCGGTGCTCTCGAACCAGCCGACGTCCACGTCGGCGACCTTCCCGCCGCCCGGCCTGCCGAGGGCGAGCGTCCGGATCGCGCCGGGCAGGTCCAGCGGCAGTTCGAGGCTGCGGGCGAAGTTGTTGGTCGTGCCGAGCGGCAGCACCCCGAGCGCGATGTCGCGGTGCGCCAGATGCCCGACGGCCTCGGTGACCGTGCCGTCCCCGCCGCCGACGACGACCAGGTCGGGCTCCAGCGCGAGGACGTCGGCGAACAGCTCGGGCAGCCGGGTCGGGTCGGTCACCGGGAAGACGTGCGGGAACTCGATCCCCGCCTCGCGCAGCATCCGGCGCGCCCTGCCGTACAGCCGGCGGCCCCGCCGCGACCGCGAGTTGACCACCAGGGCGGCGCGTCCGCCGGCGGCGATCGCCGATTCCAGCTCGGCCTTGCTCCGCATCTCGGCGCTCCGCATCTCGACCGGTGCCTCCTCGCCCGCCTCGACGGCAGTGAAACGTGGACCGGACTCCGCGGCCCGACATTTTATAAACCGATAACGCGCCGTTGAAACATGGTCGCAGGTGGGGACCATTAGGGAAGGTGCACAACTCGACGACCGGGGCGTGAACATGGGGCTGCGCGGCATTGCGGGAGTGGGCTTCGTCCTCGGGGTCGCCGGGCTGACGGCGACCATCGCGGCCGGCGGCGCGGCCCGCTCGTCCCCGCGCGCCGACGACGGCGCGCGGGTGGTCGGCGAGCGCCGGCCCCGCCGCCGGGTGCTCGATCTCGCGATCCGTTCCCCCGTCCTCGCGGGCACCGGCCACGCCCGCCTGCTGCTGCCGCCCGCCTGGGCACGGGACGCGGCGCGCAGGTGGCCGGTGCTGTGGCTGCTGCACGGCGCGGGCCCGCACCAGGCGGGCCACACCGCCTGGACCGACCACACCGACATCGAGGAGCTGACCGAGGACGCCGACGTCCTCGTCGTCATGCCGGACGCCGGGCCGTGCGGCAGCTACACCGACTGGTGGAACCGCGGGGACGGCGGCGCACCGAAATGGGAGACGTTCCATCTGCGGGAGCTGCGGCAGATCCTCGAACGCGGGTACCGCGCCGGGCCGGACCGGGCCGTCGCCGGCAACGCGATGGGCGGGCTCGGCGCGCTGGCGTACGCGGCCAGGCACCGGGGCCTGTTCCGGGCGGCGGCCTCGTTCAGCGGGCCCGTCCACACGCTGCACCACGACCCGTGCGGGCTGGACGTCGCCGACCTCGTGGAGCTGGGCGTCGCGGTCGGCGCGCCCGCCCACGACTGGCGGGACGTGTGGGGCGACCCCGTCCAGCAGCGGGTCGTGTGGCGGCAGCACAACCCCTACGACCTGGCCGACCGGCTCGCCGGGGTCCGCGTCCACCTCAGCGCCGGCGACGGCACCCCCGGCCCGTTCGACCCGCGTCCCGGCACGGGCCCGGACGTGCTGGAGGCACTCGCCCGCACCGTGTCGCTGGAGCTCGCGGGCAAGCTCCGCAAGCTCGGGTTCCCGGTGTCGACGCACTTCTACCGCGGCACGCACACCTGGCCGTACTGGCGCCGCGAGCTGCGGGCCGCCCTCCCCGCCCTGCTGGCGGAGATCACCTGACCGCGGGCTAGGGTCGGCACGTGACCGAACCTCGTTCTGATGCCGGGGTGCCGGCGTTCTGGCGGGCGCTCGGCCTGCCCGGCATCGTCGACGTCCACGTGCACTTCATGCCGCAGCGGCTGATGAGCGCGGTGTGGGAGTACTTCGACGAGGCCGGCCCGCTGATCGGCACCGACTGGCCCATCCGGTACCGGGACTCGGAGGAGGAGCGGCTGGCGTTCCTGCGCGGGCTCGGCGTCCGCGCGTTCACCTCGCTGCTGTACCCGCACCGCCCCGGCATGGCCGAGTCGCTGAACGAGTGGGCCGCCGGGTTCGCCGCCCGCGTCCCCGAATGCGTCCAGACCGCGACGTTCTTCCCCGAGCCCGGAGTCGAGGACTACGTCGTCCGCGCGCTGGACGCCGGGGCCAGGATCTTCAAGGTCCACCTCCAGGTCGGCGGGTTCGACCCGCGGGCCGAGGAGCTCGACCCGGTGTGGGGGACGCTCGCCGACGCCGGCGTCCCGGCCCTGGTGCACGCCGGATCGGGCCCGGTCGCCAACGGCTACACCGGCCCGGGGCCGTTCGGGGAGGTCCTCGCGCGGCACCCGCGCCTCACCACGGTCGTCGCGCACCTGGGCGCCCCGGAGTTCGACGGCTTCTTCGCCCTCGCCGACCGCTACGACCGCGTCCACCTGGACACGACGATGACCTTCACCAGGTTCGGCGACATGGGGTCCTTCCCGGCCGCGCTGCTGCCGCGCCTGCGCGACCTCGGCCTGGCGGGGCGCATCCTGCTCGGCACCGACTTCCCGAACATCCCGTACGCGTACGCGCACCAGCTGGAGGCGCTGGCCGCCCTCGACCTCGGCGACGACTGGCTCCGCTCCGTCTGCTGGCACGGCCCCGCGGCGTTCTTCGGCCTGTCCTGACCGCGCCGGCCGCCGTTTCACGAGTTTTCACGCCGGACGGCTGGTCATCGCCGCCGGGGCCGCGGGGCGCCGTTCCCGTCCTTGACAGCCATGGCGGCCGCCGAGATTTTGGGAGCGCTCCCACTACCGTCGAATGAGGTCCCGCATGAAAGCGCGCCCGAAAGGCTGGACGGCCCTCGCCGCCGCCCTGCCGGCGATCCCCCTCGCACTGTTCTCCCTCATCGCGCCCGCCGACGCGGCGACGCGGCTCTGCGGAGCCACCGACACGGTCTCCGTCGCCGGTGGCGAGTACGTCGCCCAGAACAACATCTGGGGCGCGGACACGCCGCAGTGCATCACGGTGGACGGCACGTCCTTCACGGTCGACTCGGCCGGCCACTCCAACTCCACCAGCGGCGCCCCCGCCTCCTACCCGTCGCTGTTCAAGGGCTGCCACTGGGGCCAGTGCACCACCGGCAGCGGACTGCCCGTGCAGGTGGACGGCGACATGCCCGCCGTCACGAGCGACTGGAGCACGACCCTGCCCGGCACGGGCTCGTACAACGCCGCGTACGACCTCTGGTACAACACCACCCCGTCCACGACCGGGGCGCCGGACGGCGCGGAGATGATGATCTGGCTGGACTACAACGGCCCCGTCCAGCCCGCGGGCACGCGGGTCGCGACCGGCGTGCCGATCTCCGGCGCGACCTGGGACGTGTGGACGACCCAGATGGACTGGCGCTACATCGCCTACGTCCGCACCTCGGGCACCTCGGCCGTCGACGACCTGGACCTGAGGGCCTTCACCAGGGACGCCATCGCCCGCGACGCCGTGGAGGAGGACTGGTACCTGATCGACGTCGAGGCCGGGTTCGAGCTCTGGCAGGGCGGGCAGGGCGTGCGGACCAACGCGTTCTCCGTCGACGTGGGCGCCACCACCGAGCCGACGGACCCGCCGACCGACCCGCCGACCGACCCGCCCGGTGACGAGCGGCAGTGCTCGGCGACGCTGCGCACCGACAACTCCTGGAACAGCGGCTTCACCGCGACCGTGACCGTGACCAACACCGGGGACGAGCCGCTGTCCGGCTGGACCGCGGGCTGGACGTTCACCGGCGGCCAGCAGATCGTCAACGGCTGGAACGCCACCGTCACGCAGAGCGGCGCGGACGTCCGTGCCGTGAACGCGAACTACAACGGCGCCGTCCCCGAAGGCGGATCGACGAGCTTCGGGTTCCAGGGGAACGGCCCGGCGCCGGGCACCCCGGCCGTGAGCTGCACCGCCGGCTGACCGCACGCCCGACCATCCGACACCCCGCCGGACCCGCGGCGAGCCGTCGCCCCCCGTGGCCCTCATGACGACGGCTCGCCGCGGCCC
>NZ_SMKM01000082.1 GCF_004348665.1 Actinomadura sp. GC306 | reverse complement strand
GGGAGGTCGGCGGGTTCAGCCTGACGGTGCCGGGGGACCGGCGCATGTACCTCATCGAGACGGCGGAGAAGGGCATCGCGTGGATGAACCTGACCGCGGACGGGACCGCGGGGCACGGGTCGATGGTGCATCCGGACAACGCGGTGACCGCCGTGGCGGCGGCCGTCCACAGGCTCGGTACGCACGAGTTCCCGGTGCAGCTGACGAAGACGGTGCGGGCCTTCCTGGAGCGGGTCTGCATGGCGTACGGGGTGGAGTTCGATCCCGAGCGGCCTGAGGAGTGCCTGGAGAAGATCGGGCCGATGGCGCGGATGATCGGGGCGACGCTGAAGAACACGCTCAACCCGACGCGGCTGGACGCCGGATATAAGACGAATGTCATTCCGCAGAGCGCCACGGCACAGGTGGACGGACGATTCCTGCCCGGACATGAGGCGGAGTTCTTCGCGGTGGTGGACGAGCTTCTCGGTCCGGACGTCAAGCGGGATTTCGTGCATTACGACCACGCGGTCGAGACGGACTACGAGGGTGCGCTCGTTGCTGCGATGGAGGCGGCGCTGACCTCGGAGGACCCGGGTGCGCTGCCCGTCCCGTACTGCCTGAGCGGCGGGACGGACGCCAAGTCCTTCGCCCGCCTCGGCATGCGCTGCTACGGTTTCGCGCCGCTGAGATTGCCCCCAGAGTTGGACTTTTCCGGAATGTTCCATGGGGTGGACGAGCGCGTTCCCGTGGACGGACTGCGATTCGGCGTCAGGGTCCTCGACAAATTCCTTGATCGCTCCTGAATTTGCCAACACCAATGCGTTCCGTGGTGCTATCGTCACCGTTCGTTGAGGGTGATACGGGCACGACGGAGGGCATCCGGTGGTGGGGTACGCGGCGCGGCTGGGGACGGTCTCCGTCCGGCTGCGCCGCGTCGCCGCCATGCGGGCCGTCCGGCGGCTGCTGGTCCTCGGCGGGTTGCTGATCGCGGCCTGGCTCCTCGGAAGTGCCGCGCAGACCGCGCACGCCGACGAGCTGCCCATAAAGCCCTCGAAGATCGTCGAGGAAGCGCCAGTGCTGGGCGAGGTGGTCAAGAACGTCCACCGGCCCGAACCGGTTCGCCGGGTCGTCCGGGCGGTGGCGGAGAAGCCGCGCCAACCGGAAGCGGTGCAAACCGTGCCGCGATCCGTGGCGGCGGCTCCCGAAGTGCGGAAGGCCGCACCCGAGACCGGTCCTTCGGCCGCTCCTGAGGTAAAGCAGCAGGCACGTCCTCGCGCCCCCGAGCGCAAGCGCGTCGAGGTCGCGGCCCCGGTGGCTCAGCATGAGGTTTCGCCGCCGGCCGTCCACGATGCCCCCGCTCCGGCCCCTTCGCCGGTGCCGGACCGTCCCGACGAGCCCTCGGCCGCCGGCGGTTCCGCCTTCTCCGGCGCAACGGCGGCCGTCCCGAACGGCGCCGCGTGGGCCTCGGTCCCGCCGCGCGCGTCGGGCGTGCGCGTCTTCGGCGCGGTTCCCCCGGCCGTCCGCACCGCCGCGGACGAGCCGTCCTTCGCGCCCGACTGACACCTCTCACAAGCTCCGGACGCGTGCCCGAGCGGCTCGGGCGCGGCCGATCCGGCCATCCGCCGTGCCCGCACACGGCATTTCCCCCTGACACACGTGCAACGTGCGTCCCCCTTCCTATGAACGGAGCACCATGCGTAAAGGCATTTCCCGTGCCGCCGTGGTCGCCGCGGGTTTCGTCGCCCTCGGCGTGACCGCCGTCCCGTCCCACGCCGACGTCACCGACGGCAACGGCGGGCTCCTGAGCGGCAACCAGATCGACATACCGGTCACCGCGCCGGTCGACGTCAGCGGCAACGGCGTCGCCCTGCTCGGGACGTCCCACGCCGCGTCCAAGGGCGGCGCCAAGGTCCGCAAGAACGGCGGCGGCGCCCAGCAGACGTCCGGCGCCGGCGGCGTCGCGTCCGGAAACCAGATCAACGCCCCCATCTCCCTTCCCGTGAACGTCTGCGGCAACGGCGCGGCCGCGCTCGGCCACGCCGACGCGGGCTGCGAGGGCGGCGCGAAGGTCGAGGACGGCGGAAGCGGCGACCAGACCACCTCCGGGGCGGCCGGCGTCCTGGCCGGCAACCAGGTGAACGCGCCGATCTCGATCCCCGTCAACGCGTGCGGCAACGCGGCGGCGGTCATCGGTGCCGCGGTCGCCGGCTGCGAGGGCGGCGCCAAGGTCAAGAACGGCGGGGACACCGGGTCGGGGCAGGAGACGTCCGGTGTGCTCGGCGTCGGCAGCGGCAACCAGGCGAACGTGCCGATCTCCATGCCCGTCGACATCTGCGGCAACGCGGTCGGCAACGCCGCGGCGGGCTGCGAGGGCGGCGCGTCCGTCCGCAACGGCGGCCACCGGACGGGCGAGCAGGTCACGGACGGCGTCCGCGGCGTCCTGGCGGGCAACCAGGCCAACGCGCCGATCAGCCTCCCCCTGGTCGCCTGCGGCAACGCCGCCGCGATCGCCGGGCAGGCGGGCGCGTTCTGCGGGGGCGGTTCCGACGTGCGCAGCCCCTCGGGCGGCGACCTGCACACGTCCGGAACGGGCGGAATCGGCGGCGGCACTCAGGCCCACGCGCCGGTCACGGCCCCCGCGGTCGCGTGCGGCAACACGGCCGCGCTGGTCGGCCAGGCATCCGCCCTGTGCGACGGCGACCACGGCGGCTACGGAGACCACGACGGCTACGGCGACCACGACGGCTACCGGACGACCACGCCGTCCACCCTCCCGGCCAACGCCCGGCCGGACGCGACCGCTCTCCCCGGCCTGGGCGGCACGTCCCCGATCAGCGCACTCCCGGCCACCGGCGCCCTCGAACTGCCCCAGGTGAACGGCGCCTCCACGTCCACCGCACGGTCGGCCACGCCGAGCGCACGCTCCGCGGACGTCGTGATCCCCGGCCTGGACAACGTTTCCCCGCTCAACGCGCTGCCCGGCATCAAGGCCCCGCAGGTGGTCACCCTGCCCGCGAAGGGTGCGCAGACGAAGAGGACGCACGTCCCCGCGTCCAAGGTGGTCACGCTTCCCGTGCAGGGTGGCGCCGCTCCGGTGAGCGCGCTGCCGGGTGTCGGTGGCCTGAACGTCGTGACCCTGCCCGCGAAGGGCGCGCGGACGCACGGGCCCGTGGCCGGTGCTTCGAAGGTGGTCACGCTTCCCGCGGCGGGTGCGCCGTCCGTGGGTGGCGTGGGTTCCGGTGTCGGCGCTCCGAACGTGGTCGCCCTGCCCGCGGCGGGTGCGCGGTCGCTGGGCGGGGTGCTCCCCGGGCTGGGCGGCGTCTCTCCGGTGAGTGCGCTTCCCGGTGTCGGCAACCTGAGCGCGGTCGAGCTGCCCGCGACGGCGCGGGCGAAGGAGACGCACGTCCCCGCGTCCAAGGTCGTCGCGCTTCCCGGTGCCGGTGGCCTGGACGCGGGCGACCTGCCCGCCACGGGGGCGCGGACGCACGGCCTCGGCGCCGGCGTGCCGGAAGCGGTCGAGCTGGAGGGTGTGGAGCACGTCGCGGCTGAGCGGGCGAGTGTGCCCGGGGTGACCTGGACGTTCGGGGTCGCGGGGCTGCTGGCCTTCGCGTCCGGGGCGCTGGGGGGCGGTCCGGAGGCTCGGGCGCCGCTGAGCCGTGGCCGCCGCGTGATGCGGCGGTGAGAGACGCTTCGCCCGTCCCGGATGGCGCGGCCCGGGGCGGGCGGAGCCTTCTCACCAGGCATTATTTTTACGTTGCGTCATTCGCGGCGTACGTAGTGCTACGCTCCGGGCGGACCGGGTGGGAACGGTCAGAACGTGCGGACGGCGCGAATGATCTTGCGGCGGAGCTGGATCCGGCGGCGGCCGTCCGGGTAGAGGCGCAGGCGGTCGATCTCCCAGCCGCCGCGCTCCGCGTGCTCGGTCAGGATCTGCCGCGCGGTGTCGCGTGTCGTTCCGCGGGGCAGTGACAGGACGAGGTAGGTGTACTCCGCCATTGGGACCATTATGACTTGGTCGGCCCGGATGCGGCACCGTACCGTGGCGACCCTGTCCGCGCGGCCTCCGGCGGCATGTCATCCTGTCTGGGGCGCGCGGCGATGAGAATCCCGTCCCGGGGCGGAACGACGGCGGTGAAAACGACCGCGGGCATGAACGTGCCGTCCTGCGACGTTGTACCAAGCCGGTAAGAAAGAGCTTGTGGCAGAGGACCGAGACAGCGAGGTTGGAGCGACTGTGCCAGCCAACAACGGCACCGCGAACAGTGGCCGGGGCAACGGCGCCGGTACCCGTCTGGTGATCGTCGAGTCGCCCGCGAAGGCGAAGACGATTGCCGGGTACCTGGGTCGTGGCTACATCGTGGAGTCCAGTATCGGCCATATCCGGGACCTCCCGGGAAGCGCCTCGGAGGTGCCGGCCAAGTACAAGGGCGAGCCGTGGGCGAAGCTCGGCGTGAACGTCGAGCGCGAGTTCGAGCCGCTGTACGTCGTGAACTCCGACAAGCGGCAGCAGGTCCAGAAGCTGAAGAAGCTGCTCGCCGAGGCCGACGAGCTCTACCTCGCGACGGACGAGGACCGGGAGGGCGAGGCGATCGCCTGGCACCTCCAGGAGGTGCTCAAGCCGAAGGTCCCCGTGCACCGGATGGTCTTCAACGAGATCACCAAGGACGCGATCCGGCAGGCCGCGCAGAACCCGCGGGCGCTGAACCTGCGGCTGGTGGACGCGCAGGAGACGCGCCGCATCCTGGACCGCCTCTACGGGTACGAGGTCAGCCCCGTCCTGTGGAAGAAGGTCATGCCGAAGCTGTCGGCGGGCCGGGTGCAGTCGGTGGCGACGCGGCTGGTCGTGGAGCGGGAGCGGGAGCGGATCGCGTTCGTCCCGGCCCACTACTGGGACATCGCGGGCCAGTTCGACACGGGCAAGGACGAGGAGCCGAAGGTCTTCAAGGCCGGGCTCGTGTCCGTGGACGGCAAGCGGGTGGCGCAGGGCCGCGACTTCGCGTCCGACGGCACCCTGAAGACGCGGGACGCGCTGCACCTGGACGAGGCGGCGGCGCGCGGCTTGGCGGAGCGGCTGCGGGGCCGGCCGTACGAGGTCAAGTCGGTCGAGCGGAAGCCGTACACGCGCAAGCCGTATCCCCCCTTTCGGACGACCACCCTCCAGCAGGAGGCCAGCCGCAAGCTGAACTTCTCCGCGAAGTACACGATGTCGGTGGCGCAGAAGCTGTACGAGAACGGCTTCATCACCTACATGCGAACCGACTCGATCACGCTGTCGGAGACGGCGATCACGGCGGCGCGGCGGCAGGCGGCGGCGCTGTTCGGCGGCGAGTACGTCCCGGACAAGCCGCGCGTGTACGCGTCGAAGGTGAAGAACGCGCAGGAGGCGCACGAGGCGATCCGCCCGGCGGGCGAGACGTTCCGCACCCCGGCGGAGACCGGCCTGTCCGGCGACCAGTTCCGGCTGTACGAGCTGATCTGGAAGCGGACGATCGCGTCCCAGATGAAGGACGCCGCCGGCCAGTCGGTGACGATCCGCGTGACCGGGCTGTCGACGCGGGACGAGCGCGCCGAGTTCAGCGCGACCGGTAAGACGATCACGTTCTACGGCTTCCTCAAGGCGTACGTGGAGGGCGCGGACGACCCGGCCACCGACCGCGACGACCAGGAGCGGCGGCTGCCGAACCTGGCGGAGGGCGACCCGCTGACCGCGAAGGCCGTGGACGCGGAGGGCCACTCGACCCGCCCGCCGGCCCGCTACACCGAGGCGAGCCTGGTCAAGGAGCTGGAAGAGCGGGAGATCGGCCGCCCGTCCACCTACGCGGCGATCATCGGCACGATCCTCAGCCGCGAGTACGTGTTCAAGAAGGGCACCGCGCTCGTCCCGTCGTTCCTGGCGTTCGCCGTGGTGAACCTGCTGGAGCAGCACTTCGGCAACCTGGTCGACTACGACTTCACCGCCCACATGGAGGACGGCCTCGACGAGATCGCCCGCGGTGAGGCGGAGCGCGTCCCCTGGCTGAGCCGGTTCTACTTCGGCGACGGCGACAACTCCGAGGACGGCCTGAAGGAGCTCGTCAGCGACATCGGCGACATCGACGCCAAGGGCGTCAGCTCCTTCCCGATCAAGGGCACGGACATCATGGTGCGGGTCGGGCGGTACGGCCCGTACCTGGACCGGGACGGCGAGCGCGTCAACATCCCCGACGACATCGCGCCGGACGAGCTGACCGCCGAGAAGGCCGAGGAGCTGTTCGCGCAGCCGTCCGGTGACCGGGAGCTCGGCACCGACCCGGAGACGGGCCACATGATCGTGGCGAAGTCGGGGCGGTTCGGCCCGTACGTCACCGAGATCCTCCCGGAGGCGGCGCCGCCCGCCGAGGGGGAGAAGAAGAAGCGGACGAAGAAGGCCGACGCCGCCAAGCCGCGCACGAGCTCGCTGTTCAAGTCGATGTCGCTCGACACGATCACGCTGGACGACGCGCTGAAGCTGCTGTCGCTGCCGCGCACGCTCGGCGAGCTGGACGGCGAGCCGGTGACGGCGCAGAACGGTCGGTTCGGCCCGTACATCAAGAAGGGCACCGACAGCCGGTCGCTGGGCTCGGAAGAGGAGCTGTTCACGGTCACGCTGGAGCGGGCGAAGGAACTGTTCGCGCAGCCGAAGCAGCGGGGCCGCCGGGCGGCGGCCGCCGCGCCGCTGCGGGAGCTGGGCAAGGACCCGGCCAGCGAGCAGCCGGTCGTGGTGAAGGAGGGCCGGTTCGGCCCGTACGTCACCGACGGCGAGACGAACGCGAGCCTGCGCAAGGGCGACGAGGTCGAGTCGATCACCATCCAGCGGGCCGCGGAACTGCTCGCGGAGCGGCGGGAGAAGGTGGCGGCGAGCGGCGGGAAGAAGAAGCCCGCGAAGAAGCCCGCGACGACCCGCCGCCGAACCTCCGCGAAGTCCGGCTCCTAGGGACATCTACGCCGATACCCTGACCGACATGACCAGAACGGGCGCACCCCGGCCGTACCCCGCAGCGTCCCAGCCGCCGGGCGTTTCGTCAGCTTCGTCACCTTCGGCGAGCGGGCCGTTCCGGCGGCTGCGGCTCGCGTTGTCGCTGTCGTCCCTCGGCCTCTGGCTCGCCGTCCCGGCGCTGACCGCGATGGCCTGGGCGCTGACCCGCGACGAGGACGCCGCCACCCGCGCGCAGGCGGTCGGCGGCGTGCTGGCCCTGATGCTGCTGCCGGCGGTGCTGCTCGCCCCCGTCGGCGCCGCGCTCGCCGCCCGCGTCGACCGCCGGCTCATGCTGATCATCGCCGACGCGCTGCGGCTGGTGGTCATCGTGACGGTGCCGCTGCTGGACCTGCTGCCGTGGACGCTGGCCGCCGCGTTCCTCGTCGCCTGCCTGAGCCTGCTCTGGACGCCCACGGCACGCGTGTCGCTGCCCGCGATGGTCCCGCAGGACGACCTGCGTCCCGCCGCGCGCCGGTGGGCGACCCGCGTCCTGCTCGGCCCGGCCCTGGTCGCGGCGCCGGTGTTCGCCGTCCTCGCCCTGGTCGCGGACGGGACGCTCGGCCGCGGCTCCCGCGCCGACCTGGCCCTGTACGTGACCGCCGCGGTGTTCCTCGCCTCGGCCGCGGCCGTCGCCATGATCCGGGAGATCCCGGCGGAGATGCCGCACCCGGTCCCGGCGCCGCTGAAGTCGCTGTTCCAGGGGCCCGGGACGGCCACCGCCCGCGGGCTCGGCCTCGCGGTCGCCGCCGTTTCCCTGACCGCCGCCGCGGTCGTCGCCGTCGCCCGGGTGCACACCGGTGAGCTGGGCGGAGGCGACGCGGGCTACGGCAGCGTCCTCGCCGGCCTTGTGCTCGGGCTCGGCTTCGGGCTGTTCCTCGGCCCGCGGTCCCTCGTCCCGTTCAGCCGCCGCCGCCTGAGCGGCCTCGCGGTCATCGCCGCCGCGCTCGCGCTCGTCGTGATCGCGCTCGTGCAGAACCTCGTCGTCGTCGTGTTCCTGACCGGTTTCCTCGGGGTGTTCGCGGGCGCCGCGTGGTCGAGCGGCACCGCCGCGCTCGGGGCGGGCGCCGCCGACTCGGACACGGACGCGCCGGAGGACACCCGCCCGTCCGCCTACCTGCGCGCGGTCGTCCTCGTCACCACCGTCGTCGCGTTCGCCGCCGTCCCGCTGATCGCCGGGCTGATCGGCTCGCACCGCGTCGAGCTCGGCGGCGCCGTCTACGACGCCGACGGGACCGGCGCCGCGCTGCTCGTCGCGGCCGTCGTCGCGCTGCTGCTCGGCGCGGTCGCGTACCGGCGGCTGGACGACCGGCGCGGCATCCCCCTCGGCCCCGACCTGCGCGCCGCCCTGCACGGCGAGATCTACACGCCGCCGGAGCAGGCCGCCGCCGCGGCGGAGCCGCAGCCCGTCCGGCGCGAGCGCGGCGTGTTCATCGCGTTCGAGGGCGGGGAGGGCGCCGGGAAGACCACCCAGGCGCGGCTTGCCGCGATCTGGCTGCGCGACCACGGCTACGACGTCGTCACGACGCACGAGCCCGGCGCCACCAAGATCGGCATGCGGCTGCGCGCGATGCTGCTCGACCGCGACACCACCGGCCTGTCCGACCGCGCCGAGAGCCTGCTGTACGCGGCCGACCGCGCCGACCACGTCGCCAACGTCATCAAGCCGGCGATCGAGCGCGGCGTGATCGTGGTCAGCGACCGGTACGTCGACTCGTCCCTCGCCTACCAGGGGTTCGGGCGCCAGCAGGCCGTCGAGGACATCGCCCGCGTCAACGCGTGGGCGACCGGCGGGCTCGTCCCGGACCTGACGGTCCTGCTGGAGGTGCCGCCGCAGACGGGCCTCGGCCGGCTGTCCGCGCCGGCCGACCGCATCGAGTCGGAGTCGCAGGAGTTCCACGAGCGGGTCCGCGCCGGGTTCCGCGCCCTGGCGGAGGCCGACCCCGACCGGTACCTGATTTTGGACGCGAGCCGCCCGCAGGGGGAGCTGAGCCGCGAGATCCAGTACCGCATCCGCGAGATCCTCCCCGACCCCGTCCCCGCCGGGACCGAGGACGCCACGAGCACCTTCCCGGTCATCAGGGACTTCTGACGCCCGCGGCACGGTTAGCCTCTTGCCATGAGCGTCTGGAATGACCTGGTGGGGCAGGAGCCCGCCGTCGCGGAGCTGTCGGCCGCCGCGGAGGGCCTCGGCGGCCTGGCGCACGCGTGGCTGTTCACCGGGCCGCCCGGGTCGGGCCGCGTCGCCGCGGCGCGGGCGTTCGCCGCGGCGCTGCAGTGCCGGGAGGCGCCGCGGGGCTGCGGGCACTGCGCGTCCTGCCACCAGGTCCTCCAGGGGACGCACGCGGACGTGGAGGTCGTGCGCCCGCAGGGGCTGTCCTTCGGGATCAAGGACGCGCGTGCGCTGGTGCTGCGGGCGTCGTCGTCGCCGAGCGGGGGCGGCTGGCAGATCGTCCTCTTCGAGGAGGCGGACCGGGCCACCGAGGGCGCGGCGAACGCGCTGCTGAAGGCGGTCGAGGAGCCGCCGCCGCGGACGGTGTGGCTGCTGTGCACGCCGTCGCCGGAGGACCTCCTCGTGACGATTCGGTCGCGGTGCCGGCTGGTGACGCTGCGGACCCCGCCGATCGCGGCCGTGGCGGACATGCTCGTCCAGCGGGACGGTGTCGACCGCGACACCGCCGAGGTGGTGGCGCGGGCCGCGCAGGGGCACATCAGCCGCGCGCGGCGGCTCGCCGCGGACCCCCGGATGCGCAAGGTGCGCGACGACGTCGTGGCCGTTCCGCGCCGGCTGACCGGGGTGGGGCAGGCGGTCGCGGCGGCGGAGACGCTCGTGAAGGCCGCCGAGGCGGAGCGGGACGCGCAGACGACCGAGCTGGCCGAGTCGGAGACGTCCGCGCTGCGCAAGGCCCTGGGGGAGAGCGAGAAGGGGCGGATGCCGCGCGGGACGGCCGGCGCCCTCAAGGATCTCGAAGCCCGCCAGAAGTCGCGGGCGACGCGGGTGCTGCGCGACGCGCTGGACCGTACGCTCCTCGACCTCGCCTCCTACTACCGGGACGTGCTGACCCTGCAACTGGGGGCGGGCAGTGAGCTCGTCAACATCGACCTGGGCCCGGAGTTGCGGACGGCCGCGCGGAACGGCCGCCCGGAGGACACGCTGAAACGGCTCGACGCCATCATGATGTGCCGGGAGCGGCTGGACGCGAACGTCAATCCGCTGCTGGCCGTCGAAGCGCTCACGCTCGCGCTGCGCACCGGGTGACGCGCGCCTTACACGAGCTGTTCCCATTCGTTACGTTCCCGTTCGCATATCTCAACGGGAATCCGAGTAACGTCGCCTGGCTGATCATCGACCGAACCGGGCTATCCCCCCAACGGCCAGGAGGTTCTGCTTTGCGGCGAGCGTTGATTTCCGCCGCGTGTGCCGTCACCACAGTGACGGCCCTCGCGTTCCCCGCGTCCGCGGCCCCGAATCCGGGGCACGCGAACGGCGAGGAGTCGGAGTACGTCGTCCTCTACCGGGAGGGCGTGCCGCCCGGCAAGGCGCGGCACGCGGTGAAGGAGGCCGGAGGAAAGGTCGTCCACGAGAACCGTGACGTTGGCGTCGCGACCGTCCGCTCGAAGAATCCGCAGTTCATTCGCGCCGCGATGCGCGAAAGGGAACTGGAAGGCGTCGCGCACAACCGGATCATCGGAAAGGCGCCGAAGGCACCGAAGAAGAAGGCGGCGAAGGTCGAGGAGACCGTCGGCGCCAAGCCGACGGTGGCCCTGAACGGCAGGCCGTCCAAGGACACCGAGCCGCTGGCCGATCTGCAGTGGGACATGAAGCAGATCCGCGCGACGGCGGACGGCTCGTACAAGAAGGAGCCGGGCGACAAGCGCGTTCTCGTCGGGATCCTCGACACGGGCGTCGACGGCGACCACCCGGACATCAAGCCGAACTTCAACCGGCGGCTCAGCCGCAACTTCACCCGCGACATCCCGACCGACGGCAACGGCGAGGAGCTCGACGGGCCCTGCGAGTTCGAGTCGTGCGTCGACCCCGTCGACTGGGACGACAACGACCACGGGACGCACGTCGCGTCCACGATCGCGTCGCCCCGCAACGGGCTCGGCATGGCGGGCGTCGCGCCGAACGTCTCGCTCGTCAACCTCCGCGTCGGGCAGGACTCCGGGTACTTCTTCCTGCAGCCGACCGTCGACGGCCTCACCTACGCGGGCAAGACCGGCATCGACGTGGTCAACATGAGCTATTACGTCGACCCCTGGCTCTGGAACTGCGTGAGCAATCCGGCCGACAGCCCTGAGGCCCAGCTTGAGCAGAGCACCATCATCAAGGCGACGCAGCGGGCGTTGAACTTCGCGCACGAGCGCGGCGTCACGCTGGTGTCCGCGGCCGGGAACGACTTCGTCGACTACACGAAGACGAACACCGACTCCGGCAGCCCGGGCTTCCCGTCCGTGCCGGGCGAGGAGCCGTACGAGCGGACGGTCCCGCCGGAGTGCGTGTCGATGCCGTCCGAGGGCGACCACGTCATCCCGGTGTCGTCGACCGGGCCGAGCGGCCGCAAGTCGTACTACAGCAGCTTCGGCAACGGCTACGTCGCGGTCGCCGCGCCCGGCGGCGACAAGGTCGACACCGCCGACCAGCGCCCGGACGACCGCGCCGGCATCTGGGCCGCCTACCCCGAGCGGCTCGCGAAGGACCGCGGTGAGCTGAACGCCGACGGGACGCCGAACGTGCCGTACATCGTCCAGAGCTGCAAGGGCGACGACTGCGCCTACTACCAGTCCATCCAGGGCACCTCGATGGCGGCGCCGCACGCCGTGGGCGTCGCCGCGCTGATCGTCAGCAAGTACGGTCACCGGGACCGCCGCAACGGCGGCCTCACCCTCAGCCCGCGCCACGTCGAGCGCGTGCTGCGCGGCACCGCGAACGCCAAGCCCTGCCCGAGCCCCCGGACGGTGGAGTACGTCTGGTACGCCCGGTCGGGCGACGGATGGGTGAAGCGGACCTCCACCCAGACCTGCGAAGGCTCGAAGGAGATGAACGGGTTCTTCGGCAACGGTGTCGTGGACGCGCTGAACGCCGTCCGCTGACCGCGGCCTCAGCCCACCCCAGGGACGCGCCCCCGGCCACGTGGCCGGGGGCCGCGTTCTTTCCCGCGGGCCCGGTTTTGCGGTCTCGGGCATGATGAAGGCATGTCGTACCGAGTCACGTTCGTCTGCACCGGCAACATCTGCCGCTCGCCGATGGCCGAGTGGGTCCTGCGGCATCACGTGGAGGAGGAGGGGTTGGACGTCGAGGTGGACAGCTCCGGCACCGGGAACTGGCACGTCGGCAACGATGCCGACGAGCGGACCGTCGCCACGCTGGCGAGGGCCGGCTACCGGTCCGCGCACATCGCCCGCCAGTTCGAGGACGGCTGGTTCGACCGCTACGACCTGATCCTCGCGCTGGACGAGGGCCACCGGCGCGCGCTGCGGGCGATGGCGCCGGACGAGGAGGCGCGCGGCAAGATCCGGCTGCTGCGCGAGTTCGACCCGGACGCGGGCCCCGATCTCGACGTCCCCGACCCGTACTACGGCGGCCGGGCCGACTTCGATCTCGTCCTGGACCAGGTGGAGGCGGCCATGCCCGGCCTCCTGGAGGAGATCCGCGCCGCGCTCAAGGAGGCTGAGCCCGGTGAGGGACGGGCTTGAGCGGCTGCTCGGAACCCGGGTCGATGACCTGACGGACCTCGGGTCGAGCCACTCCTGGACGCTGCACCGCGCGTCCCTGGCCGACGGCCGCGAGGTCTTCGTGAAGGCGGCGTCTGCGGGGGACGACCCCTCAGCAACCGCCTTCGAGTCATTCTGGGGGGACGACCCCCCAAGCCCCCCGGCAACCGCCTTGGAGGGCGTCTTCGCCGCGGAGGCCGCCGGGCTGCGCTGGCTCGGCGAGGCCGGCCCCGGGGCGCCCGTGCCCGAGGTCGTCGCGGTGGACGACCGCATGCTCGTCCTGCCGTGGCTGCCGTCCGCGTCGCCGGCCCCGGACGCCGCAGAGCGCCTCGGACGCGAACTCGCCGCCCTGCACACCGGCGCCCGCCCGCGGGCCTACGGGGCGCCCTGGGACGGCTACATCGCCGACCTCCCGCTCGACAACACCGCCGACGACTGCGGCTGGCCCCGCTGGTACGCCGAGCGTCGCCTCGAACCGTTCCTGCGCCGCGGCGCCCGGCACCTCTCGTCCGGCGACGTCCGCCTGGTCGAGCGGGTCATCGCGGACGTCGAGTCGCTCGCCGGGCCGCCGGAGCCGCCGAGCCGCATCCACGGCGACCTGTGGTCGGGCAACGTCCTGTGGACGGCGGACCGGGCGATGCTGATCGACCCGGCGGCGCACGGCGGCCACCGCGAGACCGACCTGGCGATGATGGCGCTGTTCGGGACGCCGCACCTGGACCGCGTCCTCGCCGCCTACGACGAGGCCGCGCCGCTGCCGGACGGGTGGCGCGCACGCGTCCCGCTGCACCAGCTGCATCCGCTCCTCGTGCACGTGGCGCTCTTCGGGGCGTCGTATCGTGCTTCCCTGGTCGATGCCGCGCGGGCGGCGCTCGGCTGACGACTTCGGTGCGGAGCGGTGACCGCATGAGGTAGAAACGACGGGCACGGGCAACGGAAGGGCAGGTGCGGGACGACCCCATGAGCGACAGGCGTGAGGATCCACCCCCCGGGACGAGTCTGGGCTCGTGGAAGGGACTGGTCCCGATCGGCGTCGCCGCCGCCACGGCACTGGTCATCGGCGCCGGCGTGGACGTGGTGCGCAGCCACCAGCGCGCCGCGAAGAAGCAGCGCGAGGCCGAGACCACGGCGGAGGCCGCGCAGAGCCCGGCGCGCTTCGTCGTCGGCGTCACCAAGTCCGGTGCCGCGCTCGTCGTCCGGGACGCGCAGACCGGCGCCGACGTGGGCCTGCCCGTCGCCGCGCCGCCGGACCGCCGCTTCCACCGCGTCGCCGCGCTCCGGGACGGCTCGTACGTCGTCGCGTCCAACGCCGGCCGCGATGTCACGTTCCAGCGCTTCTTCCTGGACGAGGACGGCCGCCCCAAGTCCCTGGAGGACATCGCGAAGGCGGGCGTCTCCGGTGCCGGCGCGTCCACCAAGTGGTCGCAGCTCGCCGTGAGCCCGGACGGCGACCGCATCGCCTATGTCACGTACCAGGGGATGCGCGGCCGGGTGGACGTCGTGTCCGTCCCGTCCGGTGCCCGCAAGGTGTGGACGACGAAGTCGTCCGGCCGTATCGGCAGCCTCGCCTGGTCTGGCGCGACGCTCTCGTTCGTCTGGAGCCCTGTCCGGTCGGCGGGCGGCGAGGTCAGGGAGACCAAGCACGAGGTCCGCACCCTGGACACGGGTGGTGCCGCAGGCGACCTGAAGGTGAGCAAGGCCCTCATGACGCTTCCCCAGGGCGGCACTGCGGCGGTGTTCACCGGCAGGGGCATCGTCGTGGGCATCGTGAAGGACTCCCAGTTGTCCCTTCAGGCGTACACGCTGGAGGGGCAGCCCGGGGAGGTCCTGTGGGAGCAGAAGGTGAAGGGCGACCTCACCGACCTGGACCCGACCCCCATGGGCAACGGGTTCCTCGCCACAGCCGGTGACATCTATCCCCAGGGCACGGACGCCGTCCCAGGAGAGGACCTCGCCGACGCCGCCTGGTGAGCCTCTCGCCTGGACGGCCTACAGTGGACCGCACGGAACCGGGCGAACGGAGCGAAACCGTGGGCATGGTGATGGCAGTGAGCTTCACCCGTTACGGCCGGCTCTACTACCTCGACCCTGGCCCGCACACCCCGAAGGTCGGCGACAAGGTTCTCGTCCCCACCGACTCGGGGCCCGAGGTCGCGGAGTGCGTGTGGGCGCCGCAGTGGGTCTCCGACGACATCGGCGGGCTGCCCGAATGCGCCGGTCCCGCCACCGACGAGCACCTCGCACGCGACGACGCCAACCGCCGCCGCCGCGCCGAGGGACGCTCGATCGCCAAGCGGCTGATCCGCAAGCACGAACTCCCGATGAAGGTCATCGGCGTCGACTTCCTCGACACCGACAACGTCTTCAAGATCTACTTCACGGCGCCCCACCGCGTGGACTTCCGCGCCCTCGTCCGCGACCTGGCGCGCGGCATCAAGGCCCGCGTCGAGCTCCGGCAGGTCGGCCCGCGCGACGAGGCCCGGCTGCAGGGCGGCATCGGCCCCTGCGGCCGCGACCTGTGCTGCGCCACCTTCCTCAAGGACTTCGAGCCCGTCTCCGTCCGCATGGCGAAGGAGCAGGACCTCCCCGTCAACCCGCTGCGGATCGCCGGGGCGTGCGGCCGCCTGATGTGCTGCCTCAAGTACGAGCACCCTCTCTACGTCAAGGCGCACGAGACGATGCCCGCCCTCGGCTCCCGCGTGGACACGCCGAGCGGCCCCGGGCAGGTCGTGGGGCGCAACGTCCCGTCCGACAAGGTGACCGTCCGGCTCAACAGCGGCGGGCGCTGCTCCTGCCCGTCCGCGTCGGTCTGCTCGCCCCGCCGCCAGCACGACGCGCACTACGGCAACGGCGACGGCGAGGCGCCCTGACCGGCCGTCCCCCGCTCAGCGGCCCTTCTTGGGCGGCAGCGCGTACTTGAAGATCTTCTTCCACGTGCCCGTGACCTGCTTGGACAGCGACCCCGTGTGGTACGGCAGGTCGTACTTCTCGCAGAGCTGCCGGACGCGCGGCGCGATCTCGGCGTAGCGGTTGCTCGGCAGGTCCGGGAACAGGTGGTGCTCGATCTGGTGGCTGAGGTTGCCGGTCATCAGGTGGAACAGCGGCCCGCCCTCGATGTTCGCCGACCCGCAGAGCTGCCGGACGTACCACTCGCCCCGCGTCTCGCCGTCGAGCCGCTCCTTCTCGAACACCTCGACGTCCCCGGGGAAGTGCCCGCAGAAGATGATCATGTGGGCCCAGAAGTTGCGGATGATGTTCGCGGTGAAGTTCGCGGCGAACGTGGAGGCGAACTGAGGCCCGGTGAGCAGCGGGAACGCCAGGTAGTCCTTGCCCCACTGGCGGCGGATCTTGCGGCCGATCGCGCGCAGCTTCTCCTTGGTGACCGCCTCGTCGTGCCGGCCCGTCCGGATCTTGTCGATCTCCAGGTCGTGCACCGCGACCCCGTACTCGAAGAACATCGCGAGCAGCAGGTTGTAGAAGGGCTGCGCGACGTGGACCGGGCTCCAGTACTGCTCCGGCGCGACCCGCAGGATGCCGTAGCCGACGTCGTTGTCCTTGCCGATCACGTTCGTGTACGTGTGGTGGATGAAGTTGTGGGAGTGCTTCCACTGCTCGGCGGGGGAGACGTTGTCCCACTCCCACGTCGTCGAGTGGATCTTCGGGTCGCGCATCCAGTCCCACTGGCCGTGCATGACGTTGTGCCCGATCTCCATGTTCTCCAGGATCTTCGCGACGGCGAGCGTCGCGGTCCCGGCGATCCAGGCGGGCGGCAGCGACGACGCCATCAGCAGCGCGCGGCCGCCGACCTCCAGGCCGCGCTGCCAGCGGATCACCCGCCGGATGTAGGCGGCGTCGCGCGCCCCGAGCGTCGCGGTGATCTCCTCGCGGAGCGCGTCGAGCTCGGCGGCGATGGTCTCGTAGTCCTCGGGCGTGAGCCGGTCCGAGGTGGCGGCCGTGCCGCCGCCCGTCGCGGTGATGGTCATCCTCGTGCTCCTCTCAGAGTTCGATCTCCACCGGGCCGGCGGCGGCCGAGACGCAGGTCTGGATGATCTCGCCCTCGTCGCCGTGGACCTCGCCGGTGCGCAGGTCGCGGACCTTGCCGGAGCACAGCCGGCCGACGCAGCTGTAGCAGATGCCCATCCGGCACCCGCTCGGCAGCAGCGCCCCCGCCTCCTCGCCGGCGACCAGGAGCGGGGTGGACCCGTCCGCGTCCACCTCGATCCCGCTCTTGCTGAACGTGACGCGCCCGCCCTCCCCGGCACCGCCGGCCAGGACGGTCTGAAAACGTTCCACCCGCAGGCGCTCCCCGGCGCCCGCGGCCTGCCAGTGCGCCGTGAGGTCGTCCAGCATCTCGCCGGGACCGCAGGCCCACGCCTCGCGCTCGGCCCAGTCGGGGCAGACGTCCGGCAGCTCGGACGGCTTGAACCGGCCGTCCGCCGCCGTGTGCCGCTCGTGCAGCCGCACCCCGTCCATCCGGCGCAGCTCCGCGCCGAAGATGACGTCCCCGGCCGTCCGGTCCGAGTGGACGACCACGACGTCGGCCGCGCCGCGCAGGTGCCGCAGCATGGCCATGACCGGCGTGATCCCGCTGCCCGCCGTGACGAACAGCAGCTTCGCCGGGACGGGCGAGGGCAACACGAAGTCCCCCTCCGCCGGGGCGAGCCGGACGATCGTGCCGGGCCGCATCTCGTGGACGAGGTGCGCGGAGACGAAGCCGTCCGGCGCGGCCTTGACCGTGACCGTGATGCGGCCGTCCGGACTCGGCGGGGACGACAGGGAGAACGTCCGCCAGTGCCGGACGCCGTCGATGTCGACCCCGATCTTGACCCACTGGCCCGGCCGGTGCCCCTGCCAGGCCCGTCCCGGCCGGATCACGATCGTCGCCACGGACGGCGCCTCGTGCCGGACGGCTTCGACCCGTCCCCGCAGCTCCTCCGTGGACAGCAGCGGGTTCACGAGGCCGAGGTAGTCCTCCGGCAGCAGCGGCGTGGTGAGCTGCCGCGCGACCGCCGCGATCCGCTGCCCGACCGTGGCGCGGCGCGCGCTGGTTGCTGTGTTCCGGGTTGCGGCGGCCAAGATGCCTCCCCGAGGACGCTTAACTTACGGTTCCGTAACCTACGGAGAGGTAACCGCAGGTTCAAGACTTTTCGCGCCAAAGCGACGGGAATCACACCATCAGCCGATGTTACATCCCTTGCTGTAATCGCCGATGATCTCCCGATTCGCCGCCGGGTGTTGATGATTCCTCGCCCGAAGGGATGGAACACGAACACCGGGAAGTGGCCGCCGGGCGCCGCGCCGCCGTAGCGTAGGCGGCGGCGTACGTGCCGCTACGACGAGACGGGGTCAAGGGTGCGGGCAGCGAAGACCATCGGTGCGGCCACCGTGCTTGCGTTCACGGCGGTCACCGGGTGCAGCGACGGCGGCGGCGACAACACGGCCGAGTCCTCCGTGCCGGCCGGGCTCGACTCGTTCTACGCCCAGCAGCCCGCCTGGAAGGACTGCGAGGACGACTTCGAGTGCGCCACCGTCGAGGTCCCGCTCGACTACGCCGAGCCGGCCGGCGAGAAGATCGGCATCTCCGTCATCCGGCTCCCCGCCGCGGACAACTCCAACCGCATCGGCTCGCTGCTCACCAACCCGGGCGGCCCCGGCGGCTCCGGCGTCGACTTCGTCCGCCAGGCCGCCCGCGCCTTCGGCGCCGACCTCCGCCGCCGCTTCGACATCGTCGGCTTCGACCCCCGCGGCGTCGCCGACAGCGCCGCCGTCCGCTGCAACACCGGCGCCCAGCTCGACGCCTTCTTCGCCACCGACGCCTCCCCGGACGACAAGCGCGAGACCCAGCAGCTCGGAGCCCAGGGCAAGAAGTTCGCGGAGAACTGCGAGTCCAAGGCCGACGACAAACTCCCCTACGTGGGCACCGTCAACGCCGCCCGCGACATGGACGTCCTCCGCGCCGCCCTGGGCGACGACAAGCTCACCTACTATGGCGCGTCCTACGGCACCTACCTGGGCGCCTTCTACGCCGAGCAGTTCCCCAAGAACTTCCGCGCCCTGGCCCTGGACGGCGCGGTCGACCCCAACCTCTCCTCGACCGACCTCCTGATCGAACAGGCCAAGGGCTTCGAGACCGCCCTGCGCGCCTTCGCCGAAGACTGCGTCGCGAACAACTGCCCCTTCGGCACCTCCGCCGACGCCGTCATCAACCGCATCTCCGCCTTCCTCGCCGAAACCGACAAGCAGCCCCTCACCAACTCCCGGGACTCCCGCGAGGTCACCGAGTCCCTGGCGGTGATGGGCATCGCCCGGTCCCTCTACGTCAAGGAGTACTGGCCCCTCCTTCGCCAGGCCCTGCTCCAGGCCATGGAGGGCAAGGACGGCGCCACCCTCCTGCGCCTCGCGGACGAGATGGTCGAACGCGAACCCGACGGCACCTACAGCAACCAGACCGACGCCAACATGGCCGTCAACTGCGTCGACAAGCCCAACCCTCCGGACCTCGCCACCTACGGCCAGGCCGCCGCCGAAGCCGAGAAGGTCGCCCCCCGCTTCGGCCCCTTCGTCGTCTGGGGCGGCATCCCCTGCGTCTACTGGCCCACCCAGACCGACCAGGAACCGAAACCCCTCACCGCCAACGGCGCCGCCCCGATCCTCGTCATCGGCACCACCCGCGACCCGGCAACCCCCTACAAGTGGTCCGAGAACCTTGCCGACCAGCTCTCCAGTGGCGTCCTGCTCACCTATGAGGGCGACGGCCACACCGCCTACCTCCAGGGCAACCCCTGCATCACCAAGGCCATCGGCGACTACCTCATCACCGGCGACCCGCCCGACGACGGAACCAGGTGCAGCTGAATAACCGGTGCACACCCACCCCCGCGGACCCGGTAGACTCTTTCCCGCCGTGCCCGACCCGGCAAGCCGCCTTAGCTCAGTCGGCAGAGCGATTCACTCGTAATGAATAGGTCATCGGTTCGATTCCGATAGGCGGCTCGCACGTCAGAGGCCCCTTCCGATCATGGAAGGGGCCTCTTTGCCGACGGGCTTGCTAACAGCAGCGTCTAGGCGACCTCGTTCATGACCCGAGCGAACACGTCCGCCGCAGCCACCTCGGCCGACCGGATCACGTGCGCATAGACCCGGAGCGTGATGGCCGGGTCAGCGTGCCCGAGTCGGGAAGCCACCACGTGGACGGGGACGCCCGCCAGGAGCAGAATCGCGCGAAGTCTGGTACGAGCACACCACCGGCCCACTGGTCATCAAGCCCATCCCGGACATTGACCGGCGTATCGCCATCCAGCGCATCCACGACACAACGAACCTGGCCAAGTTCGCCTTCCAGATCTCCCCGCCCCTCCAGCCGGGGGAGTGGGCACGCGTCGGCTACGTCTGCGACGGCGGGAAGTTCGACCTGAACCACTACTGGCGCGAAGCCATGCCCCGCTACTGCCGCCGCTACGAGATCACGTGCGGCAACGCCGCATCGACCTCGGCGGATGCACCGCGACCGAGGAACACCCGGACGGCTCGGAGAACACCGCCACGGATAGCCTCGTCTGGGACATCCAGGACACCGACGCCGTCATGTCGTTGACCCGTGACCACCTGCGCCCGAACCAGGCCGTGACGCTGCGCTGGGAGCCGATCCGTGAACCTGCGTGACGAGATCGAAGCCGCCATCCGCGCATGGCACGCCTACGAAACCGCCCGCGGTTCCGTCGCCGTCATCGACTTCGACTGCGCCCCCACCGCCACACCGGCCGAGCCCGCCACCAGCCGCCTGGCCGTCCACCAACAGCTACGCGAGCTACACGCCCGCGCCGTCGAGGCCGGAGCCGACCGCCTCACCGCCCGCGTAGCAGCAGACCTCGCCTATCTCGGCGCGCTCCTCGGCGAACACCCGCCCTTGAACGACTACGTCCAGGCAACCCAGGGATGCCCCGCCGCCGGATGGCAAGACGGATACATCACCCACCGAGGCGACCAAGCCCGCCAAGCCCTCGCAGCCCTGGGCATCGAATGGGGACCCGACACCGCCCGCGACCTCAACGCCGTCGAAGGCCCCATCGACACCGACGACGCGCCCGACGCCATCCGCCAAGCCGCCGCCGACTACGAGAACGCCGTCCGCCAGCTCACCGCCACCACGGCCCCGTTCCACCTGACCATCGAGACCACCGAGATAGACGCCTACTGGGCCTACTGGCTCGACGGCGCCGGCGACCGCATCAGGCTCCGTCTCAACCTGCGCCGCGCCAGCTTCACCAAGGTCGCCGCCCGCCAGTTCGCCCTACACGAGGTACTCGGCCACGGCCTACAAGGCGCGAGCTGGTCAGCCCGAGCCGCCGCCCAAGACGTCCCGTGGGTACGCCTGATGTCGGTCCACGCCCCGCAACAAGTCCTCCTCGAAGGACTGGCCCAAGCACTCCCGCTCTTCGTCGCCCCCGACGACGAGCTACTCGTCACCCGCACCAGGTTCGACCACTACAACCAACTCGTCCGCGCCGAACTGCACATATCCCTCAACCAGGGCGCGAGCATCCCCGAACTGGCCGACCACGCCCGCTTCCGAATGCCCTGGATCAAGGACGCAGCCATAGCCGACCTGCTCACCGACCGAGGAGCCAACCCCCAACTACGCTCCTACCTGTGGTCCTACCCCGCCGGACTCGACTGGTTCGCCAACCTCGCCGAAGCCGACCCGCCAACCAGAACAACCGTCCTACAGGCCGCCTACCGAGACCCACTCACCCCGCACGACCTGACAGCCCTCTGGCCCCAAGGCCCCACCATCGGCGGCCAGGACCCCAAAACCTAGGGCCACCAGGGCAAGCGCCCGCCGGATGAGAACCTTCATTACGTCTTCAAGGGCGCCCGCTTCGCGGCCGCCGGCGACCGCCCGCCCCGGCGCGCCGGGCGTGCGGCCTGTCCCGTCCGGTCCCGCCGCGCCGCGTCGCCCGACCGCCTTGTTTGGCGGGATTTACGCGTGAAGCCTCCGGCGCGCGAATACAAGCGCCTGTGAAGCATGCTCGCCCGGGCTGAGGAGCATCTGAGCCTCAACTTCGAATCCGGTGTCACGTAGCCAGGACGACACCTGGTCAGGCTGACGGAGGTGGACATGGACCTTCATCGGCTGACCGCCATACCCCTCCGTCTTCAACTGAGACCCGTCGCCGACATGGAACAGGAGTTGAAGCGGTCCACCTGGGCGCAATGCTCGGTGAAAGTGCCCGAACACGGTCAGCACTTGTTCATCGGGGATGTGGATCAAGGATTGCCAGGCGAGCAGGCCAGCAACCGAGGCGTCCGAAAAATTCGGATCCGTCATCGAACCAACGTCGAACCGAAGGTCTGGATGATCGCGCCGTGCCACGTCGATCATCCCAGTTGAAAGGTCAATGCCGAACGCGTCCAGACCGAGTTCGTGTAGGTGGGCGGTCACGTGGCCGGGGCCGCAGCCGACATCCGCCACAACACCACCACCAGCCGCCCGCACACTGTCAGCGAACAGCGCCAGAGCCGCGCGAAGGTATTGATGCCCAGCGATGGCACCGCGCACCTGAGTGGCGTAGCTGGCTGCGACTGTGTCATATGAGATTCGGGTGTTGGTCAACCAGTCGTCCGTGCCCATGATCGGCACGGTAGCCCATGACCATAAGCCATCCGCCGATCTTGGGGAGGGTGAACAGACCGAGCGGGCCAGCGAGACGATCGGTAGAGCGAGCGCGAACCAGGAGATTACGCCGCCCCCTGGACCCCTGCGAGCCGGGGCACTCGTTCGCGCGAGACGGTCTGTCACACATTGCGCGTCGTTCGCGCGAACGAGCACCCCGGACCGGTCGGTGCGAGTGCTTGAGCTTGCTAACGCTGGTGCTAACGGCGGCTCTGGACGGGCCTGGACGAGGGTGGAACCTAAGAGCGTTCGAGAGGGGCAGCCCAGCAGGTCAGCGGACATCGCTGGACGGGTGTGGATCTTGTTTGTGAGACTCGTAATGAATAGGTCGTCGGTTCGATTCCGATAGGCGGCTCCACACCAGAGGCCCACCGCGACCAGTCGCGATGGGCCTTCTGCATGACTGACCGACACATCGCCTGACCAGGCGTCCTCGGCAGCGACGGGGAACACGTCGTCCATGGCCTCCGCACCGGCCAGCAGGGCGGGCCGGATCTGGTGCCAGTAGACCGTCTCGGTGACCTCCGTGCTCTTGTGGCCGGCCAGAGCCCCACGGCGTCCACCACACCGGACTGTCGGCGCGCACGCCCCTCAGCCGCGCGGCATCCTGCTGAACCCCGGTCGTCGACCAGACGCCGAACCCGACCAGCACCGGTACCAGCACACGCAGGTTCCGAGCACGCAGCCGTCCTCCGCGCCCCGCCCCGACGACCTGACGTCGGATCTTGAGGACCGACTTCAGTTGTGACTCGGCGTGGGCCGAGATGAGGGCGGCGATAGACGGCCAGGACGAGTACGCGCACGCGACCTACCTCAGCGATCCGGTGTGAGCAGGCCGAAAGCATGGACCCCGAACGCAAGGAGCGGCTCGGCCGGACGCTGCACGGGGAGGCAAGGATGGCGGGCGCGTTTGCCGCGTGGGGATGTGGGGGCGCGGAGGCAGGTCGCTGAGGAGGCAACTCAAGGATCGGGCTGCGGGTAAAGGGTCACGTCGTCAGGTGCTCGGTGAGGATCTTAGGTGCGTTTCGCGGGCCTCGGCGTGGTGGCGGCGGCCCGGCTTCGGTGATCCGAACGAAGATGCCGCGGCGGTCGTTCTGCATAGGGCGCGCTGGACGTAACCCTGCTTCTCCAGGCGGGCGACCGCCCGAGACAGGGCGCTCTGGCTCAGGTACAGGGTCGCGGCGATCTCCTGCCTAGTGACCGCGTCCGACCAGGGTGTCTCAGGGGCCGCGGAGGTCGGTGGTGTGGCCGTGCCCCGG
>NZ_SMKM01000081.1 GCF_004348665.1 Actinomadura sp. GC306 | reverse complement strand
CCCCAGACCCGGCCAAACCTCGGAATCAATCCCAGCAATAAACCCCCAAAAGGGGTTCTTGCCTCAAAGAAATCCCCACCACCCCCACAAGAAGAGAGGGCGGCCACGGGGCGACCCGACCAGAAAACCGGTCGAGCCGATAAAGGCACTGGCTTTTAACACGCTGTTGAGTTCTCAAGAAACGGACACCCACCGCGCCGAACCCCGCTCCCGCGGACCCCGGCTCCGGGGCAACCCTTCTAATTTACCCGGTTTCCCGCCGCTGTCAAGCCGATCAACCAAGATCTTTTCGACGGACGGACGGTTCACCATCTCCCACGCAACAACCACACCCACAGGCCGAAGACCCGGAGAAGATCGTTTCGAAGGAGGCGCCCTACGGGCCGGCCACCGCTGGTGTCCAGCATCCCGTCTCGGGCTGTTCAGCCATCGTACATCAGTCCGAGCGCAACTCGGGCCGTTTCCGTGACTGAGTGTCTCCGGGGCCGGCCGCTCGCTGGCGTCCCGCATCCCTCGGAGCAGCACTGACGTTAAGGTCTCCCGGCGGCGCGGTCAAAATCGCGACACGCGTCTCCCGCGCATCTTCAGACGTCGAGCACACCATAGGTCTTGCTGACCTCGGCGTTCACCCACTACGTGCGTCGGGTCACAGTGAGGTAGCGTGCGCAGACCGCACGTCCGCGGAGTCCGGCGTTCCGGGTGGGTGTCCTCCCGACGGATCGCCGGCCGAGGTCAGGAGGAACGCCTCGTGAATGTGTCCGTCGCCATCCGCGCTTCCGCGGAACGTCTCGTGGTCGCAGCGACGATGGGGCCCACGGTCCATGACGTGCACGCGTGGCGGTTCAAGGTGGTCCCCGGCCTGATCGAGGTGCATGCCGACCCGGAGAGGCTTCGGCCGAAGCGGGATCCGGCGGGGCGCAGCCTGTATCTGAGCAGCGGGGCCGCGCTCGTGAACCTGCGGCTGGCGGCCGCCCAGCTCGGCCACGAGGCCGTTGTGCGACTGCTACCGGACGGTGAGCGTCCATCGGTTCTTGCGGCGGTGCGGCTCGCGGGACGTCACCGGATCACTCGCGAGGAACGGCTGCTCTACGCCGCGACGCTCAAGCCGTCCGCCGCGGAACGTCCGCTGGGCGGGGTCCGGCCGACCGTGCCCCTCGTCAACGAGCTGGGCGAGGCGGCAAGGCTGGAGGGAGCGGCGCTCCACCCGCTGCCGGGCATGCAGGGCTCAGCCGTCCAGCGGGCGGTGCTGACCTCCTTCGGGGACTCCCCCGCTGAGTTGATCCGCGCGGGGCAAGCGCTGCAGCGTCTGCTGCTGAGTGCCACGGTGCGAGGGGTTTCGGCTTCGTTCCAGGTCGGTGTGGACGTCCCCGGGGTGGAGGGCCTGACGCGGCCGGGCGAAGTGCCGCAGGCTCTCATCGAGTTCACGCAGCACATGGACGCCAGGCGGCTACTCGAGCCTCCGGTAGCCCGACAGCACGAAGGACAGCGGGACGGGCAACGGATCGGGGACGCGCTCTAGCCGTTCAGCGAGCACGTCCGCCGCCACGTGATGCGCGCTCGGCCCCATGCCCACGAGGGTCGCGACCTCTTCGTGCGTCAAGTCGGCCTGGGTGTCGATCTCCCGGCGCAGGTCGAGCTTGAAGTAGCCGGCCAGCGCGGCGTCCGTGCGTTCGGTCTTGCGTTCGTCGATGGTGAGGAGGCCCAGCGCTTCCACGAGCGGGCCGAGGTGCCGGGGGGACGGTGTCACCGTGAACAGCAGCCCGTCGTCGCGGAGCACCCGGTGGAACTCCGCGGCGTTGCGGGGTGCGAAGACGTTCACGACCGTGTCCGCGGCCCCGTCGCGCAGCGGGAGCGGGCGCCACAGGTCCGCGACGACCGCTCCGGCGCGCGGATGGGCTTTGGCCGCCTTGCGTGCCGCGTGTTTGGAGATGTCCAGGGCGAGCCCGGCGGTGTCCGGGGAGCGGTCGAGGATCCGGGCCGAGTAGTAGCCCGTGCCGGCTCCGGCGTCGAGGACGAATGCGGGGCGGGCTTGTGCGACGTCCCAGGCCAGGCGGTCGGCGAGTCCCGCGAAGTGGCCGGCGCGGAGGAAGTCGTCTCGTGCGCGCACCATCTCGGGCGTGTCGGCCGTGCCCGGACGGGCGTTGCCCGGCAGGAGGTTCGCGTACCCCTGCCGCGCGATGTCGAAGGCGTGCCCGGCGGAGCAGCGCAGTCCGCGGTCGGCCAGGGCGAGGTCCGATCCGCACACGGGGCACACCAGATGGTGGACGACATCGGCGAGCATGCCTCCATCATCGACCATGCGGTGCGCGGCGCGGGCGGCACCCGTGCGCTTCTTTGCCGACCCGCCATCGCCGCGCCGGTCCCGCTTCCCGAACCCGCCACCTGGGGCGACGGCGTCACCGGGAAGCGGCGGCGGGGCGGCTCAGGATTCCGCCGCGCGGCGGCGGACGTCCTCCATGTCGAGGCCGCGGACCTGCTCGATCACGTTCTCCAGCACCGATTCGGGCACGGCGCCGGGCTCCGCGAAGACGATCATGCCGTCGCGGATCGCCATCAGCGTCGGGATCGACCTGATCCCGAACCGCTGGGCCAGCTCCGGCTCGGCGTCGGTGTCCACCTTGGCGAAGGTGATGTCGTCGTGCTTGCCCGCCGACCTCTCGTACACGGGCGCGAACCTCTTGCACGGGCCGCACCAGTCCGCCCAGAAGTCGACCATGACGATCCCGTCGCCTTGGGCGACCTCGTCGAAGTTCTCAGCGGTCAGTGTGACCGTCGCCATGTCGGTTTCTCCTCAGTACGGGTATCAGGTCCTAGAGCGGCTGACAGCCTCGCAGTATTCCCCAGCCGGGAATCACAGAGCGGTAATTAGCGTTGTCCCCCTAGGGAGATCGCACCGGAGAAGGGTCAGGATGGCTGCAACCCGTACTAAGGGCGACAGGGTCGACGCTACCGACAAGGATCTGGTCGGAGCGTATCTCGACCGGATCGGCCGTACTCCCCTGCTCGACGCGCAGGAGGAGGTCGATCTGGCGAAGGCGATCGAAGGGGGCCTGTACGCCGAACACCTGCTCGCGCAGGGGGACGCGCCCGAGGGCGCGACCCGCGCCGAGCTGGCGGAGCTCGCCGCGGCGGGACTGCACGCGAAGCAGCGCTTCGTCGAGGCGAATCTGCGCCTCGTGGTTTCGATCGCCCGGAAGTACCCGACCGACTCGTTGCCTCTCATCGACCTCATTCAGGAGGGGAACCTCGGCCTGATGCGGGCGGTGGAGAAGTTCGACTACCGCCGCGGGTTCAAGTTCTCCACGTACGCGACATGGTGGATCAGGCAGGCGATCGGCCGCGGACTCAGCCATACCGCGCGGACGATCCGGCTGCCCGTCCACGTCGAGGAGGAGCTGTCGCGGCTGCGGCGCGCGGAGCGCCAGCTCGGCCGGGAACTGGGCCGGGAGCCGACCCGCGAGGAGCTCGCCGACACGCTGGGCACCGAGGCCGAGCACGTGGACGAGCTGCTGCGCTGGCGGCGCGACCCCGCGAGCCTGGACGCGACCGTCGACGACGCCGGCGAGACGCCGATGGGCGACCTGCTGGAGGACCCGGACGCCGTCACGCCCGAGGCGGAGATCCTCGCGCTGGACGACATCGAGGGACTGGCGCGGCTGCTGGACCGGCTGCCGGAACGGGAGGCCGCGATCGTGCGGGCCCGGTTCGGCATGGAGAGCGGCCAGCCGCTGTCGTACGCGCAGATCGGCGCCCGGTACGGCCTGAGCCACAACCGGGTACGGCAGATCACCGACCGGTCGCTGCGACGGCTGCGGCAGATGGCCGGCGAGACCGACCTGAGCGGGCGCCGGACGCTGGCGAACGCGTCGGGTACCGAACGGGAGCCGGTACGCGCCACCGCCGGGAGCCGCGCCGCCTAAGGCCCTCCCAGCTCCTCCGCTCCGTGTTCGACGAACGGGCGGCCCCGCGATCGGGGCCGCCCGTTCCTCTTCGTGCGACCGCTTCGCCCTGCGCTTTCAACGCCGTTGCTTCGTCATCGCGCTCCGTCCCGCTCCGGGGGTGGACGCATCCTCCGGGGCGGGCCGCGTGTCATAGCCTTTCCGTGTGACTACCTCCGCCATCGGGGACCTCGACGCCTGGCGCTCGTTCCCCGCCCTCCAGCAGCCCGACTGGGACGACCCGGACGAGGTCCGGGCGGTCGCCGCCGAACTCGCCGCGCAGCCCCCGCTCGTCTTCGCCGGCGAGTGCGACCAGCTGAAGACCCAGCTCGCGGACGTCGCGGCGGGCAACGCGTTCGTCCTGCAGGGCGGCGACTGCGCCGAGACGTTCGACGGGTCGAACGCGGACGCGGTGAAGAACAAGCTGAAGACCCTGCTGCAGATGGCGGTCGTGCTCACCTATGCCGCCAGCGTCCCGGTCGTGAAGATCGGGCGGATGGCGGGCCAGTTCGCCAAGCCCCGCTCCAAGCCGGTCGAGGTGCGCGGCGGCGTGGAGCTCCCCGCGTACCGGGGCGACGCGGTCAACGGCTTCGCGTTCGACGCCGCGTCCCGCCGCAACGACCCGGCGCGGCTGCTGAAGGCGTACCACTGCTCGGCGGTGACGCTGAACCTGTGCCGGGCGTTCACCAGGGGCGGCTACGCCGACCTGCGGCAGGTGCACGCCTGGAACCAGGACTTCGTCGCGAGCAGCCCCGCGGGCCGCCGCTACGAGCAGGTCGCGGGCGAGATCGACCGGGCGCTGACGTTCATGAAGGCGTGCGGGGCGAACCCGGACGAGTTCCACGGGGTGGAGTTCTACTCCAGCCACGAGGCGCTGCTGCTGGAGTACGAGCGGGCCCTGACCCGCATCGACCACCTCAGCGGGCTGCCCTACGACGTGTCGGCGCACTTCCTGTGGATCGGTGAGCGCACCCGGCAGCTGGACGGCGCGCACGTGGAGTTCCTGCGGCACATCCACAACCCCATCGGGGTGAAGCTCGGCCCCACCACGTCCCCGGACGACGCCCTGGCGCTGATCGAGCGCCTGAACCCGGAGGGCGAGGCCGGCCGGCTGACCTTCATCACGCGGATGGGCGCGGGCCGGATCCGGGACGCGCTGCCGCCGCTGATCGAGAAGGTGCGGCAGAGCGGCGCCCCCGTCGGGTGGATCTGCGACCCGATGCACGGCAACACCTTCGAGGCGCCGAGCGGGCACAAGACCCGGCGGCTGGACGACGTGCTGGACGAGGTGGCCGGGTTCTTCGAGGTCCACCGGGCGCTGGGGACGCACCCCGGCGGCATCCACATCGAGTTCACCGGCGACGACGTCACCGAATGCGTGGGCGGGGCGCACGGGCTCGCCGAGGCCGATCTGCACCAGCGGTACGAGACGGCGTGCGACCCCCGGCTGAACCGCGGCCAGTCGCTCGACCTGGCCTTCATGGTGGCCGAGCTGTACCGCAAGTCCGCCTGAGCGCCCTCTGCCTCGGGGCTTCTCGTGAAAGCGTCGGGCCGCCGACCAGCCGGTCGGCGGCCCGACGCTTTCACGCCGTTGCGCGCCTATACCGTTGCGCGGTCAGTCAGGACGTCCAGGGGGCGTCAGATGTCCACCTCGGCCCAGACGACCTTCCCGCCGGTCACGGGATCGGCGCCCCAGGAGTTCGCGAAGCGGTCGACGATGAACAGGCCGCGGTGCGACTCGTCCAGCGGGCCCGGCACGGTCAGCCGCGGCAGCTGGGAGGCCCGGTCGCGGACCTCGACGCGCACCCGGCCGTCGTCGCGCAGCAGCCGCAGCTCCAGCGCCGTCCCCGCGTGCCGGACGGCGTTGGCGACCAGCTCCGCGACGATGGCCGTGACGAGCTCCTCCCGCTCCATGAGCGCCCAGGTGCGCATGGTGCGGGCGGCCAGGCGCCGGGCGTACTCGACCGCCTCGGTCTGGGGCGCCGCGCGCAGCGTGGTCTCCGTCATCGGATCGGTCACCCCGCCGGCTCGCGGTTCTTCATCGTCTCTCCTCACCGCCCATCCGCCGGAGCCTCCTCCGCCGTCTCCTCGATCAGGAAACGGTCGAGGCCCGTCGTCTTCAGCACGTTCTCCACACGGCCGTAGGCACCGGTCACGGTGAGCGTGGCGTTCTGCGCGCGGGCGTGCTTGTACGCCCGGACGAGAACGTTCAGACCGGAGGAGTCGCAGAAGTCGACGGCCGCTAGGTCGACGACGACCGCGCGCTCGCCCGCGTCCACGAGCTCGGTCAGCCGGGACCTCAGCTCATCGGATGAGTGCAGGTCGATGGAGCCGCGCGCGGCGATCGTCGCGCGGCCTTCCTGTCGTGTCGTGTGCAAGGCAAGCCCCACGCCACCCCACCTTACCGATTGTTGGTCTCCATCATGACGCCCGCAGAACGATGAGGGCAACGTCGTCGTTCGACGGCTCCGGGCCGAAGTCTCGTACGGCGCGCTGGATCCGCGCGGCGACGGCTCCCGCGCTCAGTCCGGCACAGTCGGAAAGAAGATTCTCGAGGCCCTGGCCGTCGCCGAGGAGCCGGCCGCCGGAGCGCCGCTCGGTGACGCCGTCGGTGACGCAGAGCAGGACCTCTCCGCGGCGCAGCTGGACCGTGTCGGTGTGGAAGTCCACGCCGTCGAACACGCCGAGCAGCGGCTGCGGCGAGGCGGCCTCGCGGACCCTGCCGTCGGGGGCGAGCAGCAGCGGCGGCGGGTGCCCCGCGCTGCTCAGCCTGACCGTCACGCCGTCGCTGCGGCGGCGCGCCGCGATCTCGCCGTGCAGGAGGGTGAGCAGCCGCCCGCGCTCGCCCTCGCCGAGGATGAGCCGGTTGAGGCGGTTCAGCACGGCGGGGACGGACATGTCCTCGGCGGCGAGGATGCGCAGCGCGTGCCGGGCGAGGCCGGTGACGGCGGCGGCCTCGGGGCCCGTGCCGCACACGTCGCCGATGGCGAACCGCCAGGCGGCGGGTGCGCCGCCGGAGCGCCGCCCGCTCTCGAAGACGTCGTAGAAGTCGCCGCCGACCTCGCTGCCCTCGCCGGCGGGCTCGTAGACGACCGCGACCTCCAAGCCGGGGATCTCCGGGATGCCGGGCGGCAGGAGGCTGCGCTGCAAGGCGCTGCTCATCGCGGTCTGCGCGGAGAACAGCCGCGCGTTGTCGACGGCGAGGGCGGCGCGGCGGCTGAGCTCCTCGGCCAGCTCGATCGCGCTGCGGGGGAAGCGGTCGCCGGACGGGCGGCCGATGACGATGGTGCCGATGCGCCGGCCGCGGGCGATCAGCGGGAACGCGTAGACCTGGTCGGCGGCGGTGTCCCCGGCGGCGGCCCGGACCTCCCGCGGGGCGGTGGCGAGCCCGTTCCAGGGGCCGGGGACGTCCATCGGCGGGGCGGCGCCCGCGTGTTCGAGCAGTTCGCGGAGCCCGTCGGCGCGGGTCTCGTCGGCGTGCCACACGTAGGCGAGCCGGTCGGGTTCGGACTCACCGACGGTGTAGACGGCGCACCAGGTGGCCAGGCGCGGGACGACGAGCTGGGCGACCAGCGCCATCGTGCGCTCCTGGTCGAGGGTCCCGGCGAGCAGGTCGCTGGCCTCGGCGACGAAGCTGAGCCAGCCGCGCCAGGACCGTTCCAACTCCCCCACCCTGGCCTTCTCCAGGGAGAGGGACATCTCGTCGGCGAGCCGGCCGAGCCGGTGCCCGTCGGCCTCGCCGAACCGGCCGGAGACCGACGAGACGGCCACCAGCAGCCCGGTGAGGCGGCCCTGCGACTCCAGCGGCGCCGCGGCCAGGGACCGGGCCTGCAGGGCCGCGGCGGTCGGATCGGAGGCGTCGCCGGTCACCCAGGCGGAGCCGGCGCGGGCGGCGGGGCCGAGTCCGGCCACCGACAGCTCGCCGAGGGACACGTCGGTGGCGGTCCCGGCGGACGCGCCCATGATCAGGCGGCCGTCGCGCTCGGTCAGCAGCACGGCCGCGCCCTCGGCGCCGAGGACCTCCCGGACCCCGGCGACGCCGTCCTCCATGGACTCCACGGCCGTGGGCGAGCGCAGGAGCCGGTCGCCGGCGGCGGGAAGCTCGGCCATGCCGTCGCCGAGCGGCTTCTCGCGGGCGTGGCCGGCGTCGGCGCCCTCGCGGCCCGCCTCGCCCATGGCGTCGCGGACGGCGCGCTCACGGCGGGCGGTGCGGTCGCGGGAGGGCTCGCCGGGCGGCGCGCTCTCGCCCGCCCCCGCGGCGGGCGGCGAGGGCGCGGCGGCGTCCGCGGCGCCGGGCCGGGGCAGCCGGAACCAGACGCCCTTGGTGCGGCGGTCGTAGGAGACGCCCCAGGAGGCCGCGAGCCGGGCGATGGACGGCAGGCCGCGCCCGCTGGTGGCGGTCACGCCCGGCATGTCGATGCCCCGGGTGGGGTGGCGGTCGCGGACCTCGATCTCGATCTCCCCGGCCGCCAGCCGGCAGGAGACCTCGAAGGACGTGCCGGCGTAGGCGATGGCGTTGGTGGCGAGCTCGCTGGTGGCGAGGACGGCGTCGTCCGCGGCCTCGTCCATGCCCCAGTCGGCCAGCACCTTCCGGACGAACCGGCGCGCGTCCGCCACCGCAGGGGCGGCGGACGGGAAGGTCGCCGACGCCGTCTGCCGATCCAACTGCCGTCCCTCGCTCGATGGGTCACTACCGGGCCCGGCCATCGTGACAGACCGGTGGGCCGCCCGGCCACGAGGCCCGTGTGCCGGAGGTGAGGCCGTGGGTGCGGCCCGGGGGTTCCGGCCTCGGGGTGCGGCCTCGGTGCGACACGACAGACCGTAACACGAAGACTACAAGCTCAAACGCGCGGTCATCGCCTTCCGTTCACCTCCGTTGCGCGGAGGGCGTCCCAGCGCCGTACGGCGACGTAGAGTACAGGGTGCGGCCAGGAGGGGCCCTGGTGAAGGGGCCCGCGCCAACCGGCCGGCCGGTATCCGGACACCCGACAGTCGCGGGCCAGGAGGATGAACAGCATGCCGCGTACCGCGTCTCGTGCCCGCCCCGGCGGCGGGTACCGCGACACCGCCCCCCGCTACAGCGACGCCGACCTCGAACCGCTTCTGAGAGCGCTGGTGGCCGTCCGGGACGGCAAGGCGAGGTCCGAGCTGAACGTCCCGGGCGAGGGCGCCGTGGCGGAGGCCGCGGCGATCCTGGAGGAGATCCGGCAGAACGGCCACGAGCTGGCGTCGGGGCTGCACCGCGTCCGCCGGGAGATCGGCCGCGAGGGCCATCTGCGCGGGCGGCTGACGCCGGGCGCCCTGCGCGGGACGTGGGCGGTCGCGGTGGAGGACGCGAACGCGATCATCGACAAGCTGACCGACCTGGCCACCGGCATGAGCCAGGTGGTGGAGGCGGTGGCCGCCGGCGACCTGAGCCAGCGGGTCGAGCTGCGGGTGCGCGGCAGGCCCATGCGCGGGGAGCTGCTGCGCATGGCCAAGTCGGTCAACGGCATGGTGGAGCTGCTCGACCAGTTCACCTGGGAGGTCACCCAGTTCGCCCGCGAGGTCGGCACCGAGGGGCGGCTCGGCGGGCAGGCCCCCGCGCGCGGGATGACGGGCCGGTGGCGCGACGTGACGGCCTCGGTGAACGTGATGGCGGCGCGGCTGACGTCGCAGGTCCGCGACATCGCGGAGGTCACCACCGCCGTGGCGGAGGGCGACCTGACCCGGAAGGTCACGGTCGAGGCGACGGGTGAGCTCCAGGAGCTGAAGCTCACCGTGAACACGATGGTCGACCAGCTCTCGGCGTTCGCCGACGAGGTCACGCGGGTGGCGCGGGAGGTCGGCACCGAGGGACAGCTGGGCGGGCAGGCCAACGTGCCCGGCGTGAGCGGCGTCTGGAAGAACCTGACCGACAACGTCAACGCGATGGCGAACAACCTGACGTACCAGGTGCGCAACATCGCGCAGGTCACCACCGCCGTCGCCGAGGGCGACCTCGGCAAGAAGATCACCGTCGACGCCCAAGGCGAGATCCTCCAGCTCAAGGACACCGTCAACACCATGGTCGACACGCTGTCGGCCTTCGCCGACGAGGTCACGCGGGTCGCGCGGGAGGTCGGCACGGAAGGGCGCCTCGGCGGCCAGGCCAACGTGCCGGGCGTGAGCGGCGTCTGGAAGGACCTCACCAACAACGTCAACGGCATGGCGTCCAACCTGACGTACCAGGTGCGCAACATCGCGCAGGTCACCACCGCCGTCGCCGAGGGCGACCTCGGCAAGAAGATCACCGTCGACGCCCAGGGCGAGATCCTCCAGCTCAAGGACACCGTGAACGCGATGGTCGACACGCTGTCGTCGTTCGCGTCCGAGGTGACGCGCGTCGCCCGCGAGGTCGGCACCGAGGGCCGCCTCGGCGGCCAGGCCCGCGTGCCCGGGGTCAGCGGGGTCTGGAAGGACCTGACCGACAACGTCAACTCGATGGCGAACAACCTGACCACGCAGGTCCGCGGGATCGCGCAGGTCACCACGGCGGTCGCGCAGGGCGACCTGACCCGCAAGATCGAGGTCGACGCGCAGGGCGAGATCCTCCAGCTCAAGGACACCCTGAACACCATGGTCGACACGCTGTCGGCCTTCGCGGACGAGGTCAGCCGCGTGGCCCGCGAGGTCGGCACCGAGGGCCGCCTCGGCGGCCAGGCCCGCGTGCCCGGCGCGGGCGGCATGTGGAAGGACCTGACCGACAACGTCAACGGCATGGCGTCCAACCTGACCTACCAGGTGCGCAACATCGCGCAGGTGGCGACGGCGGTCGCGCACGGCGACCTGACGCGGCGCATCGACGTCGACGCGCAGGGCGAGATCCTGGAGCTGAAGACCACGCTGAACACGATGGTGGACACGCTGTCGTCGTTCGCGTCCGAGGTGACCCGGGTCGCCCGCGAGGTCGGCAGCGAGGGGCGGCTCGGCGGGCAGGCCGAGGTCGAGGGCGTGTCGGGCACCTGGAAGCGGCTCACCGAGAGCGTCAACGAGCTGGCCGGGAACCTGACCACCCAGGTCCGCGCGATCGGCGAGGTCGCCAGCGCGGTCGCCACCGGCGACCTGACGCGGACGATCACCGTCGAGGCGCGCGGCGAGGTCGCGGAGCTGAGCGACAACGTCAACCTGATGGTCGCGACGCTGCGCGAGACGACCCGCGCCAACGAGGAGCAGGACTGGCTCAAGACCAACCTGGCGCGGATCGGCGGGCTCATGCAGGGCCACCGGGACCTCATGCAGGTCGCCGAGCTGATCATGCGGGAGCTGACGCCGACGGCGACCGCCCAGTACGGCGCGTTCTACCTCGCGGAGAGCATCGGCGACGAGACCGAGCTCGTGATGATCGCCGGCTACGGGACGCGGCGCGGTCGGGTCGGCAACGTCCGGTTCGCGCTGGGCGAGGGCCTGGTCGGGCAGGCCGCGCAGGAGCGCCGGCCGCTGCTGATCGCCGACGCCCCCGCCGAGTACGTCAAGATCGGCTCGGGGCTCGGGGAGGCGTCCCCGGTCAACATCATCGTGCTGCCGATCGTGTTCGAGGACGCCGTGCTCGGCGCGATCGAACTGGCCTCGTTCGGCCGGTTCAGCGACGTCCACCTGGCGTTCTTCAGCCAGCTGATCGAGACGATCGGGGTCACGCTGAACGCGATCAGCGCCAACACCCGCACCGAGGCGCTGCTCAGCGAGTCGCAGCGGCTCGCGCAGGAGCTGCAGGAGCGCTCGGACGAGCTGCAACGCCAGCAGGGCGAGCTGCGGCATTCCAACACCGAGCTGGAGGAGAAGGCGGCGCTGCTGGCCCAGCAGAACCGCGCGATCGAGATCCAGAACTTCCAGATCGAGCAGGCCCGGCGGACGCTGGAGGAGCGCGCCGAGCAGCTGGCGATCTCCTCGCGGTACAAGTCGGAGTTCCTGGCGAACATGTCGCACGAGCTGCGCACGCCGCTGAACAGCCTCCTCGTCCTGGCCAAGCTGCTGTCGGAGAACCAGGACGGCAACCTCACCGGCAGGCAGGTGGAGTTCGCGCAGACGATCCACGACTCGGGGACCGACCTGCTGGAGCTGATCAACGACATACTCGACCTGGCCAAGGTCGAGGCGGGGAAGATGGAGGCCAACCCGCAGCAGCTGACGGTGTCGGCGCTGGTCGACTACGTGGACGCGACGTTCCGGCCGCTGTCGGTCGACAAGGGCCTGCAGTTCGGCGTGGAGGTCGCGCCGGACGTCCCGGCCACGCTGAACACCGACGAGCAGCGGCTGCAGCAGGTGCTGCGGAACCTGCTGTCCAACGCGGTGAAGTTCACCGCCGAGGGCGAGGTGCGGCTGCTGATCGAGCGGGCCGGCGACATCGACTTCACGCTGCCCGCGCTGTGGAACACCCCGGACGTCATCGCGTTCCGGGTGATCGACACGGGCATCGGGGTCAGCAAGGACAAGCTGCAGGAGATCTTCGAGCCGTTCCAGCAGGCGGACGGGACGACGAGCCGCCGCTACGGCGGCACCGGCCTCGGGCTGTCGATCAGCCGCAACATCGCGCGGCTGCTCGGCGGGGAGATCCACGCCGAGAGCCAGCCGGGCCGCGGCAGCGTGTTCACGCTGTACCTGCCCGCCCGCTACAGCGAGCGCGACGGGCGGCGCCGCTCGGCGCCGGCGAGCGGCGGGGCCGGTGCGGAGGAGTCGCCCGGCCTGGTGTCGGGCGACGCGCCCGCCGGTGCCGCCCTCACGGCGTCCGAGCCCGGGGCGGGGGACGGCCAGTCCGGGGAGAACGGGCTGGCGGCCGAGC
Source organism: Actinomadura sp. GC306 (assembly GCF_004348665.1). Lineage (GTDB taxonomy): Bacteria > Actinomycetota > Actinomycetes > Streptosporangiales > Streptosporangiaceae > Spirillospora. The sequence goes on along the minus strand of NZ_SMKM01000081.1, from coordinate 11,129 downwards.
AGCGCGATCCCGGCGGGGAGCGGGCGCGTGACGCGGGGCCGACGACGTCCGGGCTGCTGGAGGGGCCGCCGGCGGACTACCTCGACACCGTGCTGTCCGGCCGCAAGGTGCTGATCGTCGACGACGACGTCCGGAACGTGTTCGCCCTCACCAGCGTCCTGGAGGGGTACGGAATGGACGTCCTGTACGCCGAGGACGGGCAGGCCGGTATCGACGTCCTGCACCGCAACCCGGACGTGGCGATCGTGCTGATGGACGTCATGATGCCGGGCCTGGACGGCTACGCCACCACGGCCGCGATCCGGGAGATGCCGCAGTTCGCCGAGCTGCCCATTATCGTGATCACGGCGAAGGTGATGAAGGGCGACCGGGAGAAGACCCTGGAGTCGGGCGCTTCGGACTACGTGCCCAAACCCGTGGACGTCGACCACCTCCTTGACGTCATGCGGAACTGGCTGCAACCCTCCATCGTCCGCTGAGGAGGGAAGGGCCTGGGCATGCTTGTCCCGCCCGCCGGGCGAGGCCGTCGCCCGGCGTGCTCCGGAGCATGAGGACTGTTCAGTAGGGTCGCCGTGGGCGCCGCCGCGGCCGGGCGATCGCGGGGACCGGAATCGGAGAGACGCGCGTGGACGACAAGGCGAAGATCCTGCTCGTGGACGACCGCGAGGAGAATCTGATCGCGCTGGAGGCCATCCTGAGCTCGCTGGACCAGGACCTGGTCCGGGCGCGCTCCGGTGAGGAGGCGCTCAAGGCGCTGCTCACCGACGAGTACGCGGTCATCCTGCTCGACGTCGTCATGCCGGGGATGGACGGGTTCGAGACCGCCCGGGACATCAAGCGCCGCAAGAAGACCCGCGACCTGCCGATCATCTTCCTCACGGCCGTGAACAGCGACCCCGACTACGCGTTCCGCGGCTACGCGGCGGGCGCGGTCGACTTCATCTCCAAGCCGTTCGACCCGTGGGTGCTGCGCGCGAAGGTGTCGGTGTTCGTGGAGCTGCACAACAAGAACAAGCAGCTCCGCGACCAGACGACGCTGCTGCGCGAGCAGGCCGCCCTGCTGCGCGAGCAGTCGACGCTGCTGCAGGCGCGGTCCGGGGACGAGGCGCCGTGGGAGGCGTCGGCGCGGCGGGCCGCCGATCGGCTCGCGGCGGTGGAGGAGCAGGCAGAGGTCCTCGGCAAGCGCGCCCCGGACTCGCTGCGCGCCGAGGTCGACGAACTCGGCCGGCGCCTCGCCGGCCTCCGCACCGCGCTGGAGGGCGAGGCTCCGGACCCGGCGTGACCCGGCCGCCCGCGACGGGCGGCCGGAACACCGGCTACCCGCCCAGCGCGGCCCTCGCGGCGGCGATGCGGGTGAGGGTGCGGTCGCGGCCGAGGATCTCCAGCGACTCGAACAGCGGCAGGCCGACGGTGCGGCCGGTGACGGCGACGCGGACGGGCGCCTGGGTCTTGCCGAGCTTGAGGCCGTGCTCGGCGCCGACGCGCTCCAGCCGGTCCTTGAGCTCGCCGGCGTTCCACGGCGCGTCCCGGTAGGCGGCCTCGGCGCCGGCGAGGATCGCGGCGGCCGGCTCCTTCATGGCCTTGGCCCAGGACTTCTCGTCGGACGGCGGCTCGTCCAGGAACACGAAGTCGATCATCGGGACGATCTCCGACAGCAGCGCGATCCGGGTCTGCGCCAGCGGTGCCAGCTCGGCGAACACCGCGACGTCCACGTCGAAGGGCGCCTCCTGCAGGAACGGGAGGCACTCGGCGATGAACTTCTCCGGCGGCAGCGCGCGGATGTACTCGCCGTTGAACGAGCGGAGCTTCTTCTCGTCGAAGAACGCGGGCGAGGTGTTGACGTCCTCGATCCGGAACTCGTCGACGACCACGTCCCAGGGGACGATCTCGCGGTCGTTGGAGGGGGCCCAGCCGAGCAGCATCAGGTAGTTGCGCATGGCCTCGGGCAGGTAGCCCTCGGCGCGGTAGTCCTCCAGGGCGACCTTGTCGCGCCGCTTGGACAGCTTCTGCCGCTTCTCGTTCACGATGACGGGGACGTGCGCCCACACGGGCGGCTCCGCGCCGAGCGCCTCCCACAGCAGCTGCTGCTTGGGCGCGTTGGACAGGTGCTCCTCGCCGCGCACCACGTGGGTGATGCCCTGGGCCATGTCGTCGACCGCGTTGGCCAGCAGGAACGTCACCGAGCCGTCGGCGCGGGCGATGACGAAGTCCTCCAGGACGGCGTTCTCGAAGACGGGCTTGCCGCGCAGCAGGTCCACGACGGTGGTCTGGCCCTCGTCGGGGGTGCGGAAGCGCAGGGCGCGGCCCGGCCCGGCGTCGAGGCCGCGGTCGCGGCAGAACCCGTCGTAGCCCTTGTGCTGGTCGCCGGTGCGGGCGGTCACGGCCTCGCGGCCGCAGTCGCAGTAGTAGGCGCGGCCCTGGCCCTTCAGCGTCTCGGCGGCCTCGGCGTGCTTGTCGGTGTTGGCCGACTGGAAGTAGGGGCCCTCGTACTGCTCGCCGTCCATCCCGAGCCACGCGAGGGCGCGGATGATGCCCTCGGTCCATTCGGGGCTGTTGCGGGACGCGTCGGTGTCCTCGATCCGCAGGACGAGCGTCCCGCCGGACTGCGCGGCCATCACCCAGTTGAACAGCGCCGACCGGGCGCCGCCGACATGGAACATGCCGGTCGGGGACGGGGCGAACCGGACGCGCAGCGATGAGGTCGAAGACATGCCTCAAGGGTAGGGCGCGCGGGCCCCCGTTCGCGCCGGGACCCGCGCGCCCGCCCCCATCCGGTCCCCCGGGTTCAGGGCGTCCAGCGCGGGTCGCGGCCGGACAGCCCGATGATCCGGTCGAGGAGCGGCGCGTCCTCGGGCACGGGCACCTCGGCGCCGAACGCCCCGTGCTCGCGGCCCATCTCCACCGTCGCGGAGAGCCGCTCCCATTCGGTCCGCAGGACCTCGGGCGGGAAAGCGGGCTCGATCCCGGTGGCGGCGGCGAGGTCCCAGCCGTGGGTGACGCACTCGCCGAAGACGATCCCGCCGACGAACCGCGCCGGCATGCCGTCGCCGCCGGTGAGGCTCGTCTCGCCCTCCCACGCCGCCGGGTCCTGCCATGCCTGGGCGGTCTTGCGGGCCTGCTCGGCGTACCGCTGCGCCCAGCCCGGCTCGGCGGTGAAGTCGTGGTCCTCCCCCGGCCCGGTGACCGGCAGCCGGTGCGCGGCGGCCTCGCCTCGCCCGCTCCACAGGATCAGGTGGTTGACCAGCGCGCGCACGTCCCAGTCCGGGCAGGGGGTCGGCGCGTCCAGCCCGGCCTCGGGAATCCGCAGGACGATCGCCGCCGCGGCCTCCGCGGCGGGAAGCATCCGGCTCCGGACGTCCATGGTGTCTCCTTCGCTCAGCCGTTCGAACACGTGTCCACGCTAGGGAGGGCTCGCGGCGCGGGTATTGAAGGAACGCGACAGCGCTAGCCTGGTCGTGTGGAACGATCCCTGCCCGGTGGATCGCGGGGCATCCTTTATCCGCGGACGGGGCTGGAGCGCTTCCGGGTCGAGCGGTCCGCGCCGCCGCCCGTGCTCGCCCCGTTCGTCGACCGCTTCTGGGTCCTGCGCTGGGATCTGCGCGGGCGTGCTCCGCACCGGCAGCGGCTGCTCACGCTGCCGTCCGTGCACATGACCTTCACCAGCTACCTGACCGGCGGGACTACACGGGCGCGGATCGCGGGGGTGGTGCGCGAGGATTTCGCGGAGGAGATCTCGGACGAGGGGTACGTCGTGGGCGTGGCCTTCCGCCCCGGCGGGTTCCGCCCCTTCCTGCGCGAGGACGTGCCGGTCTCCGCCTTCACCGGCCGCTTCGCCGGGGTCGACGAGGTGTTCGGGCGGGAGGGCCTGGCCCTCGCCCGCGAGATCTTCGCGGCCTCCGGGCCCGGGGAGGGCCGCGAGCTGCTGAGCGGGTTCCTGGCCGGGCTGCGGCCGGGGCCCGATCCGTCCGCCGAGCGGGCCGCCGCGATCGTCGAGCGGATCGCGGCGCGGCCCGGCCTCCTGCGGGTGGACGAGCTGGCGGAGGAGGAGGGCCTGAGCCCGCGCGGGCTGCAGCGCCTGTTCCACGAGTACGTGGGGGTCGGGCCGAAGTGGGTCATCCGGCGGTTCCGGATGGCCGAGGCCCACGAGCGGGCCGTGTCCGGCTCGGACGTGGACTGGGCGCGGCTGGCGGCCGAGCTGGGCTACGCCGACCAGGCGCACTTCACCCGCGAGTTCACCGCGGCGGTCGGGACCTCTCCGGCGCGGTACGCGCGGGAGGCCGCTCCGGAACGGGGTGCGGGTTCGGGGCGCGCGGAGGGGTTTGGCACCATCGACGCATGACCGTCCCCCTCGATCCGTTCGACGACCTCGCCGCGTTCCGCAGCGTCGCGGCCGAGCGGCTCGGCGCGTTCGGGCACGAGACCGTCCCGGACGGGCCGCGTCTGCGCCGCGCCGGGGTCGTGCTGTGCGCGGTGGAGCACGGCGGCGTCCCCTCGGTGATCCTGATCAAGCGCGCCTACCGGGGCCGGAACGCGGGCCAGTGGGGCCTGCCCGGCGGGCGGCTGGAGGACGGCGAGACGCCGGAGGAGGCGGCGCTGCGGGAGATGCGGGAGGAGATCGGTCTCGACGCGGGGCCGCGCGACATCCTCGGCAGGCTCGACGACTTCCCCGCCACGTCCGGATTCGCGATCACGCCGATCGTCGTGGTCCTGGACGACCCGGGGCCGCTGGTGCCGTGCCCGGACGAGGTGCACTCCGTCCACCACACGAGCCTGCGCAAGCTCGCCGCCGACGACACGCCCGCGTGGGTTCCGCAGCCGGACGGCGGGCGGCTGCTGCAGATGCGGCTGGGGCCGGGCTGGCGCGTCCACGCCCCGACCGGCGCGCTGCTGTGGCAGTTCCGCGAGGTGGTGCTGCTCGGCCGGCACGCCAGGGTCGCCGACTTCGTCCAGCCCGACTGGACGCGCGAGTGACCCCGCCGCTCAGCACGTCCCGCCGTCAGCACGTCCCGCCGTCAGCACGGCCGCCCGGCGTCAGAACGTCCCGCCGTCGATCACGACGCGCTGCGCGGTGAGGTAGGACGCGCCGTCCGACACGAGGAACCGGACCACGGCGGCGACCTCCTCGGGCGAGCACACGTGCCCGAAGGGTGACGAGGCGTCCGCCTGCCGGATGTCCTCGATGCCCGTGGTGGCGCGGACCAGCCGCCGTCCCATGTCGGTGTCGACCACGCCCGGCGCGACGACGTTGACGTGCATGCCGTGGGAACGCTCCTCCTTGGCGAGGGTCTGCGCGAGCGCCTCCATCGCGGCCTTGCCCATCGTGTAGGGGGCGCTGAACGCCGGCAGCGTGTCGGTGATCACGCTGGAGACGAAGACCATGTCGCTGCGCTCGGCGCGGCGCATCAGCGGCAGCAGCGCCTGGCTGAGGTGGTGCGGGCCGAAGGCGTGCACCCGCAGGACGCGCTCCAGCTCGGCCGGGTCGGTGTCGGCGACGCTCTGCCCGCGGCTGGCGATCCCGGCGCTGTGCACGAGGATGTCGAGGGCGCCGAGATCGGACTCGACCCGCTCCGCCAGGGTGCGGCACTCGCCCAGGTCGTCGACCGAGGCGCGGAACGCGTGGCCGCGCGCGCCCGCGGCCTCGATGTCCGCGACGGTCTTGCGCGCGGCCTCCTCGTCGCGCCGGTAGGCGACGGCCACCGCGGCACCGTCGGCGGCCAGGGCCAGGGCGATCGCCCGGCCGATTCCGCGGCCGCCTCCGGTGACCAGCGCGGTGCGTCCGGCGAGAGAGGTCATGGGCGCTCCTTCGTCAGGGGGTGCGACGGTTACCCATCCTGCACGTATACCGCCGCCTGCGGTAAGCGGCCCCTGACGAAGGAGCCCGGGGTCACACCGGCCGCGCCTCGATGACGTGGTAGCCGGACGGCGGCAGCGGCCCGTTGAGCGAGACCGCGGTGAATCCGGCGCCTTCCAGCAGATCCCGGAACTCGGCCTCGGTGCGCTCCCGCCCGCCGGTCGAGACGAGCATGTTGAGGTCGTTGCGGACGACGCCCGTCGCCTCCGGCGTGACCATCTCCGGCATCACCTGCTCCAGGAGGAGCACCCGGGCGTCCGGGCGCATCGCCGCGCGGCAGTTCCGCAGAATCTCGGCGGCCTTCTCGTCGTCCCAGTCGTGGATGACGCTCTTGAGGACGTAGGCGTCAGCGCCCTCCGGGACGGACTCGAAGAAGTCGCGGGGGACGATCTCCGCGCGGTCGGCGACGGCCTCCAGCACCCGCGGCGCGGCCGCCAGCCCGGACGGCAGGTCGACGAGCATGCCGCGGGTCCCGGGGCAGGCGCGCAGGATGGCGGCGAGCAGCGTGCCGTCGCCTCCGCCGAGGTCGGCGACCGTGCCGTAGCGGGCGAAGTCGTGGGCCTCGATGATCCCCGGGGCGACGGCGCGGGTGTGCTCGGCCATCGCCGCGTTGAACGTCTCGGACAGCTCCCGCTCGGACTCGAAGAACTCGAACGACGTCCTGCCGGTCACGCGCTTCCAGGCGTACTCCCCCGTGCGGAGCGTCTCGGTCATGTCGCCCCACGTCCGCCACACGTCCGGGCCGCAGAACAACCTGATCAGCGCGCGGATCGAGTCGGGGGCGTCGGCGCGGAGCCGCCGCCCCTCAGCGGTCAGCGCGAACAGGTCGCGCTCTTTCTGTTCCACGACGTCCAGGCCCGTCAGGCCGCGGAGCAGCCGGTACAGGGACGGCGCGTGGGTCCCGGTCTCCTCCGCCAGTTCCGCGCTCGTCTTCGGCCCGTCCGCCAGGGCGTCGGCCACCCCGATCTCCGCGGCCGCGTACAGCATCTGCGCCGGCATGTATCCGAAGACGTGGTCAAGCAGTGGTGATCTCGACATCGTCGGCTCCCTTCTCGTCTCCTCCCGACGCTATGGAGCCCTTCCCCGGGCCGTCTTGGACGAATGCAACCTCCGCTCCCTGAGTCGCGCCAAGGGCTACCGCGACCCGGCCGACTGGTCATCGCCGCTCGCCTCGTTCCGCTGCGTGTAGGGCCCTGGGCACGCTCCGGGGCCACGCCTGCCGCGTGTCAGCGTGCGAGGGCGCGCAGCCAGGCCGCGGCGGCCGCGAAGTGCTCGTCGGTCAGGCCGGTCATCGGGTCGACCTCCACGAGCAGGTGCTCGGCGACGTCCGGCTCCCCCGCGATGCACTCGGTGGCGTCCGGCTCGTCCTCGAACCAGACGAACGGCCGCCCGTCCGTCCACGCGGCGACGTGGCGGGCCTTCCACGCGCCGAGCGTCCGCCCCTCCTCGATCCCGGGGAATCGCGGAATGGGCACGAACGGCAGTTCCGGCAGGCCGATCCTCGGCGCGATCCACTCGTTGGCGTGGTCGCACCAGTAGCTCGCCCAGGCCAGCTCCGCCCCGGCCGATTCGGTCAGCTCCAACAGCGACCGTCCGTGCCGGGGATTGAGCCATAACCGGAAGCTCATGCCGTTCGGCGAGCAGCGATGGCGTTTATAACCGCGGTGGGGTCTTTCGAATGGATTGAGAACACCATCGACGTCCAGGAGAACCAGAGGCGACCCCATGTACGGACCGTACGGCATGGAGGCACGGCCCGGTAGGGACCTCCCGGCCACGCCGGGAAGACATCGATGTCACCGGGTGCTCGTAAAGTGGACGGCCGAACGACGAGGAGCCCGGATGACGCATGAACTCACGCTGATGGCGGTCCACGCCCACCCCGACGACGAGGTGATGGGAACCGGCGGCCTGCTCGCCCGCTGCGCCGCCGAAGGCATCCGCACGGTGCTGGTGACCTGCACCAACGGGGAGCAGGGCGACGGCCCCGGCGGGGTGAAGCCCGGGGATCCGGGCCACGACGCGGCCGAGGTCGCCGAGCGGCGCCTCGGCGAGCTGCGCGAGTCGGCCGGCCTGCTGGACATCGCCCACCTGGAGCTGCTCGGCTACCGCGACTCCGGCATGGACGGCTGGTCCACCAACGACGACCCCGAGGCGTTCGCGAACGTCCCGCTGGACGAGTCCACCGGGCGGCTCGCCGCCCTCATGGAGCGCTACCGGCCGCAGGTCGTCGTCACCTACGACGAGAACGGCGGCTACGGGCACCCCGACCACATCCAGGCGCACCGCATCGCGATGGCCGCCGCCGAGCGGACCGGCGTGCCGGACAAGCTGTACTACACCGCCATCCCGCGCGAGGGCGTCAGGCAGATGGTCCAGGCCGTCCGGGACGCCGGCATCGACATCGGCTTCGACCCGCCGGAGGACTTCGGCACCCCCGACGAGCTGATCACCAGCATGCTCGACGTGTCCGCGCACGCGGAGGCCAAGCGCAAGGCCCTCCAGGCGCACGCCAGCCAGGGCGAGAACATCTTCCTGCTGCGGATGCCCGAGGAGATGCAGCAGGCCGTGTTCTCGTTCGAGTCGTTCGTCCGCCGGTTCTGCCGCGTGGAGGCGCCGGACAAGGAGGACGACCTCTTCGCCGGCCTCAGGTGCCCCGGCCCCGGTCCCGGCCCCGGGTGACGGGCCGGGCTTTCGTGCGGGCCTTGTAGTGGTCGAGGACGTCCTGGCGCAGCAGGTGACCGAACCCGGCCCGCTCGATCCGCATCGCCAGGGCGTCCTCGCCGATGCCGAGGGCGGTGGCCGCGGCGCTCAGCCGCCACTGGTGCGCGGCCAGCGTCTTCAGCAGGAAGCCGCGCTTGACCTGCGCGTCCGAGAGCCGGAACGTCTTCAGGTAGGCGATGCGGCCGGCTCGGTCGGTGATGCTCTCGCCGATGTGGTTCTCCCTGCGCAGCCCGAACGACGGCAGGAAGCGCGACAGCTCAAAGCCGTTGAGGGAGTGCACGAACTCGCTTGACCCCTCGTCGTCGAAGAGCTGCGCGGCCATGACCTCGTCGTGGAAGGCGGCCCATTCGTCCTGCCGCCTGCGCGCCGCCTCCCTCAGGTCGGCGAGGGAGCGGATCCCAGCGCCGTCGATGCCCGCCGACAGATCGCCCGCGGGCGCCTTCAGCCGGCCGTACAGGTAGACGAGCTCGCCGTACAGGTCCTCGATGAGCGTCGGGTGCAGCGCCCGGTAGTCGTCGGGGTGCGGGACGACGAACGCGCTCGCCAGCGCGTCCGCCACATAGACCAGCACGCCGCACTGCCCGGGGTGGATCTCGAAGACCCGCAGGGCCTCCTCCAGCCCGCGGACCTGCAGGCCGAGGTAGGTCTCCTCGCACCTCGGCGACAGCCCCTTCGCCACCGCCCTGCGCGACCACTCCGCCCAGACGATCTCCGGGCCGCCGAAGTGCAGCGCGAGGTAGCCCTCGACGGCCAGGTGGAGCGGCAGGAAGCGGAGCCGGTTCCCGCCCGTCTTCCTCGCCATGCGCCGCACCGCCCGTATCGCCATTCGCGGTGGTGCCGGCTCGGCGTCGCGGTCCAGCAGCCGCGTCCCGTAGCAGGCCGCGGGCTCCTGCTCGTGCTCGTGCTCGTGCTCGCTCCAGGTCGCTACGAAGGCGTGCGGGATGAACGACGTGTAAACGGTCCCGTCGCCGACGTCCACGAACGGCACCGGGTCGTCGTACACCTTGCGGTGCAGCCGCAGGCCCGGGACGGGTTCTTCGCGGACGAGGGGGACGAGCCGCACGCCGCCGCACACCTGCGCGGGGCGGGTCTCCATTCCGTCCAGGCGGAAGGTCATGACGCGTCCCCCAGGAAGCGGGCGGCCCGGTCGTCCAGATGGGCCCGCAGCCCGTCGAGCCCGACCCGCCCCTCGGCGAACCGGGCGAGCTCGACCAGCGTAGGCAGGTCCTCGGCGTCGCGGATCCCGGCGGTCGGCACGGTCGGCGAGAGCCGCCGCACGTCGAAGTCGTCGGCGTCGTACACCGGGTTGAGGTGGGCGATCATGACCCGCTGCCCGGGGGCCACCCGGTGGCCGGGGTCGAGCCGGGTCCGCCAGATCCGCAGGACGTCGCCGGCGAGGCCGGGCGGGGCGTTGTCGCAGCCGTCCGAGACGATGACGAGCCGCTCCGGCCCCGTGTCCAGCGCGTCGATGATCCGCTGCCCCAGCGGCGTCGGTCCGAACGGGTACAGCAGCAGCTCGTCGGTGCGTCCCGACGTCCACAGCGGCGTGTACTCCTTCGCGAGCGCCTCCAGCAGGTAGTGCGAGGCGAGCGCGACCGCCAGCGGGCGCCGGCGCTTCTGCCCCGACCCGATCGCCGAGTAGCTGTCGTCCAGGACCGCCGCGACCCTCCCCCACGATCCGCGCGCCGCACCCGCCGCCCGCCGCGCGGCGGTCCGCAGCGCGGCGGTCAGCTCGGCGCGGCGCGCGGCCCGAGCGTCCAGTGACAGGGACAGCACGTAGGAGGCGAGCCGGGTGAGCGGCATCTCCCGGAGGTCCGTGCGGACGGCGTCGCCGCCGCTCTCCTGCAGCCGGAGCCGTTCCAGGCGGGTCATCCTGGGCCGGATGTGCTCAAGGAAGACCTCGCGCGGAATCCGGTGCTTGGCCGCGAAGCCCTCGGCGACCGTGTACGGAAGCCCGTAGACCGCGGCCCGCTCGTAGTGCGCTCGCCGCCACTGCTCGAACAGCGGCGTCTCGAACGCCCGGACGCTCGACGGCGCGAAAAGGAACGCGCCCTGCTCCCCGGGGAGCCGCAGATGCGCGTGCCGCACCGCGGTCTTCACCGCTCCCCGGTACTTGACGAGGTCGAACGCCGGGTCGCGGCGCCCGGCCATCCAGTCCCGGATGATCGCCCGCGTCCGGCGGTTGTTGACCCCGCGGCGCCGCAGCTCGCGGAACACCCGGTAGACGCGGTGCTGCGGCATCAGCTCCAGCCGCCGGGCGATGAGCCCGCCCTCGTACCGGCGCCGCTCGATCCCCACGTCCTTCGCCCGCACCAGGAGGTTCCGGATGATGATCGCCGCGTTGTGGTCGTTGACGTCCAGCGCGAGGGCCGCGGCGTAGACCTCCCGGTAGTTCTCCAGCATGTACTCGTGCAGGAATTCCAGGCTCAGCCGCTGATCACCCGGTTCGTCGTGGAATTCCCGCTGGCCGGTCGAGGTGATCGCCGCGTTGACGAACATCAGCGCGTCCTCGCACGCGACCAGTTCCGCGAAGGTCTCGCTCATCGTCTCCGGG
>NZ_SMKM01000080.1 GCF_004348665.1 Actinomadura sp. GC306 | reverse complement strand
GTGCGGTAACGGCTGGGGGGTGCTCGACACGTAGGGGGTGTTCCCTAGTGGAGGAGAGCCCAGTGCCCTATGACAGATCCGACCATCGGGACTTCGATGGATGACCGCGAGGCGCGGTTCGAGGCGATGTACGCCGCGACGTACGAGCCGATTCTCGGTTACGTCTTGCGCCGCTGCTCGTCCCCGGACGACGCGGCCGACATCGTCGCGGAGACGTTCACCATCGCGTGGCGGCGGCTGGACGAGATCCCGGCCGGTGACAGGGCGCGGCTGTGGCTGTACGGGGTCGCGCGCCGGGTCCTGGCCAATCACTGGCGTGGCGAGGCGCGACGCCGGCGGCGCACGACGAGCCTTCGAGAGGAGATCGCCTCGGTCGACGCCGACCCCGTCGAGGCGTCGGCCATTGCGGAGGCGTTCGGCGGCCTGTCCGACGACGATCGCGAGTTGCTCGGCCTGGTCGCCTGGGAGGGGCTTGATCACGCCGCGATCGCGGCCGTCCTCGGCTGCTCCGCCGGGGCCGCGCGCGTCCGGCTGCACAGGGCGCGCAAGCGCTTCTCCCGTGCGCTGCGTTCGGCGCAGATCGAATCCATGCCAAGGGGCGCCAAGCGTCCCGTCAGCGAACGGAGCTCCCTGACATGAAGCCCCATCCCAGTGACGACCCGGTGCGGGCGATGGCCCGCGTTCACGATGAGGACCTGGCCGGATTCGCCGGCCGGCCGGCAGCGCGCGACCTCGCGAGGGACATCATGACGCTTGCGCCGCCCGAGGAAATCCCCGTTGAGGTGGGAGACGGCGAGCGCGGGGGAGTGCCGGCCCGCCGATTCCCTGGTCTTGGGGTACGCCTCGGCGCCGTCGGTGCTATGGCGGCGATCGCGGTCGGCGGGGTCGTCCTGCAAGCCGGTGAAGAGGCGCCAACGCCCCCGAGCATCTCGCTGGGGTCGGCCGCCGAGGCGGGACACGTTCTCGATCTGGCCGCCGAGGCCGCTGAGAACCGGTCGCTCAATGCACCCGGGCCTCGGCAATGGGTCTACACGAAGATGAAGCTGACCTCGTCGGCGAAGCCTGCCGGACTCGTCAGCGGTGGTCCGTACAAGACGGAAACCTGGGAGGTGTGGCGGCGAGGCGATGGGAGGCGGTTCGCCGCCTATAAGGACGGTGAGCTTCAGACCGGACACGAAACGGTGTCGTCGTCCGTCGCGGTCAAGTACGAGCCCCTGCCCAGTGATCCCGCGGCGTTGCTGCGGAAGGTCGGCGGGAGCAAGGAGCACTACTTCATGGCCTACCAGACGCTGGTCACGCTTCTGCGGGACAGTGTCCATTCCGCGGAGACGGAGGCAGTGATCTTCCGGGCGATAAAGCTGATTCCCGGGGTGACGCCGGTCGAGGGCCGGGTCGACGCCGCGGGGCGCCCGGCGATCGGTCTCGGCCTGACGGTGGACGGCTGGCTGCACGAGGAAGTGCTCCTCGACCCGGAGACCTACGCCTACCTGGGCGAACGCGCGATCGCGATCAAGAGCCGTACGGTCGAGCCCGGGTTCACGGTCAAGGCGGGGACGGTGCAGCGGCTCATGGTGCGTGTGGCGATCGGGGTCGTTGCGGAGGCCGGCCGACGACCCTGATCTCATCGGCGTTATTCCGGCAGCGGGGCTTTGACTTATGGGGACGGCCGAACGAGGGTGTGTGTCCATGACGGATCGCGCCTCGAAGGCGGCCAGGTTTCAGGAGCTTCATCGGCGGCCGGAGCCGCTCCTTCTTCCCAATCCGTGGGACGTTGGAACGGCCCGGCTGCTGGCCGCTCTCGGTTTCGAGGCGCTCGGCACCACCAGCCTCGGGGTCGCCAATTCGCACGGTCGCCGCCGTGCGAGTCGCCGGGAGATCCTGGACAACTGCCGTGCCATCGACCAGGCGACCCCGCTGCCGGTCAACGCGGATCTGGAGAACGGCTTCGCCGACGATCCAGATGAGGCGGCGGAGATGATCGCGGAGGCGGCGGCGCACGGGGCCGCGGGTGCGTCCATCGAGGACGCGACGGGGGACCGGCGCCGCCCGATCTACGACTTCGACCTGGCCGTCGAGCGGGTCCGCGCCGCCGCGGAGGCCGCCCGCGCGCTGCCCGTCCCGCTCCTGCTCACCGCGCGGGCCGAGAACCTGCTGCACGGGGTCGACGACCTCGATGACACCATCCGCCGGCTGCAGGCGTTCCAGGACGCCGGTGCAGACGTCCTGTACGCCCCGGGTCTGCGCACGCTGGAGCAGATGCGCACGGTGGTCAGCTCGGTCGACAGGCCCGTCAATGTCGTGATGGGCTTCGCCGATCCTTCGATCACGCTGGACCAGTTGGGCGAGATCGGCGTCCGGCGGGTGAGCATCGGCGGCGCACTCTCCAGGCTCGCCCTGCGCGCGTTCGTGGACGGCGCGCGCGAGATGCGCGAAGGCCGATTCGGCTTCGTCGCCGATATCGCCCCGATGTCGGACCTACTTCCCGCCTTTGAAGAGTGACCGGCCTCTTCACATGAGTGCTCGCCGGCCGAGTCGTTGGGCAGCGGCCAAGCCGGCTGCGGATCGATGGCCATTATGGACGACCTCCGCCGCAAGATGGGCCGGTGACGATTCCCGGCCGGCGCGGCACACCCCGACGAAATGAGAGAGGCGGAATGACCGCAGCGGTGAAGTCGGACCGGTGGGCGGGGCCCAAGGGTTTCATCGAGGCCGCCACCGCTCCGGCCTCCTTCGTTCTCGGGGTGCTGCTGATGGCGTTCTTCATGCTCGTCCTCCCCGGGGTGGTCATCTACACGGTCGTGTGGGGGGAGCGGGCCGTAGCCACCGTCGAGGTGTGCGAGCAGCGGAAGCCGATGCGCGATACCGAGTTCCTGGACTGCCGGGGCGAATGGCGGTTCGCCGACGGCACCCGGGGATCCGGTCATGTGTCCGGGGTCGGCCGGGCCGACATCGGGCGGGAGGTGCCGGTGCGGGTCGGGCCGATCGGCCCGTACGCCGGCGGCCTGGACCGGTCGCGGCACGCGGTGATCCCCGGGGCGCTCATGTGGGCGGCGACACTGCCCGTCGTGGGGGTGGTCTTCTTCTTCCACTTCCGAGCGCGGGCACGCGCACGGTGGGTGCTCGCCCAGGTCGGCGAAGGCACCGGGTCCTCGGTGACGGGCCGGCGCCGATTTCGGGACGGCCGCGGCCGGACGCTGCTGAGATTCCGCGCCTCGGCCCGCCCGCCGAGCGCTCTGGCCGGGGCCGGACTCGGGGAACGGCGGTTCGCGACCCGCCGGCCGTTCGTCGCCGCCCACGCCCCCTCGGAGGAGATCGCGTTCTTCGCCGCGCGGTTGGCCGGTGGGTTCGCGGTGTTCGCTCCCGGCGGGCGGCTGACGCTGGTGGTCCGGAGCGTCACCCACTCCCCGCCCCGGCTGGAGCTCCTGGCCCCCGACCGGACGCCGCTCGGCCGGATCGTCCCCTACCCCGGGAGCGAGGACCAACCCGGCGTCGCCTTCAGCCTCACCACCGAGACCGGCGAGCCCGTTGCCGTCATCGTGGCGAGGTTCCTGCGCTGGACTGTGGTGCTCCACGGTGACCCGCCCGAACCGCTGTGCCACGCGGCGATGACGTTCGCGTTCGATGCCCTGCGCCTGACCAAGTAGGCCCGGACGGGGGGGCTCCTCCGTCAGAACGTGGAGATCCCCGGGCCGGGGTCGATCGGGTTGCCGTAGGTGCCCCCGGACGGGACGCCCCACGGCTACAAGGGGGCGAATCCGGCCAGCCAACTCCCCGGTCGCCCGCCGGTTTCGTGGCCTGCTCGATTCAACTCGGGATCAAGGCTTGGAGGGCTCCGGGAGGAGGCGTTGCATGGCTTTGTGGGTGCCGGCGACTAGGCGGTCTCGGGGGAAGCCTGTGCGTTTCTGCGCCATTTCGTAGTTGCCGCCCGCTACCCAGACCGGGCCGTCCTTGAGGTGTTCGAGGCCCTCGCGGGCTATGTCGTCGGGTTCGGCGACGTTCAGGCCCGGGGTGTCCATGTTCAGGCCCGCGCGTTCCATGGCGGGGGTTCGGGTCACGCCCAGGACGAGTTCCAGCACGTCCACGCCGTGTTCGCGCAGTTCGAGCCAGAGGCCCTCGGCGAAGACACGGCCGAACGCCTTCACGGCGGAGTAGACGCTGATCTGCGGCTGGCCCATGTAGCCGGCGAGGGAGCCGACCAGGAGGATGCCGCCGCGGCCTCGGGTCTTCATCAGCGCGCCGAAGTGGTGCGTGAAGGCGAGCTGGGCGGTGATGTTCAGGTCGATGACGTCCTGGAAGCGGTTCAGGTCGCCGGTGACGAACTCGTGGCCGTAGCTGTTCGCGCCCGCGTTGTAGATGAGCAGGCCGACGTCCAGGTCGTCGGTGACCTCGCGGACCTTCTTCAGCGGGTCGGGGGAGACGAGGTCGAGCTCTAGGGTGCGGACCTCCACGCCCTTCGCCCGGACGGCCTCGGCGGTGTCCGCCAGGGGGCCGGGCTTGCGGGCGATGAGGACGAGGTTCAGCCCCTCGTCGGCCAGGCGGTGCGCGAAGGCGGCGCCGACGCCCTCCGAGCCGCCGGCGATGACGGCCCACGGGCCGTAGGTGTCGATCATTCGTCCTTCTCCGGGTCCACGACCGTCACCGCTCCGGTCAGGGCGGCCTCCTGGATGGCGGAGCGGAGGGCCGGGCACGTCTCGTGGGGGTCGGTGAGGTTCACGCAGGCGGCGCGGGCGGCGGCGTTCCACTGGATGCTCGTCTGCTCCCAGCTCGACTTGCGCACCAGGACCTCGGCGGTGCAGCGGCGGCAGGCGACGGGCGCCAGGGGGGCGTCCAGGAGGCGGTCGTCCGCGGTCACGAGACGGCCCCTTCGCGGCGTGCGAGGTTCTCCTCGACCTCCTTCTCCCACGACTCGACCGGGCGGGTGGTGTCGATCTCGAACTCGAACCTGTCGGTCATCTCGGGCTTGATGTCGGCGACGTCCACGTAGAACTGCTCGTACCAGCGGCGGAGCTGGTAGACGGGGCCGTCCTCCTCGCACAGCAGCGGGTTGTCGATGCGGGCCTTGCGGCGCCAGATCGCGATGTCCTGCTCGAAACCGGTCAGAATGAAGTCCGAGAGCTTCTGCGCGGTGGCCTCCGCCGCCTCCGGCGGCAGCGCGTCGCTGTGCTGGACGATGATGCCCGAGTGCAGCGAGAAGGAGTTCTCGTCGATCGGATAGTGGCAGTTGATCAGGACGGAGTGCAGGTCGTAGCCCTCGTAGTGGTACGTCAGCTCGTCGATCATGAAGGAGGGGCCGTGGTAGGACGCGACGGAGGTGTTGCCGAGCATCCGCGGGCCGCCGCCGGTGGTCTGCCGGCGGGCGTCGTCGCGGGTGCGGCCCTTCATGATCTGGGTGGCGACCTGGCCCTCGAAGATGTTCTTGAAGTACGTCGGGAACGACTTGTGGATGTAGAAGAAGTGCGCCATGTCGACGACGTTGTCGATGATCTCGCGGCAGTTGGTGTTGACGACCGTCTCGGTCCAGCGCCAGTCGGTCCAGTCGTCGCGGGTCGCGCCCTCGATCACCGGGATCGTCACGTCCGCCGGGGGCTTGCTCCCCTCGGGGTCGTTCCAGACGAACAGCAGCTTGTCCTGCTCCATCGTCGGCCACGACGCCGTCCGCGCCCGGAGCGGTACGCGGCGGGAGTAGGGGATCTTCTTGCAGCGGCCGTCGCCGCCCCAGCGCCAGTCGTGGAACGGGCACGCGATCTCGTTGCCCTTGACGGTGCCGTCGGACAGGTCGCCGCCCATGTGCCGGCAGTAGCCGTCCAGGACGTTGGTCTTGCCGTCCTCGCCGGTGAAGACCACGAGCTTCTGCCCGAACGCGTTGACCGTGTGGGGCTTGCCGTCCCGGAACTTCTCGGCCAGCCCGAGGCAGTGCCATCCCCGGGCGAAGCGGCGGGAGATCGCCGCCGCCTCGATGGCGCGGACGGCGTCCGACTCGGTTGCGGTCACGTTGATCATCCCTTCGGCGGTGGACGGGTGATTCGAACGTTAGGTCGCAGGTCACCGTCAGGTCGCGGGAGTCCCGCTGGCCGGGACGCCCGGGCCCGCGGCGATTCACCGGCATGGTCTCCTGCAGGGGCCGGAGTAGGGAAGACGGGAGCGTCTCGATGAGCGGCAGTGAACCGGGGAGCAACGAGGTCCTGGAGGGCGTGCGGAAGCTGCTGCCCGGCATCGCCGAGCGGGCCAGGTCCGTGGACGAGAAGGGCCGGATCCCGGCCGAGACCGTCCGGGAGCTCACCGCGGCCGGGGTGTTCCGGATGCTGCAGCCCACCCGCTACGGCGGCGCCGAGGGCGACCCGGTCGCCTTCTACGAGGTGATCCGGGCGATCTCCGGGGTGTGCGGCTCGACCGGCTGGGTCTCGGCCATCCTCGGCGTGCACTCCTGGCATCTCGGCCTGTTCGCGGACGAGGCGCAGCGCGAGGTGTGGGACGCCGGGCCGGACACTCTCGTCGCCTCGTCCTATGCCCCGATCGGACGCCTCACCCCCGTGGACGGCGGCTACGAGGTGACCGGGCGGTGGTCGTTCTCGTCCGGGGTCGAGTTCGCCTCGTGGGCGCTGCTCGGCGCGCTCGTCGTCGGGGCCGAGGGCCGTCCCGTGGACTTCATGACGGTGCTCGTCCCCAAGGACGACTACGAGATCCGCGAGGTGTGGGACTCGATGGGCCTGCGCGGCACCGCCAGCGACGACATCGTGGTCGAGGGCGCGTTCGTGCCCGAGCACCGGGCGATGCGCAACTTCGAGCAGGCGCAGCTCCGCAACCCCGGCCGCAAGGTCAACACCGGGCCGCTGTACCGGATGCCGTTCGGGACGATCTTCACCAGCACCGTCACCGCCAGCGTGATCGGGATGGCGGCGGGCTGCCACGACCACTACGTGGCGCGGATGCGCGACCGGATCCGGCTCAGCCTCGGCGGCGGCCGGTTCGTCGAGGACCCGTTCGCGCAGGTCGCCGTCGCCCGCGCCGCGTCCGAGATCGACGCGGCGGTTCTGCAGACCGACCGGAACATCCGCGACATCCACACCTTCGCGGCGCGCAACGAGAAGATCCCGATGGAGTTGCGGCTGCGCGCCCGCCGCGACCAGGTCCGCGGCACCGAACGCGCCATCGAGGCCATCGACGTCCTGTTCAAGACGGCCGGAGGCAACTCGCTCCAGCGGGGCAACCCCATCGAGCGCGCCTGGCGCGACGCCCACGCCGGGAGCCTGCACGTCGCCAACGAGGTGGAGCACGCCCTGTCGATGTGGGGACGCGGGATCTTCGGCCTCAAGGTCGAGGACAACCTCGTCTGAACGGCTTTCGGCGGTGCGGTGACGAGAGCCGGACTCACCGGGCTTGCCCGGCATAACCGCAGGTCGTGGTCCGAACCCGGATGAACCCGCAGGTAAGGGGGCTGTTAGCCTGCCGCCGACACGGGCCCGCCCACCGGGGGCGAGTGCGGGGAGGGGGATGGGAATTGGCTTCCATGGTGCCGTTCACCAGCAATTACCGGGACCGCTCGAACAGCGACGGCTTCCAGTTCGAGTTCTTCTGCCAGCGGTGCAGGAACGGCCACACGTCGAGTTTCCAGCGCTCGATCACGGGGTTCGGCGGAAAGCTGCTGCAGATGGGCGGCGGCCTGCTCGGCGGGCAGGCCGGCGCGCAGGCGTCCCGGCTCGGGCGGCAGGCGCAGGGGCTGCACGGGAGCAGGCAGCGCGGCGCCGCCCGCGACAAGGCGCTCGCCAAGGCCGTCGAAGAGGTGTCCGCGCAGTTCGAGCAGTGCGGGCGCTGCGGCACGTGGGTGTGCGGGCAGGTGTGCTGGAACGGCGAGCGCGGGCTGTGCGTCAAATGCGCTCCCAAGCTGGGCCAGGAGGTCGCCGGAATGCAGGCCGAGGCGCAGCGGCGGCAATTGAACGAGCGGATCCGGGAGCAGGACTGGACGCGCGACGTCAATTACCGCGAGCAGGCCACCGGCAATTGCGGGTCCTGCGGGCAGGACGCCGGTGGCGGCCGGTTCTGCCGCAATTGCGGCGCGGCGCAGGCGTCCGCCCCGACCGAGACCAGGAAGTTCTGCACCAACTGCGGCACCGACCTGGGCGACGCCAGGTTCTGCGGCGGATGCGGCTGGCCCGCGGGCTGACCCGGGTCACTGAGGGTCGCCGGACTGGGAGACCGGGTTCTCGTGGTCGGCCGGGTCGGTGGTGTCACGGGCGATCGCGCGGAGCCGCTCCCGGTCCTCCGGGTGCAGGCCCGGCTGCTCGTCGACCGCTTCGAGGAGGAGCCGCATCTGGCGGCGCAGCGCCGGGACGTGCTCGGGGCGGCCGGCGTCCGTCACGTGCTGGATCAGCATCCGCAGGATCCGCAGCAGCGCGGCGACCACGTGCGGCTGGGACGGCGACGCCTGGCGCAGCTGGTCGAAGCCGTGCTGGATGTACTCGTCGTGCCGCAGCGAGTACGGGCGCAGCAGCACCCGCTCCTCCGGCCCGTGGACCTTCTCCGGGGGCAGGTCGGAGACGAGGACGTGCCGCAGCAGCCCGCCGACCCGCAGCGACGCCTCGACCGCGGTGGTCGGGTCGTTGACGGCGGGGCTGAGGGCGCGCAGCCCCACGTCGACCAGCTGCCGGAGCGCGAAGTCGACGTCCTGCTGCATGGTGCGGGTGTCGGCGACCTCGACGGTGGCCGACAGGCGCCGGAGCACCCGTTCGGGTTCGTGCGGCGCCGGCCACAGCGTGACCAGCGCCTCGCCCTCGTGGATGAACGCGCCCGTCCGCGTTTCGAGGCGGACGGTCGTGCCGGGCGGGACCGCGCGGAGGATGAGCCGCGCGGGCGCCTGGGTCACCCAGCCCGCCCGGTCGGCGGGGACGACGTACGTCGAGTCCGCGTCCGCCTCGGCCGGGACGTCGTCCGCCGGCCGTTCGTGGGCGCCCGCCCGCAGCAGGGCGTGCAGGACCTCCTCGCCCTCCCCGGAGATCGAGCGCACCACCTCGCCGACCTGGAGCCGGTGCGCCAGCCGGTTGAGGTGGGCGATGATCAGCAGGACGGTGGTGACCGTGAGGACCACCGTGACCGTGACCGTGATCTTGGGGGCGGGCGCCGCCGACTCCGCGTTGATGTGCCGCAGCGCCAGGACGCTGTAGACGAACGTGCCGACCAGGAGCCCGACGACCACCTGGCTCAGCCGGTCCCGGATGAACGAGCGCATCACCCGCGGCGAGAACTGGCTGCTCGCCAGCTGCAGGCTCACGACGGTCAGCGAGAACACGACGCCGGCGGTGGTGATCGTGGCGCCCGCGACGGTGCTCAGCAGCCACGTCGCCGCGTTGCTGTTCATGTCGACGGTCGCGGGGACGTGCCTGTCCGTCCCGATGCGCTCGTCGATGGCGGCCGCGACCTCCACGGCCACCAGGCCGCCGACCACGACCAGCGCCGGGAGCAGGAACAGGCTCTCCCGGAAGTGGTACAGCGCCGCCGACAGCTTCACTCCGGGCGCCAGTTCCTTGTGCGTCCTCATCCCGTCATGATCGCCTCCCCGGCGCCGCCGAAACGGCTCGCTGGTGAGCCGGGGGGCGCGGCCTCATCGCCGTCCAGGCGACGAGGCCGCGCGCCCGGGTCAGCAGGCGCTCGGCGGAGTGCGGCCGGCGCGGAGGTCCCGGACGTAGTCCAGGGCCTCTTCGAAGGAGACGTCCATGAGGCCGCGGTGGTCGGCGCCCTCGAACTCGCCGTACGTGATGCCGCCGTACCTCGTGCACAGGTCGGCCACCACGGTCTGGGTCGCCCCAGGCGTGACCTGCGTGTCGGCCGAGCCCTGGAGGACGAACGTGGGCACCTTCAGAGCCAGGCCGAGCGGCTCCTGGGAGCGGAGGTAGTTCTCCAGCGGCGCCAGGTCCGCGTCCGGCCGGAACACGTTCTCCGGCGGCAGGTCCGCGCTCAGCTCCCTGAGCTGGGCCGTGCAGGCGCTGGTGCGGGTCGCCTCGACGAGCGGGGCGGCCTCCTCGGTCACCAGGTCCTCCGGCACGAGCGACGGATCGGCCGCCTGCGAGCCCGTGAGCATGACGAACAGGAACGGCAGCGCGCCCTGCGCGCCCGGCAGCCCGGCCCTGACGTAGCCGGGGGTCTGGCTGATGAAGGAACCGGGGGCCAGCGCCAGGGAGCCCTTCAGCCGGACGTCCCGCGGCGTCTGCCGCTGCGCGGCGGTGAACAGGGCCGCCTGGCCGCCCTGGCTGTGCCCGACCGCGAACCAGTCGCGTCCGATGCGCCGGTCCATCTCGCGGGCGGCGCGCACGATGTCGACGACGGTGTTGGCGTGGCTGACGCCGTTCATGTACGGGTGGCCGCCCGGGGTGCCGAGGCCCTCGTAGTCGGTCTGGACGACGGCGTAGCCCTGGGCCACCCACTTGTCCAGGTACCGCTCGCTGTAGGCGAGGTAGTCGTGGGCCGGCCCGGTCGGGGTGTCGGCGGACGGCGCGCACACGTCGGCGGTCCCGGTCGTCCCGTGCGCCCAGCTGATCACGGGCCAGCCGCCGCGCGGCGCCTTGCCCTTCGGGATCGCCACCGTGCCGGTCACGGTGATCCGCTTCCCGCCCACGCCCTCCGACGTGTAGCCGATCTTCCGGTTGGCGGCGGCGCTGGGCAGGGCCGCCGCGTTGGTCAGCGGGGCGGTGTGCAGCAGCCTGCCGCGGTGTCCGGGCGGCACACCGTGCCCGCCGCGCTCTCCGGCCTGCGCCGGGACGGCGACGAAACCGGCCGTCCCGCCGAGGGTGACGGCCGCGGCGGCCAGGGCCACCGCGCGCTTCCTGGCAGATCTCATGCGTGATCCCTCCTGATCTTCTGAACGGCGCGGTAGGCGAACGCCATCGCGGACGCGATCGGAATGCCCGGTCCCGGGTAGACGGGGCCGGTGAACGAGGCACCGGTGTTGCCCGCGGCGTAGAGGCCGGGGATGGGATGGCCCAAGCCGTCCAGGACGCGGCCGTCCGGGTCGGTGCGCAGCCCGCCCTTCGTGCCGAGGTCGCTGAGGACGACCTCCGCCGCGTAGTACGGCGGCCGGTCGACCGCCACGACGCAGGACCGGCCGCCGGAGAAGTAGCGGTCGTAGGGGTCTTCGCCGCGGTGGAAGTCCTCGTCGACGCCCTTCTCCGCGAAGCCGTTGAAACGCTCCACGGTCGCGGCGAGCGCGGCTGCCGGGAGCCCGATGCGGGCGGCCAGCCCGCCGAGCGTGTCCGCGCGGATCCACGCGCCCGAGGCGAGTTGGTCGTCCGGCACCAGCGGCGGGACGGAGATCGCCGGCAGCCCGCCGGACCGCGCGTCGAAGACCAGGTGGAAGGGGCCCTGCGCGGCGGCCATCCGCCGTCCCATCTGGTCGTAGGGCAGCGACTCGTTGGCGAAGCGGCGTCCCGACCCGTCCACGATGAGCCCGCCGCGGAAGCCGAGCGTGAACGCCGGCCGCCCGTCCGGGGTGAGGAGACCGGGGCAGAACCATGCCTGGTCGAGCAGCCCGGTGGCGGCGCCGATCCGCACGGCCGCCTCGATGGCGTCGCCGGTGTTCGCACCATCCGGGGCCATCGTCCGTTCCGCGTCGCCCGGCACGTTCCGCTCGCCGCGCAGCGCGGCCGACGACTCGAACCCGCCGGCGGCCAGCAGCACCCCGCGCGCTGCCCGGAGCCGGACGGGGCCGTCCGCCGTCGCCGCCTCCACGCCGGTGACCCGGCCGTCCTCGACGATCAGGCCGGTCAGCGCGGTGCCGGTGCGGACGGTGCCGTTGCCGGTCGCGGTGAACGCCAGCAGCAGCCGCCCGATCAGTGCCCGCCCCTGCGCCATCGGCTTGGCCGAGTGCCCGCGTCCCGCGCGGTCCCGGTCGACCGGCGGGCGGACGAGCCCCGCCAGGTCGCCGAGCCGCTCCACCGGCAGGTCGAGGGGGACGAACGAGCGTCCCCCGTCGAGGCGTCCGGGCGCGTCGAAGTAGTCGGGGAACGCGCGCCATTCGAACTCGATCGCGGGGTCCCGCTCCAGGAAGTCGACCAGTTCCGGTGCCGTCTCCAGGAACGCCTCCCGGTGCGCGGCGTCGTCGTCGCCGAGCAGGGCCCGCAGGTAGGTGCGCGCCGATTCGGTCGAGTCGCCGATCCCGGCCCGCTCCTGGACCCGCGTCCCCGGCAGCCAGATCGCCGACCCCGAGTACGCGGACGTCCCGCCGAGCCGGTCCGTCTTCTCCAGGACGGCGGTCCGCAGCCCGCCCGACGCCGCCGCGAACGCACCGGCCATCGCCCCGGCGCCGGACCCGGCGACCACCACGTCGTACTCGTCGTCCCACGTCACGCGAGCCTCCAGCCTCCGGGAACCTGACGCGCGCACACCGTAGGCGCGGCTTTCGGGCCCGAGGCCGTCCGGTCCCACTGACCGGTATCGCCGATCGCGGGGACGGCCGTGACTGCGGATATTGTTCCGTGTCAGGACGCGACCGGCCGGCCTCGGCAGGTCAGCGGGCGGCAGGACCCGGGGGGAGGACCGTGGCGAGGATCGCAGCGGGCAGGCTGTCCGCCGAGCCGAGCTCACCGGAGCAGCACGACCGGCGCCAGCGCATCCTGCGCGCCGCGTCGCGCATCGGTGCGGACAAACCCCTCGAACGCGTACAGATGCACGAGGTGGCGAAGGCGGCGGGGGTGGCGATCGGCACCCTCTACCGGTACTTCCCGTCGAAGGTGCACCTGTTCACCGCGGTGATGGCGGCGCAGGTCGACCGCCTGCGCGACCAGGTCACCGAGCCCGCGCCCGGCACCGCCGCCGAGGACGCGGTCGCCGACCTGCTGGTGCAGGCCAGCCGGCACCTGATGGCGCAGCCCGTCCTGTCGACGTCGATGCTGCACGCGTCGAACACCGCGCACGTCGCGACCGTCGCCGACACCGTCCACATCGACAACACGTTCCGCGACATCCTGCTGCGCGCCGTCGGCATCGAGGACCCGACCGCGCAGGACGTCACCCTCGTCCGGCTGCTGATGCAGTGCTGGTACGGGGTGCTCCAGTCGAGCCTGAACGGACGCTCCTCCATGGCCGACGTGGAGACCGACATCCGGCTTGCCTGCCGGCTGCTGCTGGCGCCCCGCTCGAACGCCGCCGCCGCTCGGTGACGTCGCCCGTCCCGGCGGCGGCGCACACCTCCAGAAGGGACCCCCACATGGCACGGACCATCGCCCTCAGCGGCTCGGCGTCCGGCATAGGCCAGGCCCTCGCCTCGATGCTCCGCGACGCGGGCGACACCGTCATCGGGATCGACCTGCGCGACGCGGAGGTCAGCGCCGACCTCGGCGGACCCGACGGCCGGTCGCGGGCGGTCGCCGAGGTGCTCGACCTCTCCGGCGGGACGCTGGACGCGGTCGTGGCCTGCGCCGGCGTCTCCGAGCCCACCGTCCTCCCCGTCAAGGTCAACTACTTCGGAGCGGTCGCCCTGATGGAGGGCCTGCGCCCCGCCCTCGCCCGCGCCGAGGCGCCCCGCGCCGCCGTCGTCGGCTCCATCGCCGGGACCCACCCGGTGGACGAGGCCATCGTCCGGGCCTGCCTGGACGGCGACGAGGCCGCAGCGCTGCAGGCGGCCGAGAAGGTCGTCGAGGCCGGCGCCGGATATCAGACGTATACGTCCTCGAAGTCGGCGCTCGCCCAGTGGCTGCGCCGCGCCTGCGTCACCCCGGAGTGGGCGGGCGCGGGCATCCCGCTGAACGCGATCGCGCCCGGCGTCGTCCGGACGCCGATGACCGAGCCGCTGTTCGCCGACGAGGCCATGTTCCAGATCATGAACGAGGCCGTCCCGATGCCGCTGAACGGCTACGCCGACGCCGAGGTGATCGCCGAGGCGCTGCGCTGGCTGATCTCCCCGGTCAACACCCACATGACCGGCCAGGTCATCTACGTGGACGGCGGCGCCGAGCCGTCCCTGCGCGGGCCTGAAGTCTTCTGACCACACCGATGGCCGAGTACACCGATGGCCGCCCCCTCGCGCCACGGGGCGGCCATCGGCGGTCTCGGGGGTCAGTGCTTGCTGGTGCCGGTGTCGTCGAGCGCGGCGACGCCGTAGGCGGCGTAGGTCTGGTGCGGGTCGCGGCCCTCGAAGTAGGGGGTGATCTGCTCGCCGAGCTCCGCGACGGAGAAGACGCCGTCCGCCGCGGTGAACTTCCGCTCCACGGTCGGCGCGGCCATCAGCGCCACCATGTCGCCGTAGACGACGAACACCTGCCCGGTGATCTTCTCGGCGGCGGGGGACGCCAGGTAGCCGACGAACGACCCGACCCGCTCGGGCGCCATGACGTCCAGCCCGCCGGGGGAGGTGCCCTCGCCGAACGTCGCCTCGGTCATCGCCGTCCGGGCGCGCGGGCAGATCGCGTTGGCCCGCACCCCGTACCGGCCGAGGCCCGCGGACGTCGACAGGGTGAGCGCCACGATGCCGGCCTTCGCCGCCGAGTAGTTCGGCTGGCCCGCCGCCCCGAACAGGAACGCCTCCGACGCCGTGTTGACGACCCGCCCATAGACCGGGCCCCCGGCGGCCTTGCTCGCCGCACGCCAGTGCACGGCGGCAGCGCGCGACACGGCCGCGTGCCCCTTTAGATGGACGCGGATGACGTCGTCCCAGTCCGACTCCGACAGGTTGAACAGCATCTTGTCGCGCAGCACGCCCGCGTTGTTGACGACGATGTCCAGCGACCCGAACGTGTCGACGGCGGCCGACACCAGCGTGTCGCCCATCGACCAGGCGCCGACGTCCCCGGCCACCGCGACGGCCTTGCCGCCCGCCTCCTCGATCTCGGCGACGACGTCGCCGGCGGCAGAGCCGATGTCGTTGACGACGACGTTCGCGCCCTGCGCCGCCAGCGCGAGCGCCTCGGCGCGCCCGAGCCCGGCGCCCGCGCCGGTGACGACGGCGGTGCGGCCCGCCAGGGAGAGGTCAGCGTTCATCGGAGCCTCCGGGTCGGTGTCCATCTGCACGCCGGAGGCTAGTACGTATTCTATTTTTCCCTCCGGCGCCGTCCCGCTGAGCGGGTCCGCGCGCCCACTCTGAACGGCTCGGACCGCTCAGCGGGACGAGGGCCGCCGTGGAATGAGAACGAATTCTAGTCTCGTGCGCATGACCATCGGACTGACGGACGAGCACCGCGACCTGCGCGACGCCGTCCGCGCCTTCACGGCCCGGCAGGTGACACAGACGGTGGTGCGCGCCACCGTGGACGCTGACCGGGAGAAGCTCCCGCCGTTCTGGGACGACCTGGCCGCGCAGGGGCTCCTCGGCCTGCACCTTCCGGAGAACGCGGGCGGCGCGGGCTACGGCCTGCTGGAACTGGCCGTCGTCGTGGAGGAGCTGGGACGCGCCATCGCGCCGGGCCCGTTCCTGCCGACCGTCCTGGCGAGCGCCGTCCTGCACCGGGCAGGCCACGCGGAGCATCTGCCCCTGCTGGCCGACGGCACGAAGACCGGCGCGGTCGGCCTGGGACCGGGCGGGCTGACGCTGTCGCGCTCCGCCACCGAGATCACGCTGACCGGCACGTCCGCCCCGATCATGGGCGCGGCCCTCGCGGACGTCCTCGTGCTGCCCGCGAAGGACGGCGACGGGACGGCCTGGCTAGCCGTCCTCAGCGACAGCGTCAAGGTGCACGAGCTGCCCAGCCACGACCTGACCCGCCGCCTGGCCAGGATCGAGGCCGAGAATACGACGATCCCGGCCCGTTCACTCCTGAACGTGGACGCCCAGGACGTCCGTGATCTCGCGGCGGTGCTGTTCGCGGCCGAGGCGTCCGGCCTGGCCGACTGGGCGACGTCGACCGCCGCCGAGTACGCCAAGGTCCGCGAGCAGTTCGGCCGGCCGATCGGCCAGTTCCAGGGCGTCAAGCACCGCTGCGCCCGCATGCTCGCCCACGCCGAGCAGGCCCGCGCCTGCGCCTGGGACGCCGCCCGAGCCCAAGACGAGACCCGAGCCCAAGAGGCGTCGCTGGCCGCCGCCGTGGCGGGCGCGACCAGTGTGCAGGCCGCGTTCCAGACCGCCAAGGACTGCATTCAGACCCTCGGCGGCATCGGCTTCACCTGGGAACACGACGCGAGCCTGTACCTGCGCCGCGCCCAGACGTTGCGGATCTTGCTCGGCTCCACCGCGGGCTGGCGCCGCCGCGTCGCACGCCTCACGCTGGACGGCGTCCGCCGCGAACTCGCCGTCGAGCTGCCGCCCGAGGCCGGGCGGATCCGCGCCGAGATCCGCGCCGAACTGCAACCGGCCAAGGCCCTGGACGGCCAGGAGCGCGTCACCTACCTCGCCGACCGCGGCTACACGTCCCCGCACCTGCCCGCCCCGTGGGGCAAGGGCGCCGACGCGGTCACCCAGCTGGTCATCGCCGAGGAGATGCGCGCCGCCGGGCTCCGCGCGCACGACATGGTCATCGGCAACTGGGTGGTGCCGACACTGATCGAGCACGGCTCGTCCGCCCAGCACGAGCGGTTCCTGCCCGGATCGCTGCGCGGCGACATCCGCTGGTGCCAGCTGTTCTCCGAGCCCGGCGCCGGCTCCGACCTCGCCGCCCTGTCCACCCGCGCGGAGAAGGTCGAAGGCGGCTGGAAGGTCACCGGGCAGAAGGTGTGGACGTCCATGGCCCGCGAGGCCGACTGGGGCATCCTCCTCGCCCGCACCGACCCGTCCGTCCCCAAGCACAAGGGCCTGTCGTACTTCTTGCTCGACATGAAGTCGCCCGGCATCGACATCCGCCCGCTCCGCGAACTGACCGGCGACACCCTGTTCAACGAGGTGTTCCTGGACGGGGTGTTCATCCCGGACGAACTGCTGGTCGCCGCCCCCGGCGACGGCTGGAAGCTCGCCCGCACGACCCTTGCCAACGAGCGGGTGTCGCTGTCGAACGATTCGTCCCTCGGCAGCGGCGGCGAGGCACTGCTCGAACTGGCCGCCGGAGGGGCGGGCGACGAGCGCCTCACCACCCTCGGCGCCATCCTGTGCGACGCCCAGTCCAGCAGCCTGTTCGGCCTGCGGACCACGCTTCGCTCCCTGGCGGGCGGGCAGCCGGGCGCCGAGTCCAGCATCGGCAAGCTGATCGGCGTCGAACACATCCAGCAGGTGTGGGAGACCGCCGTCGACTGGATCGGCCCCGAGGCCCTCACCGGCGAGAGCGAGGGCGGCATGGGCGACCCGACCTGGATGTTCCTGAACTCCCGGAACCTGTCGATCGCGGGCGGCACGACAGACGTCCAACTGAACATCATCGCCGAACGCCTCCTAGGTCTCCCCAGAGACCCGATAGCCCCCTGACGCTCGACCTGGCAAGGTCCACCGGGTGCGTTGACTTGCGGCGTGTCGCCCTTATGGGCGTGCTGAAAAGGGCAACACGCCGCAAGTCAACGAGTCTCCGCTCGGGCGGCGGGACGTCCACCCGCCGGTTCACGATCCGGTACCGGGTCCCGGACGGGCGGGAGTTCACCATCGAGCAGGCGCTTGAACGCAATGCCAAGCCCCCCGCCCCACTCACCCGCTGACCGAGAACAGCCGCGACCGCAGCAACCCGTCGATCCGCTCGGCCGCCGCCCCAGCGTCCCCACAGGGGCAGAGGTACCCGAGCCGGCCCCACTGCGCCTGGTGATAGGCCCACCCGTCCGGCACGGCCCGCACAACGACCACGATCCCGATGTCCTCCACGCCCCCCCCGCAGTCGTGCGAGACGGCCTGCACCAGCGGCAGCCCCCGGCCGCCCGTCCCATCGTCGTATCCCTCGTCCAGCGCCCGCCCGTCCGGCCGGACGTCATCGAGCGTGAGTTCCACGACGGGCCGCGCGAGTGGGAGAGCGTCGGAGGCGTCCCACACCTCGAACACCACCGCCCGAGGAGGCCGCAGCAATCTGACGCGGATTTCCCGATCCGGCGTGCTCTGTACCGCATTGGCGGTCAATTCGCTGACGATGAGAAGAACGGCGTCCGCGATGTGGGCGGCTCCCCATGAGTAAAGCCGGAAATCCACCGCACTACGTTAACGTGACCGTGCGAGGCGTGCGAGGGCATATCTCGCTTGCGGGGCTCGGGCGTGTACCCTGACCGCGGCGCTGGCCACCACGGCTGGAACTCAGGCCCAACCTGCTGACGAATTGAGGAGCGACATGTCGGCCAATCGAATCGATGATGGCTGTGAGGTGCGGTTACACCTCATGCGAAGGTGCCGGGGACGTGCTCGCCGCTTAATCGTGCCGTTGATCACCGTGGTCGCCGCAGCCGGTGTACTCGTCGGGTGCAGTGATGGCTCCACACCGGCGGCGACAGAGGCCCGGCAGAAGACGTGGAAGGTGCCCGAGGCTCCAGACGCCGGGATCCGCGACGAACTCCAGAGCCTGTTCGAGGGGGCCGATACGCGTTTTGCCGCCGAGGAGGAGCTCGTTCACCGCTGCATGACCGCCAAGGGCTTCCATTATGTGAAACTGGCCTCTCCTTCCAGCGATGTGCACCCGACAATGAGTCGTGATGAATATGGAATTACCGTCGCTGCGGCGAAACGCGATGGTTACGGCTCAAGGGAACGGCTCTCCCGGGCCGCCGACCACCCGGACCCCTCCGGCCTTCGACAGATGACGGACCAGCAGCGTAAGAGTTGGGGCGAGGCATTCTATG
Source organism: Actinomadura sp. GC306 (assembly GCF_004348665.1). Lineage (GTDB taxonomy): Bacteria > Actinomycetota > Actinomycetes > Streptosporangiales > Streptosporangiaceae > Spirillospora. The sequence goes on along the minus strand of NZ_SMKM01000080.1, from coordinate 6,054 downwards.
GCCCGGACTCCGTGGAGAGAATCAAGGTGGAACTGCCGGACGGCAGCCGGATAGAGACGTCCCCTCAAGGTTGCCTCTCGGAAGCGAGAAAGAAGATCTTCGGATCGCTTGAGCAGACGCTCAAGAGTTCGTATCTCGCTGCCAATATCCCGATCATAGCTCGCAAGAAGGCCGCTGCGGATCCGGAGATGGTCGCCTTGAACAAGGTGTGGGCGCAGTGCATGACATCAGCGGGGCATCCTGGTCTAGCAAATCCGGAGAGTGCACGCAGCAAGGCTGCCGGCGCCTATAAGACCATGGATCAGAGTGCTGCCTTCAAGCTTGAAGTAGAAATGGCGGTCTCTGACGCCGAATGCGAGCGGGAGCAGGGGTATGCCGCCAAGCGGAGGGAGCTTGAGGGCCGGTACTACACGGCCGCGATGCGCGTCTTCGGAGCCGAGATCACTGCAATCAGGAAGCACAACCAGGAATCGCTCGTTCGTGCGCGAAATCTGCTTTCCGTATCTTGATTCAAGAGATCACAGGCCCGTTGTTTTCAGGTGACCGATAATGCGCTCCCTGGCCGGTCGAGCATCCCGGAGTCAGCGATCACGCAAGGGGCGTCTCATGAGCGCCAGGGGCGGCCATGGCCCCGGTGTTCGCTCTTGTCGCCGGGCTGGTGGGGCGCAACGCGATCCGGCACCTACATCGCTGTTCCACTTTCCGGGCGTTCTGTGTGCCGGGCGGTGGGAACTCAGGATAAGGGAGCGGCGGGGCCGTAGCGGCGGCGGGACGGGTCCTCGATGGTGCCGGACAGGCGGCGTTCAAAGGTGCGGCGCCAGTTCTGGCCGAGTTCGGGGACGAGGATCACCCGGATGGCCGGCAGGTCGCGCTTGTCGTGGTGCATGAGGCGGTTCGCCTCCGCGACGGTGGCCCGCGGGTGTGGGCGTTCGACCGGTTCGAGCCGGTCTCCCGCGCCGATCCGGCCCTCCTGGAGGACCCGCAGGTAGAAGCCGGTCCGTCCGGAGCGTTCGAACCAGAGCGGCAACTCCCGCACTCCGTACCGGGCGGCGAGGCGGTAGCAGGGGTTGCGCGGGAGGGTCACCTGCAGAACGGCGTCGCCGACGCGGAACACGTCCCCGATGCACACCTCGTGCTCGTCCAGCCCGGAGGTGGTGAGGTTCTCGCCGAAGGCCGGCCGGGCAAGGGGGCGGCCGAGCAACCGCTCATAGTGCGGGTAGTGCTCGGCGGGGAAGACGCAGACAGCCTTGTCGGGGCCGCCGTGCTTGACGCGGTCGCCCTGCTCGTCGCCCGCCAGGCCGTCCTTGGTGGCCTCGATCCGCGTGCCGACGGGCTTCTTGGCGAACGCGCTGCGGATCGTGCGGCCCTTGTAGGGGAGTTCGCCGACCGTCCCGACGCTGAGGGTCAGGATCCGGGCGGCGAAGGGAGCCCCCGTCCCTGCCGCATGCAGGTCGGACATGCTTCCAAGGTAGTCCGCGCGGCGCGTCCTGCGTCGGGCAACTCCCATGTCATATCACCGGCGCCGACCCACACTTCTGACCCTGCCGTGCGGCGTGACCGCGGTCCCGGCGGCGCGCCGGCCGGGACGCGAAGCGGGGCGGGGCGGCACGCGTCCATACTATGTAGACTGAATCTACATAGATGGCGTCTACATAGTTTGGAGCTACCTTGTTCATCGGCAGGAAGGTCGAACTGGCGTTGCTGGCGAAGCGGATGGATCGAGTCTCCGCCACGGGCGGTGGAACGGCCGTCGCCATCCGGGGCCGCCGCCAGGTGGGCAAGTCGCGGCTCGTCCAGGAGTTCTGCGACCTGTCCGAAGTGCCCTACGTCTTCTCCACGGCCACCAAGGGCGCCTCGCCCATCGAGGCGGTGGCCGCGTTCCTGCGCGACCTCAAGGAGTCCGCCCTGCCGGCCGACCCCGAACTCGTCCCGCTCCTGGAGAATGGCAGCTGGCCGGACGCTTTCCGGATCCTGGCCACGACCCTCCCTGACAGGCCGTCGATCGTCGTCCTGGACGAGCTGCCATGGCTGGCCGAACAGGACCCGCTGTTCGACGGCGCACTGCAAACGGCATGGGACCGGCTGCTGTCGTCCAAGCCGGTCCTTCTCCTGCTGCTGGGTTCCGACATTCATATGATGGAAAGGCTCACCGCCTACGACCGGCCTTTCTACGGACGCGCCGACAACTTGGTACTCGGCCCGCTGAACCCGGCCGACACGGGCGAGGCCCTCGGACTCGACGCGGCGGACGCCATTGACGCGCACCTCGTTTCGGGCGGTCTCCCCGGCATCATCCGCACCTGGCCGCACGGAACACCCGCCCTCGAATTCATGGAAACGGAATGTGCCGACCCGGCCGCGGCGCTCTTCAACGTTCCGGAAGCGTCTCTGCTGGCCGAATTCCCCAACCCCGACCTCTCTCGCCGCGTCCTGGAGGCCGTCGGCGCGGGTGACCGGACCCACGCCAACATCGCCGCGAGCGCCGGCAGCCGCGATGGAGTTCTTCCGTCGGGAACCCTCTCACCACTGCTGCGCCGCCTCACCAATGAGAAGAACGTCCTCGCCATTGACGAGCCCTTGTCCACCAGACCGGGGAAGCCCGCCCTCTACCGGGTCGCGGACAGCAACCTGCGCCTCTACCTGGCCGCTTTGCGAGCGGCGCACGAACAGGCCCGCCGAGGCCGCCCCGAAGCGGGTTTCCGCCTCGTCCGGCGCCGCTGGACGTCCTGGCGCGGCCGGGCCGTCGAGCCTCTGATCCGCCAATCCCTCGAACTGGCGGACCTGCCCTGGCCGGACGTCGAAACGGTAGGCGGATGGTGGAATCGCCGGTTCGACCCCGAGATCGACCTCATCGGCGCGGACCGGGCCCCAGTCGCGGACCGCATCCGCTTCGCCGGCTCCATCAAATGGCTCAACAGCCCTTTCGACGCCCACGACCTGGCCGAACTCCGCCGCTCCGCAACCCAGGTCCCGGGCCTGGACCCGGCGACGACCGCTCTGGTTGCGGTCTCCCTTTCGGGCGTGGACGCCGCCGATCCGATCGACCTGGTCTGGACGCCGCAGGACGTTGTCGCCGCCTGGCGCCCCTGATTCACCAGGTAACCGCTTGCGGTGGTCGGTCCGACGCCGGGTGATGTCACGTTTCGGATGCCCGCTGAGTCGTGAGGGCACAGGCAGGAGAACAAAGCTCACACGGCTTGCGGGCCTTTGGAGGAATCATGGCGTCAACCATCCTGGTCACCGGTGGCACGGGGACGCTTGGGCGGCATGTCGTCCCGCTTCTGCGGGAGGCCGGGCGTGACGTGCGGGTGCTCAGCCGGCGTAGCCGGGAGGCGGCGGACGGTGTCGAGTACGTCACCGGTGACCTGCTGAAGGACGAGGGCGTCGAGGAGGCCGTCGCCGGGGCGAAGATCGTCGTCCATCTCGCGGGCGGCGCCAAGGGTGACGACGAGGCGGCCCGGAACCTCGTGCGGGCCGCCGCGCGGGCGGAGGTGAAGCACCTGGTGTTCATCTCGGTCATCGGCGCCGACCGCGTCCCGCTGAGCTGGCTGAAGACGCAGCTCGACGCGGAGCAGGCCGTGATCGACTCCGGGGTGCCGTGGACGATCCAGCGTGCCGCCCAGTTCCACGACCTCGTCCTGAAGGTCGTGCGGAGCATGGCGCGGCTCCCGGTCGTCCCGAAGCCGGGCGGCCTCCGCTTCCAGCCGGTCGACCCGCGCGACGTCGCCGACCGGATCGCCGGCCTGGCGCTCGGCCAGCCGGCCGGACGGGCGCCCGACCTCGCCGGGCCGAAGGTCTACGGGCTCGACGAGTTGGTCCGCGGATACCTCGGAGCGCGCGGCAAGCGCCGTCCGTTCATGCCCGTCCGCATACCGGGGAAGGCCGGCCGCGCCTACCGCGCCGGCGACAACCTGGCCCTGGACGGCGCCGACCACGGCACCCGCACCTGGGAGGACTTCCTGGACGAGCGCCTCGGCGCGACCCCGGCCCGCGCGGACGCGTAGCCGCGCCGAATCAGGCGATGTCCTCCTCGATCTGCTTGCGGAGGACCTTGCCGGTGGCGTTGCGGGGGAGCGGGTCGGTCGTCACGTGCCAGCGGGACGGGACCTTGAAGTAGGCGAGGCGCTCCTTCGCGAACGCCGTCAGCTCCTCCGTGGACGGCGGGGTGCCGGCGAACACGGCGACCGCCGCGACCTCCTGGCCCAGGTCCGGGTGGGGGACGCCGACGACGGCGCACTCCCGCAGGCCCGGGTACTCGGCGAGGACGTTCTCGATCTCGATCGGGTAGACGTTCTCGCCGCCGCGGATGATCAGGTCGGAGCGGCGGGTGGTGAGCCGCAGCCGGCCGTCCTCGATGACGCCGATGTCGCCGGTGTGCAGCCAGCGGTCCGCGTCGATGGCCGCGGCGCTGGCCTCCGGGTCCCGCCAGTAGCCGATCATGTTGTAGGCGCTGCGGGCGCACACCTCGCCCTCGACGCCCTCGGGGACCGGCCTGCCCTCGGGGTCGCGGATCTCCAGCTCGACGCCGATGTTCGCGCGGCCGAGCGTCCCGGGCGCCTCCGCGAGGTCCATGGGGGTGGCGACGGAGATGGCGGTGCACGACTCCGTCAGCCCGTAGCTGTCGACCAGGGCGCCGCGCGCCGGCGGGAACACCTCCCGGAGCCGCTCCTTGAACGCGGGCGAGGACGGCGCGGACGCCAGCGCGAACGCGGTGAGGGACGACAGGTCGTACTTCGACAGGTCGTCGTGCTCCATGATGCGGTTCGCCATCGTGGGGACGGCGCCCCAGTTCGTCACCCGCTCCTTCTCGACCAGGCTGAGCACCTTGTCCACGTCGAACCCGCCGTCGGTCATGACCACCGCGGTGCCGCCGGCGAGCCGCGGGACGGCCAGGTTGTGCAGGGACGCGATGTGGAACAGCGGCAGGGCGAGCAGGTAGCGGCGCGTCGACGGGTCGATGCCGAACACGTTCATCATCGCGTCGTTGTACCGGTGGTACTCGATCACCGAGGTCAGGTTGCGGTGCGAGTGGACGGCCCCCTTGGGCCGCCCGGACGTGCCGCTCGTGTAGAGGATGACCGCCGGGTCGTCCTCGGCGACGTCCGGGACGTCCAGTTCCGCGTCCGGGTAGCGGGCCGTCAGCGACGGGACGTCCCTCTCGATCGTCAGGACGTCCTCGGAGATCAGCGCGGCCCGCTTGGCGTCCGCGATCACGATCTTCGGGTCGGTGTGCCCCAGCGCGTACTCGATCTCCCGCGGCGCCCACCAGGCGTTGTAGCCGACCGCGACGGCGCCGGCGGCGATCGCCGCCCAGAAGGAGATGATCCATTCCGGGCTGTTCGCGGCGTTGATGGCGATGCGGTCGCCCGGCCGCACGCCGAGGTCGTCGCGCAGCGCCTTCGCCATGGAGGCGACGGCGGTGGCGTGCTCGGCGAAGCTCACCCGGCGCGAAGCGGTCACGATGTAGTCGCGGTCGCCGTAGGACGCCGAGCGCGCGAGCACCTCGCCGAGACTGCGGGCGCGGCCGGTGAACACGGGCAGCCGTGTGCCGAGGACGTCCTCCTCGCGCATCTCGAACTCACCGCCGGGACCGGTCAGCTTCTCGACGATCTCCATCGGACCCCTCCTCCTCGCCGGACCGCTCATTGTCGGCCCACGAATCAGGGGATTCACCTGCGGATTCCGCTCAGCGGGACGGCCGCCCCCGGCCGGGCCGCCGCCGCGAGACGCCCTCGCTCCCGGTGAGCGGGACTGCGCCCACCACGTGCGCCATGTCACATCACCATGACCGTCACCAGGACTGCGTAGTCCGGACCTGCCGGAACGGCGGGCGGACCGGGCTGTGCGCGAAGCAGTACTGAGCGGAGTGGCAATGAACAGTTCGAGCGGCATGGCCGCGATCACCACCGGTCCGGGGCAGGGCCTCTCGCGGGAGGCCGGCTCGGCCGGATCCGGCTGACACCGGGCCCGCCCACGGCGCCGTCCCGCGCCAGGAACGTTCCAACGGGCACCGCCGGCGCCCGCCACCCCCGGTCCCGCACATCTCCACAGCCC